>JANMLD010000024.1:0-3738 GCA_031372345.1 Pirellula sp.
AAAACATTGGGTGCAAATTCAAATGGCAGTGAATACTGTCCGCTCAATTTCACACCTACCGCGAGATCAACAAAATTAATCTTGATCGTGTGCGCGAAACGATTAGGTCTTTTATCAGGTGACAAATCCAATGTAAATGGCATCAACTCTCCAGGCTTCGCGGTTGAAACGCCCGGCATTGCCTTTGTGCAACCGCAGGATACTTCCATCCCAACGACCGAAATGTCTTTGCCCGTGTCGTTCTCGACGGAGAATTTTACTCTCACTGGTACGTTCATCTCAAGTCGTCCCAATTCGAGCGGAAGAGTATCGAGCTTGGAAAGCTTAATTGCTCCAAAATCTGCGACGAAAACCTCCCTCATCACAGGAACTGCATCAACACCTTTAGTGGATACCGATTCAACTGCTGAGTTCTCGTCCGATTCTTGACTGCAAACAAGAGCGGGATAAACCGCAATACAAGCAATATCAAAAGCAAACAAGAGAACAAGAAAAGCAAAAGTACGTAACTCGCAAACTTGAGAATACATTCTTGATTTTCACTTCGTTGGTAATTGTGGGAGGGCTACTCCTCGATCCGTGCAAGTCGGTTAGCATTTTCACAGTCTGCAAAATTGTACCAACTTCGATGCGTGGCTAGGTGGAATTTTTAAAATTTTTTCAAAATTCTCCAGTTTTGTACGCGTGCAACCGGCTAAGCAGTACCTGCTTACCGCGATGGACAGGATCTTCTTTGTGAAGTCCACTGCTCGGACCATCGAGCTATAAATTCGCGTCGTGGTCATGAAGCCGCCCCAGGTGCTTACCGAAATCGAAAGTTCAGTCAATTTGACAACAACGACTTTTCGCCAGCGCGCACAGGAGGGCGTGTCCTGTGCATTTGGCTGTCCTCTCGTTTTTCCTTGGATCCGGATGATCGAATCAGGCGTGATTGTTTTCAAACCAAATCGGTTTCCTCAATTTCTAGCGTCAGAAATTGCATAAATGGAGGTCCCAGCGTCGCTCCGGTCACCCAATCGTCACCCAAACCGGTGCGAGTTAGAGGTCGGATAGATATCATCGTAGCGAAACAGTAGGCCGCTACGGACACTTGCACTTCAACCTCGCTGTCGATCATAACTCACTTTCTGGCCACCTCACGGAATCCGAATTCTATGAGGAGCTCAAATCACAAGTGCTTCGACGGCGCGTTTGCAGACTTCTGGCATGAGGTGTTGGTATCGTTTTCGCATTTCTTCGGTTTGATGCCCCATATGCTTGTCGATGATCCGTTGGTCTACGCCTTTAGAGGCAAGATTAGATGCATAGGAATGGCGAAAAACATGGTAGCCACGAATTACATCCCACTTGGTTCCTCGAAGTGCTTTATCAAATTGGCTGCGAGCTTGATCGGCATTGAGTGCAATTGGAATTTCCTTCGAGTCCAGGTCGAAGTTCTGGGCGAATGCAGACTGGCCGCCGGGGTGTTGGGCTAACCAATCTTTGATGATGCCAACAAGCTTGCTAGGCAATTCAACTCGACGGAATGTCGTTGAACGTAGTCGACTGCGTTTTCGCTCTCGAATCAGCACCGTACCGTTCGCCAAGTCAAAGTCGTCAATCATGACTCGAATCATCTCGCTCCGGCGAACGCCTGTATAGGCCACAAAGGCCAACATGGGATAGATGAACGGGTAGCGTGCACGTCCCTTCACCAGTTCCAGTACTTCGTGAACTTCCTGGATGGTCAAATACATGGCATCCCACAATTGATCAATTTCTGTTTGGTTCAAACCGCCTCGATTGATGATTCGTTCGATTTCGGTTCTGGTCATGAAAGGTGGTTTTTCGTCACGTTTGCCGTAGACGAGTCCCCGAAGAAGCGGAGCTTTGTCGATGAGTTCTTGTTTCTCGGCCCAATTGAAGATGCATTTGAGTGTCACGATTTCGCGGATGATCGTATCAGGGCCGATCGATCGTTTTCCGAACTTGCGTTTCGATTCGGAATTGACGAACTGCTGTATGTCGTGAGTCGTGATTTGGTTGAGTGGTTTGGAGAGTGGAAGTTTGCGTCGAAAGTGCTTTAGGTGTGTTGCTTCGGTTTTGAGCGTCGTTTGTTCTTTTGCCTGAGCCGGGAGTGCCGATTGATACTTCGTGAACAATTCGCCTAAGGTAATCCCCTTTTCGTTCTTTGGGGTGTTCGCGGCTTTGCCCCCAGAAAGAAAGTAGGTCACAGGATCGGCATCGGGCGGCATGACGAGAAAGCCACGCTGAACCAGCGAAAGCGTTTCTTCCAGGCGGGAAAGGGCGGATTCCGCATTTTTTTTGTTATCGGTTTTTAGTGACCGTTTGTAAGAACGACCGGCAAAGCGAAAGCGAATGAGGAAGTGATTGGAGGTTGGGTGTTTATCGAGGGTTGCCATGGTTTTGCTCCTTGCGGCGTGTTGAGGATTCACGCCGAATCGTAGAAGCCGAAGGAAACAAAGCCCAGCGATGCAAACCCAATGCAAGCCCAAGAGTGTGTCACAAATGTGTCACAATCGCATTGGGGCCATAAAAAAAGACCGAGCAAAATTTTCATTTTACCCAGTCTTTTCGTTAATCGGGCCGGCGGGATTCGAACCCACGACCTCTACCACCCCAAGGTAGCGCGCTAGCCAGGCTGCGCTACGGCCCGATTTTTGTTTGGAATCGCTGCTGCCAACTCCTCCACACGCTCGAAGTGTAACGGATACCACCCATCTCGCCAAGGTTCCATTGAGAATCCTTGACTCGACTTCACGACTTGTGTTGCCTCCACTTTTTGCTTATCAAAGCCACTATTCAAATCATCTTTCCCAATAAATTCCACTGAATTTAACAAATCCTCCCTCCTGCAAACTAGCCACAGTCCCATGGCCTCCGAACCAACGATCGATGTTGAACTTCTTGCAATTGCAAAACAAATTGCCCAATCACTGTCCATTTCCGAACGCCAAGTCCATGCGACCATCGAACTCCTGGACGCTGGGAACACCATCCCCTTCATCGCTCGCTACCGCAAAGAAGCTACGCAAGGGCTCGATGAAATGGCTCTCCGGGCTATCGAAGATGCACTCGAAAAAGCCCGCGAACTCGCCGCTCGCAAAAAAACGGTCCTCAAAACCATCGACGAACAAGGACTACTCTCCGATGCTCTCCGAAAACAAATCATCGATTGCACCGATTTGCAAACCCTCGAAGCTATCTACTTGCCCTTCAAACCAAAACGCCGTACGCGAGCTACTATCGCTCGTGAACGTGGCCTCCAGCCCTTGGCCGATCTGCTGCTAAGCCAGAAAGTACTCGGCCGCCCCAAACAAGACATTCTCAAGCAATACGTTAACCTGGAATTGGAAGTCCCCGACCCAGCTGCCGCGCTTCAAGGAGCTCTCGATATCGTTGCTGAGTCTTGGGCCGATCAAGCTAACACTCGCACTTGGCTCGCCAAAGAAGTCAAAACGCGTGGACGCGTCACCTCACAAGTCAAACGGGGCAAAAAAGAAGAAGCCACCAAATTTGAAATGTACCACGAGTTTGGCGAACCGGCCGCCAAAATCCCTTCTCACCGACTGCTCGCTATGCTGCGCGGCGAAACCGAAGGCATGCTGCGAATCGGTATCGAAGTCGATAAAGATCAAACTGTCGCCCAACTTAAACAACAACTCGTTACCAATCGCCAGTTTGAGTTTCATAACGATCTACTCACGGCCGTCGAAGACTGCTGCGATCGACTCTTGA
>JANMLD010000115.1:0-1492 GCA_031372345.1 Pirellula sp.
CACCGATGCGGACTCGCTTGACTTCACCAATGCGACCGTTCCAGATGGTCTCCACTGCTTTTCGAAAATGGCCACCAAACTCGCTTCGCTGCTGGCTGCCCGTTTGAAATATGACTTTTGCCTTAGCAACTTCCTGAACCAACGTGCGGCCTTCCGCGATGTTATGGGTTAATGGTTTTTCGCAATAAATGTGCTTACCCGCGCGAGCCGCAAGAATGCAAGGAATCGCATGCCAATGGTCAGGCGTGCCGATCACGACAGCATCCAATCCTTTCAAAGCGAGCAACTCACGGAAGTCACCAAACTGGCGAATGCCGCGATACTCACCGCTCTTGGTTCGTTCCGCGTATCGCTGAGTGACCATCTCAACCGCCTTATCCAAGCGAGCCTGAACGACATCGCAAACCGCGATGACTTCTACATTGGAGTTACCCAGAAACTTTCCAAGATGGCCTAGGCTCTGCTTGCCAACACCGATAAATCCAAGCGAGATTCTCTCGGAGGGTGACATAAAAAGTGGCGTGTGGGCATGGCCTGCCGAGGGCAAAAACATCGGCCCTGCGGTCAAGGCGGCTGTGGCGGCAAGAAAATCGCGACGGTTGAACATGGTCTGCACCCCGATATGGAAAGGGACGTCGAAAAGCATACGGATCATCGAAAGTATAATTAATTCTGACCACGCCCATGAACGTGGACGGCTTCTTTGTCTAGAATCTAGTCGTCAACGACGACGCAAATCCGTCCTCCGCGAACTTCTGTGTGTAGCGAAAAGCCGAACGATCCGCAGGACGAGCCTGCGGGATTTTTTCCTTTCATCTAGGTAGTTAACGATGAATTCCTATTTACGTTTCTTATCGCATTTGGGGGGCGCTTGTGCCGCTCTCCTAACTCACGGAACCCAATTCGGGCTTTGCGACGACGGCGTTACCGAAGCAGCCGATGGCAAAATAACGCTCGTAGCCGATGGATATCAATTCACGGAAGGTCCTGCGGTAGACGCACAAGGGAATGTGTTCTTTACCGATCAACCCAACGACCGCATTTTGAAAGTGGACTTGGACGGAGAAGTCACGGAGTTTTTGAAACCGGCCGGTCGAAGCAACGGAATGTTCTTTGCACCCGATGGAAAGCTAATCGCGTGTGCCGACGAAAAGAATGAGATGTGGGAAATCGCTGCCGACAAATCGCATAAGGTTCTTTTTGGAACCTTTGAAGCGCGAAAACTCAACGGCCCAAATGACGTTTGGATCGATTCCAATAGCACCATGTACTTTACAGATCCTTATTACCAGCGCAAGTGGTGGGAACATAAAACGAGGCCACAGAACAAGCAGGCGGTCTATCGCGTCGATCGCGATGGCGCGAATGTGACGCTCATGGACGACTCGCTTGTTCAGCCCAACGGGATCGTTGGCGACTCGAAGCGACGACTACTCTTCGTCGCGGACATCGGCGACTCCAAGACCTATCAATACACGATTGCCAACGACGG
>JANMLD010000032.1:0-14403 GCA_031372345.1 Pirellula sp.
AGGCCGTGTATGAATGGGCTAAGGAAAAATTGGGCAAAACCGTTCAAGCCGCTAGGATGGCGTTCTATCGACAGTCCAATCCGCGCAACAAAACCGGGCAAAACGAAACTGCTATTGCATGACCAAGATTCATCATCCCAGAGCGAGGCTCCTGCCGAGCTGGCGTCGCCGAGGTTCGGCAGGAGCCTCACCCTCCCGGTCAATGAATTGCTTGAGAAAAGTCGATGAAGACATGTTTACAGGGGTGGAGCCTCGCCTTTCTGGTAAATTCAATTCCGCCGCATGCCTTAGCTGTTCGCCGTTCGAATCACTTCAATCATGGCATGAGTGAACCAGGGCAAATCATCGGGTTTTCGGCTGCTAACGAAATGCCGATCGACCACCACGGCAGAATCTTCCCAAATGGCTCCGGCATTGACTAGGTCGTCCTTGATGCCAGGAGATCCGGTGACGCGAACTCCCGAATAGACGCCAGCCGAGATGGCAAGCCAACCGCCGTGGCAAATAGCTGCAACGCATTTCTTCTGTTCGGAAAATTCCGCAATCAGCCGCTTGACCGAGTCAAGTCTTCTCAGCCGGTCCGGCATGAATCCACCGGGCAAAAGTACGGCATCAAAGTCGTTGGATTTCGCATCGTCAATGCGAATGTCGGATTGGCACGGATAGCCGTTTTTACCGGCATAAACCTTGGAAGCCTCTTCGGCGGCGATAATAAACGTTGCGCCTGCCTCGATGAGACGAAGCTTGGGATACCAAAGTTCAAGGTCCTCGTAGATATCACCTACAAAGGCCAGGACGCGTTTTCCATGTAGGGGTTGAACAGGCTTTGGTGTCATATGTGGATTTCATTCTTCCCTTAAAGGGGAGCGGCATGAGTTTACTAACCGTAGCGTGATGGCTGGCCAAAGTGGTCTACTGCCAGGCTACGGACTAACACTTTACGGAGTCCTGTTGGTTTTGTGAATCACGCTTGGAAACACGCGGTAAACTTGCAGTCAATGAATCTTGATTGGAAGCGGGGTTTTGTTACTCTGATACAAGCAACTTCTTGAACGGGGCGGTTTCCCCGCGTTGATAAGTGGCGTTTGTCGGTACTTTTTAACAATAAGGGATGTTCAGATGGGGCTCGGAGATTATTTCAGAGGGGGGAAACCCGGGTTGTCGTTCGAGTTGTACCCGCCGAAAACGGACGAGGGTGTCGATTTGCTTTTGGAAGCGGCAGCTGAACTTGTCGAATTTTCACCTGATTTCTTCACGTGCACTTATGGTGCAGGCGGCTCCACACGCGACAGAACGTTGCAAATCCTAACGGAGGTAAAGTCGAGATTCAACGTTCCCGTAGCATCCCACTTGACTTGCGTTGGCTCGACTGTGGAGCAACTTCGCAGTTACTTGCATACGGCCATTGCGCAAGGGACCGAGCATATCGTGGCTTTGAGAGGTGATCCGCCAAAAGGTCAGACTGAGTTTCAGCAAACGGACGGTGGACTCAAGTACGCCAACGAGTTGGTTTCCTTGATTCGGTCGGAATTTCCTGAATTGGGAATTGCGGTTGCAGGTTATCCAGAGGTGCACCAAGAAGCCCCCAGCCCGGAAGTCGATCTCGCCAATCTGAAGCGTAAAGTCGATGCCGGAGCAGACGTCATTGTGACCCAACTCTTCTATGTCAATGAAGACTTTTTCCGCTTTCGTGACAAGTGCGTTGCAGCTGGAATCACGATTCCTATCGTTCCGGGAATCTTGCCAGTCACCAATCTTTCTCAAATCCAGAGAATCGCTTCGTTGTGCAAAGCCAAACTTCCGGAATCCTTCATCAACCGGCTGGGAGAAAACACGGACGCAAATTGGCAATTTTCTGTTGGCGTTGAATTCGCTCAACGTCAGGTCGCGGAGCTGTTAAACAACGGCATTCCCGGCGTGCATTTCTACGTTCTGAACAAATCTCAAGCAACCGCAGAAGTCCTCAAAGCCCACTGGTTCGTTTCATGAGTGCCTTGCAGTTCGGTTTTCTAGGCGGTGGTCAGATGGCTACTGCGATTGCGAGAGGTGCTATCCTTTCGGGTATCGCTACCGATGCCGATATTGCTTTTTGTGATACGAATCCTGAACAAATTGCAGTGCTCAATCAAAAGTTTCCAAAGTGCGTATTGGCTTCGGAACCGGATGAGCTATTCGACAAGTGCACACGCATCATCCTGGCAGTCAAGCCGCAGACATTGTTAGACATTGCAGTCGGCTTGGAAGCAAAGATCACACCGGAGCATCTGTTGGTTTCTATCGCGGCGGGTATTTCGCTCGGAAAACTGGCGAACTGTTTAGGAACAGAACGAATTATTCGAGTGATGCCGAACACGCCTTGTCAGTCGCTCGAGGGGGCCAGCGGCATCGCGGTCGCCCGAGCTGTAACTCCAGATGACTTCGAATGGTGCAAGTCCATCTTCAGCGCAGTCGGTAAGGTGGTTCGGGTAACGGACGACCAACTGCATGGGGTCACGGGTGTATCCGGTTCTGGGCCAGCTTATGTGCTCATGATGATCGAGGCGTTGAGCGATGGAGGAGTCATGGCTGGATTGAGTCGACAAGCCGCCCTTGAACTAGCCACCCAAACGGTGCTAGGGACTGCCAAGATGGTGCAAGAGACTGGTACCCATCCTGCCATTTTGCGGGAACAAGTAACAAGTCCTGGTGGCACCACCATTGCGGCTTTGAGTACGATGGAACGAGCGGGATTCCGGTCTGCGGTGATCGACGGCGTCATGGCGGCGGTCAAAAGATCGAGGGAATTGGCGGGTTAAGCATGGAGACAGACTTAATTCTACCTGCTTAGTCTTCCTTTGGGAGGGCGAGGCTCCTGCCGAGCTCGCGCCGCCATGGTTCGGCAGGAGCCTCACCCCCCCGCTCACGAGTTCCGGTCCCGCTCACGAGCTCCGGTGCCATTGCTTTTCAAAACAGCGAAGCTGGTTCCGCTTTCAGGAGTTTGCGAACCGCAAGCAAGCCTGCCAGGGTGCACATCAGTAGCGACAGGCCGAATACGCCGACAGCTCTTTGCCATGTCATGAAAGTTGGAATGCCAGAAAGGCTTGAGGTAATTTGGTACAACACCATGGCGATCAAGAAGGCAGGGAAGTAGCCAGCTACAGAAAGCAGCCAAGCTTGTCTTAATACGGTTTGCGCCAGATAGCTAGGTGCATAACCCATCGCTTTGAGGGTTGCGTATTCGGGCAATCGACTCGCAACATCCGTGGCGAGGACCATGTAGACAATGGCAGCTCCGATGATAAACGACAACCCAACCCCCATCGTGAAAATCATCCCTATGGGAGTTTCGTTCAGCCACCGCTTGCGTTCCCAAAGTTTCTGCTGCTCCATCGTAAGCATTTGAACCGCCAATTGGAAACGGGGTTCTCGTTCGGCAAGCCATGAAGTAAGTGCGGCGCGGACCAAAGCGGGATCTCGACCGGGCTTGAGCCGAACAAGTCCTAACGAGGCGCGTCGTCGCACGTCAATTCCTGCTCGCCTTCCGAATGCGACGTCGCTTACTAGGACCGCACCGTTGGTCGCCAAGCCAGTCCCCAATTTGAAATGGCCAGCAATGAGCGTTTTTCGACCGCCCAACTCGGTAGATTTCGAAATGTCCGCGTCCGAGAACCGTTTGCAGTTTTCAGGTCCGTATTCGGCGCGTGTCGCTCGATCGACGAGCATTGCGTCTGGGTCTTTCAAAAGCGAGAGTTTGTCGAGTAGTTCCTCCACTTGGATCACAGGTCGATCTAGTTGCATCCCCATCATGCCAACAGTTCGAAAGGATCCGTCAGGAGGTGCATCATCACATTCTTCGTTCCTCGGCGGATTTTGCCATCGATGAAGCATAATGAAAAACGGATCCACCGCCTCGACGTCTGGGTGAGACGCGACCATGTTCATCCAGGAACGGTCGATGGTTTTTGGTTCGTAAAGGTGTACGTAATCGGGAGATCGCATCACCAAATCGCCAGCTAATTTTCCGTAAACAATCGTTGCGGTATTGCCAACGGCACCTCGAAAACCCAGTTGCATGAATATCAGGAGCAAAGCGAATGCAACGCCCAGGACGCTCACAATGGCCCGGGCTGGCTGGCTTATGAAATTGAGAAGCGATATCGGTGTTCTGCGAAAAACCTTGGACAACAATGGCTTTGCCTTTACTTCACGGCTTGAGAATCCTGGGGAATCCAAGACAATCATAACACGAAATCCATCCACCTAACCTGGGAAAATATTTTGGCATCATTATCTCGAAGCGGCGTTTTTTCCGACTCAATGGACGGACGATTGGCACGATTTAGCGAAAGTATTTCGATTGACCACCGCCTCTACAAGCAAGACATTCGCGGATCGATCGCGCACGCCAAGATGCTCTGCAAGCAGGGACTCCTGGAAACGGAGGAGTTTCAAGCGATTGAGCGAGAACTGGCTGATATCCAAGGTGTGCTCGACCGAGGCGAAATGCCCTTCCAGATTGAACTCGAAGACATTCACATGCATATCGAGCAAACACTCATCGATCGACTGGGGGACGTTGGCCGAAAACTGCATACCGCGCGCTCGCGAAATGACCAAGTTTCAACGGATCTTCGGCTCTGGGTCCGTGAGCATTTAGATCGGGTGGATGCCTTGTTGTTGGAACTACAGCGTGCCTTTCTCAAGCGATGTAGCAAGGATGACGGAGTCATTATTCCGGCCTACACTCACATGCAGAGGGCACAGCCCGTTCTGGCAGCACACTATTGGCTTGCGTACGTTGAAAAACTGGAGCGAGACCGTGGCCGGCTAGCGGATTGTCGCAAGCGAGTGAATGTTTGTCCGTTGGGTGGGGCCGCCGTAGCTGGCACCAGTCTGCCAATCGATCGTCACTATTCAGCCGAACTGCTTGAATTTGAAGGGGTCGCGGCTAACAGCGTCGACATCAGCAGCGATCGGGACTTTGCCGTAGAGTCAGTTTTTGTATTGACCATGATATCGGTACACTTGAGCGGCTGGGCGGAAGAGTGGATTCTATGGTCGACCACCGAATTCGGCTTTATCAAATTACCGCACGCATTTTGCACCGGCAGTTCCATCATGCCTCAGAAAGTGAACCCGGACACCTTGGAATTGACGCGAGGCAAGTCCGCTCGCGTGGTCGGCAATTTGCAAACTTTGCTTGTGTTGATCAAGGGCCTTCCATTGGCCTACAACCGTGACTTGCAAGAAGACAAGCCGCCATTATTTGACTCCTTTGACACCGTGATTGCATGCCTTGAGTTGGCGATACCGATCGTTGAGCAGACCGAGTTACAGCGGGAAGTTATTTCAGCTAAACTGGATCAAGGGTATCTCGACGCAACGGCTTTGATGGAAGGTTTAATCTTGCGTGGTATGCCACAACGTACTGCTCATCACAAAGTCGGTGCGTTGGTTGCAATAGCGAAGGCGAGGAAGGTTTCCTTAGTTGCATTGACAGAAGCCGAAATTAAGTCGGTAGACGAATCCTTGGACGGGAGCATTCGAGCGACGCTAGGTGTCTCGGGTGCCGTTCAATCGTACAGTTCTTACGGATCCAGCAGTCCGGAACGCGTCGCAGAACAAGTAAATCGATGGAGGAAGTTGATTGTTGTCAGTTGATTGTTGTCAGTTGTCAGTTGTCAGTTGTCAGTTGTCAGTTGTGAAATCTCAGATTTACCAACCCTCCAACCCTGAACCCTGAACCCTGAACCCTGAACCCTGAACCCTGAACCCTCAACCCTCAACCCTCAACCCTCAACCATGCGTCCTGACTTTGTGTACTTCGATCTTGGCAATGTACTGCTTTACTTTGATCACAGTCTGTCGATGCGAAAGATGGCTAAGGTTGCCGGTATCGCTGCGGATCAGATGCATTCCATCGTTTTCGATGGAAACCTTCAAATGGAGTACGAGAGCGGTTGGATTAGCGGCTCACAGTTCGTTACTCGCATTGCCGATACTATCGGTAGAGAAATCGATGTTCCCGATATGCTTCAAGCTGCAGCCGATATGTTCATTCCTAACCCACACATACTGCCTGTGCTTGAGAGAATCCGCGGTTTAGGAATCCCGATGGGATTGCTTTCGAATACATGTGAGGCGCATTGGAATTGGATTGGTGAACGCGGCTATCCACAAGTGCGCGGTTGGTTTACGCCTGTGATACTTTCGTACGAAGTCAAATGCATGAAACCGGATGCGCACATTTATTTAGAGGCACAGCGTCATGCGGGTCATGATGCGTCCCGTATCTTTTTTACGGACGATCGAGCAGAGAACGTGGATGCCGCGCGAAAAGCAGGCTGGATGGCAGACGTGTTTGTGAATGCGGATCGGTTGATGGATAGGGTTGACGGTTGGCAGTAGTCGAGTGCTCGCTACACGCACGAGTTGTTGATTGGGAGCCAATCCACATCGACGCGGGCCAAGATGCGATTTGCGAGGTTCCAAATATCGGACGATGGCATCCACACACGCTCCATAATATCAGACAAAACCATTCTTTCGCCGACGGTAAGGATTGCCGCTTGTCGGCAGCGATGGCTGACTACCAACGCGACCTTCCTGTTGTCCATGGCCGCTTTTTGAATCGAATCCAGTTGCTCAGCGATAAGATTCGGCAGGAGAACAACATTGCGCACGGCACCCCCAAAATCAACAAAATACGGTCGAGTGGAGTCAATCTCGATTTCCAAGCTTCGCTTGTCCAAGCTGATCGGGTCGATTGCGTCCGGGGAGGTGACCTCCGTCGGAGGAGAGATCGACTGAGTTTGTTCCAAAACGGATGAGGTCTTGTTTCCATCACTCGTAAATGCGGAAACCGCATCCGCATCTTTGGACTCGGTGCGGGCTGTTGTCGATGGTGAGTGTTTGGGTTGAATAAACGAGCCCGACGCAAATTCCAATATTGCTCCAAACGAAAGGAGCCCCGATTGGGAATCGACGGTTGCTTCTCTTCCGGTACCAAGCACGCGTTTGATACGGTCCGCAACGATGGTCTGCATCGATTTTCTCACCTCTTTGCTGGTTGAGTCATCGCTCTCCGTTTGGAGCAAAGCCGAAAGAAATGAATTGGATTGAAGAGAGTTATCCAAGCGGATGCCGACTCGTTTAGATAGATCATCGACCCAAGTGCAGAGTTCTGCTTGCAATAGTCTGCATTCGTTGAGCCACAGGTCTTCTAGATAGGCCATGTGCTCAGCCATCCTAGCAAGCATTTTTGCGCCCATCGAATGAAATCTAGCCTCCAATGCCATGGCGTGCAATCTTTGCTCCAGTTCGGGAGATGATTTTTGCTCACCGCTATACAAAAGTTCTAAAGAAGTATCATGATTGTCGGCGAGTTTTTGGGAGACCACATTCAATGAGTTGGCATTAACGCTGAATTTACTGGCGACAAGTCGCACCACATCTTTGAGATGCGACCATTCCTGCGGGCTAACTAGCCAGCGCGACACTAGCCAGTCGACCAAGTTGTCTTGTGTCGTGGTGATCAACTTGGAAATCGTCTGTGTGGCGTCCTGCATGTTCAGCGCAAGTTGCTCGCAAACTTGCTCTAAATCCCATCGTTGCTCAGTGTTCAGAACGTTTTGAAGCTGCGAAGGATCGCGGTCCTTGTTGGTTTCTGCGGCTTCCGTGGGTGAGTCGAGTCTGTCGTCATTTGGTACGAGGCAAACCATGCATTCACGGACCCAAGCTTGTGCCGTCCAGCGATTATTGCGGAACATGTCGCCGACAAAGAAGTCCATTTTCTCGAGTAATCTTGAGTCTGCGTCATTGCATGATGCCTCATCCCGGTCGCTTCCCGAAATCACATCATTCAAGGCTGATAGCCACGGCAAACAGGCACGCAGACATAGTCGGCTGGCCGCCTCGATAGGTTCGATTTGAGATGAGATCTCCAAGTGTCGAGAATTGACGGCGCTAAGCCAGCTAGTCCACCCTTGGTCGATCTGATGGTTCGCATCGGAATTGGCTTCCAATCGGGTTGCCTCTAATCGGGAGCCCAGTTCTGTTTCCGTGCAGGCCCACATGTAATCCGCAGCTTGAACGGTGGCTGCTATCCAATCGCTTTGGTTACCACATTGCCCACCGTAGACAAGTGATACATGATCGAATGGCGGCTGATTGATCGCACGCGATTCGGCAATTTGGTCAATGTGCGGATGAAGTCCACCCGTTTCAAAGTAATGGTTGATTTCCATCAAGCAAGACAATGCCGATGCGGTGGTTAGATCGGTTGAAGCGATTCCATTGGGTGTCGCACAAGTCAAAATCATTTCGATTTGAATGGGTATGTCCAATTCGGCCGCTAGCTGTCGGAGCATAAAACCAATTTCGGTTGCTATGGCGCTCCCTGTTCCACCATGGGCCGATGAAACGATTTGGACTACGATGGGTTCACCAAAGCTTTCGTCGCCGCTGCTCTTTGCGATTTCTGAAATGGATTCTTGTAAGGCGTCAAAAACGTTGACAGCATTGTCCAAAAACGCGAGCATCCCGAGTGGTCGAACGCCTTCGGTTTTCAAGGATCTTGGAATGTTATAAACCCAACGTCGGCTCAATTGGCGGAAATCGCTTTTCGAGTTCTGTCGATAGTACTGGGGGGGCTTCAATGGAATCAAAACGGTTGCATGGTAAGGCATGCGTTCGGTTCGGTCTGGGTCGAGAACGGATTCGATCGTCTTTTGGTCCGAATCGATCAATAGGAATCCAAGTTGTTCGCAATGGAGCTGCTCCGGATTCGTCTCGACAATTTGGCGTCGCATACCCAAAATGGATTCGGCTCCAGTTCCCCCTAAGCCGATGATGAGCACCTTTTTGGGAAGTTGCACCGCATTTTCGTTGAGACTGGGGTTGGTTTCCGAGAGCTTAGGACTCTCCAAAAGCGATGGAAGCACATCGACATTTTTACACTGCGGTGCCACCTGCAACCGATTCTCAGTGCTCCAGTTTTCAGATTTTTCTAGTTGTTTTCGAAATCTTTGGGACGGAGTGTATTGAGAAGCGTTTTGCCGTTGGGATTTTATCGACGTGGCTGCAGCTTTGGGTAGCCGCTTTTTCAATTGAGAATTGTCGTTATTGTCGCTTTTTTCTTGATTGTTTGACTGGAAGTGAACACGTTCGAGCGCGTTGACGAATTCCCTGCAGTCGTTAAACCGCATCTGCGGCTTTTTTGAGAGTGCCTTGCTAAGTATTGGGCGTTCCAACAAGGGAATCGCTTCCAGGTTGGGTGCCTTATGCAGATGCTCGTTGGCAAGTTGTGCGGTCGTCCGACCTCGGAAAGGGAGCGTGCCTGTAAGTAGTTCTTGATAGACAATCGCCAAGGAATACTGATCGCTGAAGCGGCCCGGTCTCCCGTCGAACATTTCGGGAGCCGCGTAGGTTGGTGTGAGGCCGCCCATGACGGACAAACTGTTGGATTGAATATCTTTGATCAGTCCAAAATCGGCAACTTTGACGCGGTCGGCAACGAGCAGTAAGTTGGCAGGTTTGACGTCTAAGTGTTGGAGGTCATGTTGTTGGCAAAGGAAATCCAATCCATCGGCGGTATCTCGCATGTATCCGATTAAACGTTCCCTCGCAATTCCAACAAAGCCCTTTTGCCGGAACTCGACAAAGCGATCGTGAAGCGATCCTTGAGCTAACTCGGTCACAATGATGAGTTGCCCTTCGATAACTTCAATTCGCTCCAAAGATAGGATAAAAGGGTGGTTTACCTGTCGAATGCGTTGCAAGGATTTCAGTTCACTACCAGCTCGATTGCCGTCAATGCTTCCGTGGACGAATTTGATGGCTTTCTTCAAGCCCCCTGGAGCGTCGGCCAACCAGACTTCACCGTATCCACCGGCACCTAACTTATTGCGCAAAACATAGCCAGGGATGGGTTCAAAACCAGCTTGGATACTCGATGCTGTCATTGGCATAAAATGGGCCCTTAGACTCGTTCACTCGTAGGTGCGATGGTTCCAGCCAAATCACCTATTGCAGGCGATTGAGTTGGACGAGGGACTTGCGGCACTGGCGGAGCGGGTTTAACTGCTGACCCTAAAGTCCTTGGATCTTGTTGCGGGGAAAGCAAATTCGGATTGGCCAAGCCGACTGGCAGACTTGGTCGACCTCTTTGTCCAATCAAGGAAGACGGATCCCGGATGACTTCCGTTCGATTAGGTTGGCTATTCAGTGGCTGACTGCGCAGCGGCTGACTGTTCTGTGCCGCTGGTGACGTGAGAGAAGGACGCACCATTCCAACCTCCTGTACCGGCGCCGTAAGGCTTGGCCGGATCTGACTTGGAAGATCCCAACCAACGGGTTTGGCAGCCAGGGCAGCAGAGGATTTCATGATCGGTTGATTGCCAAAATAATTCGTGCAAGCAAGGTCCAAGAACTCCGGTCGCAGTTCGACGCGTTCGCCACGGTACGCGCACAAGCAACTCACTTGGTGCAGCAGGTCACGCGGGTGGCAGCGGCGAAGTGGGCGTCCCAGATTCCTATAGTGCTTCACAATGAGTTTTTCGATCACATCCGGGCGCCATGGAACGTTGCTTGCTTCGCAGGCCAGCTTGAACAACTCCATAAACTCCTCGATGGTCGGATCACCGATATGGATCTTAAAAGGGACTCGACGCAGGAACGCTTCGTCCACTAATTCTTCCGGCTGAAGATTGGTTGAAAAGAGAATGGTTTGTTCAAAGGGAACGCAGAATTTCTTGCCTGTGGGCAGATTCAGGAAATCGTGCCGGCTCTCCAATGGAATGATCCATCGATTTAGTAGTTCCGCTGGCGCAACGCGTTGTCGACCGAAGTCATCGATCAGCAAGCAGCCGCAGTTGCTCTTCATTTGGAGCGGCGCTTCGCAGGTGTTGCTACGAGGATCATGCCTAATTTCCAGGTTGTCCAATGTCAGCTCGCCACCGACCACGACTGTCGGACGGCGAATTCTAAGCCAACGTCGATCGTGCTCCTGGTTTGCAAGGATTCCGGATGTGGCCGTCGGGGTATTGGAGGCAATGTGGTAGGACGCGTCAAAAAGTTTGATAATCATACCGTCCTCTACAATAGCATGCGGTATCCAAATCTCTTGGCCACGGCAGTTGGCCAAGCAGCGCGCGAGCGTTGTTTTTCCATTGCCTGGGGGGCCGTACAAAAAGATCCCTGAGTTGCTGTTGATGGCGGGGCCTAAAAAATCTAGCCACGACGGTTCGTAGGTTACGCCGTCCAACGCTGCCTTGAGTTCATTGCAGGTGATGGGCTCGAAATTGCTGGCTTGGGCCTCGACACTTAGTACATAGTCCATGAGTGGAACTGGGGCGGGGCCGGTATAGGAGCTTGCCTTCTGATAGCTCTGAGCTCTCTTTTGACCATTTTCAGTCAAACTGTAATAGAAGTCATTCAGCGGAGCTGGGCGGGCATGCACGATCAGTTGGCGGACCCGCAATTGTGCAAGCTGCTGTTCCACGATTCGAAAAGGCAAGCGTACTCGGTCGGTCATCCCGCGACCGGTGACGGTTCCCACGGAGAGAAACGTCTGCAAGACCAACGACTCAATCGCCATTTCCGAGAGTCCGCATTCCTCGAGTGTTTTTGGCTCATAGGGCCAAAATGCGTCTTCATTCAAAACGGCCGGCAACGAAGAACCAGCAACGGCGGAAGTGTCTCGGATTCCAAAAAGTGGCTGCATGAAAACCCCTCAACAACGGAGCGGACGAACAAATCGGTGCGGCCTGCATGATCGTCAATTCGGTCGACGACTCTGGCCGGGCTCCGCGTGTCATCGGCTCGGTGCAATAGGGGGCAATGAATGATAATGGAGTAGAATGCATGCAATTGGAAAGAAAGGTGGCAGAAAGAGGAATCGTAACGACAAATGAACTATTTCTCCCTTCGCGCTCATTTCGTGGTATAGAGTAAAGGGTTGGTTCTTGCTTTCCATGCAAGTCATGCCCCAGACTAACCGTCATGTCCGATTTGATCGATTTCCAAATGGCCACGCCCATGATTAGCGACAATGCCCTGGCTCACAAGCCGATCTCGACGGCTGCCCGTCGAAGCATGTCCTGCGAAACAAAAACCGTTTGGATTCTTGCTTCGGTTGGAAATCAAATTTCGAACGCGTTGACCGTAATCCACCCAGTTCCTTTTTCCATTGGTCGTAAAGCTGGTTGTAGCCTGCAATTGCCGTCCAAGACGGTCTCCAGTCATCATGCGGACTTGACCAGTCGTGACGGCCACCTCGTTTTGATCGATCGGCAGAGCACGAATGGAACGTACGTGAATGGCAGGCGGATCACCGATATGGTTTCGCTCAAAGCGGACGACCTCGTGCAGTTTGCCGATATGGCTTTTCGCATCCGATGCGACGATCATGCCACGGCATCAAACACACTCGCCGAGGACGTATGCGATCAGGCGTTGGCACTGGTCCAGTTTGATCGCCTCATGGAAAAAAGGTTGGTTACCCCATTCTTTCAACCGATCGTAACGATTGATGGCAGTGAAATTCATGGTTATGAGGTTTTGGCCAGAAGCCGCATGTTTGGTTTGGAATCGAGCGCTGCTCTCTTTGGCGCGGCGACGAAGCTCAATTTGGAAGTGGAACTGAGCCAAATGTTGAGATGGGAAGGAATTCGGGAGGGGATGACGATGCCAGGCGCGTCGCGAATCTATGTTAATACGCATCCGATGGAGTTGGGCAAACCGGGGTTGCTAGAATCTTTGGCTCAGGTCCGGAACATGACGGCTGAATTGCCGATCACGTTGGAAATCCACGAGTCCGCCATCACGAGTGCGGACGAGATGTATGAGTTGAAGAAGCGGTTGCGAGACTTGGATATTCAGATTGCGTACGATGACTTCGGGGCGGGGCAAAACCGATTGGCAGAGCTCTGCAACGCGGCGCCAGATGTACTCAAGTTTGATATGGGCTTGATTCGGGATATCGACAAAGCCCCGCCAGAACGCATCAAAGTTCTCGGTTCTTTGGTGAGTATTGTTCTCGACTTGGGCGTGGTTCCGCTGGCGGAAGGGATCGAAAACGAAGCCGAAGCGAAAGTCTGTTACGAACTCGGCTTCACGATGGCTCAAGGATACTATTTTGGACGCCCTGCTGCGCCAAGCAAGTTCTTAGACTGACGGTACGGAATAAGAATCTACCGTAGCTTCGACCAAGATCTATAGTCCGAGATGGCCGGGATTGGCATGCCAACAGCCGTCATGATGGCATGGATGTGGATGTGCGTGAGCAACCGACAGGGGGTTCTAACCATCCGTATGCTGTCGGCTTTATGTGTTATCATTCGCCCCGAATGGGGCAGCAACATACTATCCCAGGGCAGAGCGTAGCGACGAAACGTCGCGAAGCGCCGCCCTGGGTTACTGCAGAACGTCCCACGTTGCCCTGAAGGGCTGAAGGGGCAAAACAACATGCTTGCAATTGCTCGAGCCTGCAGACGCTGCTGGGCCAGGAGAGACTCAACACAACGCAGATCTTCACCCACGTCACTTTGGAGCGTCTCCGGCTAGTGCACGACGCCATGCACCCTGACAAATCCAATGCCAAATCCCAAATCGGATGCCAAGCCGGAAGAGCAGGGCCAATAGTTTTTAGAAATGGCAAATCGAAAAGCCGACTTGCTGTGCGGAGCGAGCGAGTTGGTTACCCTGCAGGGATGGTAGCGAATGCAACATCTCAAATTCGGAACAACAAAGCTCAGCGGTTGCTCCGCCTCTATCGCCCCAGACATGTCGTTGCTTTCACCCTTTCAGGCAACGCTAAGAACCATTTTTGCCCGCTGCCTCAACGCGATTCGCGTCGTTTTGCTAGAATACGGACTTGTGGGTTTAGCGGCGGGGATTGGTTTGATGGACGGATCAACGATGTCAATAAAAATTGGGATTCGAGCTTGGATTGATTTTGCGTTTCGCAAGATCTTCGGCAAACCTGGAAATGAGATCTGTCTCATCAGCCTTCTCAATGCCGTACTGCAGTTGCCGCGTCCTGTTGTTTCGGTCGAGTATCTCAATCCGTTCGGGATTAAGGATTTCGAGACCGACAAGCTGGTTTGCGTGGACGTAAAGGCAACCGACCAGCATGGCAGGGTTTTTGTCATTGAAGTCCAAATTGTGGTTCAATCGAGTTTCGCCAAGAGGGCTGTTTTTTATGCCTGTGAGGCCTACACGGATCAGCTACGAGTGGGTCAAGGGTACAGCGATCTCAAAGCGACGTATTCGATCTGTTTACTGATGCGGAATTTGTGGGAAGATGATCAGCTTCATCACCAATTTCGGTTGGTTGACCGTGAGAGCGGAAGGGTATTAGAGGAATCGATCGAGATTCACACGGTCGAGCTTGCCAAGTACAATGGAGGTCCGAGTGACGTTCGC
>JANMLD010000077.1:0-6882 GCA_031372345.1 Pirellula sp.
GGCCCTCGCATAGAATAAGTGGCTGAGCTATGCCCTCGCTCAGATTTCGTCTAAACCCAACGAGCGAAGGGCCTCGCTCGTCCACAACCGACAACCGACAACCGACAACTGACAACTGACAACTGACAACTGACAACTGACAACTATTACTTGTCACTTGTTCTTCGTACCTTGAAGCTTTTAAAGGCCACAGGATCGCTGTGGCCAGCAAAGCCGATGTGCCCCTTCCTGTTATCGAGCCCCTTGGGCGAACCCTCGATTTGGCTGCGGTCGAATTGATCGATGTCGACGTCGAGGATCTTGGTGCCGTTCAACGTAACTTTGATCGTTTGGCCGTTGACTTCAATCTCTTCGTAGTTCCATTCTCCCACTGGACGAAGATAACCATGCTTGGCACCAACACAATGGTAGAGGGAACCATGGTATTGAAACGGTTTTAATTGTGCGTTCGGGTGTTTTGCATTGTAACCGTCGCTATCGATGACTTGAATCTCCAGGCCATCGGATGAGGAATGACCGCCGACCGGTGTTCGCAAAGCGATGCCATTATTTCCGGCAGGCGGCAGCTTGAATTCGAATCGTAGAACGAAGTTCTCGTACTCGTCTTTGCTGAGCAAATCGCCCCCTTTGCCTTGTTTGCAAACAATAGCTCCGTCCTTGACTTCGTAGTTGTCAACGGCCCCGAGCCAGTTGCTTAGGTTCTTGCCATTGTTGAGTTCGACGAATCCATCGGCGTCGCGAGATGCTAAAAACTTGTTCGCCTCCTCCGCTCCGATCTCGCGAATAAAGACATTGCGCCAACGAATTTCGCTGCCGTGGGTTTGAAGTTGGATCGGGCCTTTGGGGTAAACAGGATCCCGCATGAAGCCGTTTGGCATTTTCGGCGCATCGCCATCTTTCTTTTGAGGGTCCTGTTTGCCGTAGGCCACATAACCACTCTTCTGGTTCGCAAAGAAGTTTTCTAGGACGGCATGGTCGACCACAGTCTCGCCATTAAAGACGACGGTAACTCGTTCACCGATCATGGTCATTTTAAGCGAATTCCATTCCCCAAATGGCTTGTCCATCTTCTTCGATGGGTCTTTGCCTGGCGATCCCTTGCGGTTGTTCCAAAGTCCACCCGAACCCTTATCTTGGCCAAGTCCACGCGGATCTCCCTCGGTCGCATCCCAAATCTGGACTTGCGGAATCCCACGCAGATAGACGCCGCTATCGCCTTTTGGCAAAGCTTTATATTCCAAATGCAGTTCGAAATCACCGTAGTCCTTGTCGGTGGTCAGATAATGCCCGTGACCATCGTTAACGAGTTCATAGTTTTCGACGTTCCAATGGGCCTTGAGGTGTTCGTTGGTTGGCTGCCCTTTCTTGTCGAGCATTCCACCTTCAATGGATTCTTTTTTGTACTTGGCTTGTTCATCCGGCGACATGGCCCAAAGATCACGCGGATCGCGAGTCGTCCATCCATACCAACCGCTAAGGTCGTTGCCATTGAAGAGAGTCGTGAAGCCTGGCGGCGGCGTTTGTTGAGCCTGCGCGGGCAAGCAGTGTAGGCAAACACTCAATAATAGAAGATGGAAAAAAGAAAATGGAAAATGAGGCGCCAATTTAAAATGAGTGCATTCGTTGATTCTGCTCACCATAGTATTCTGCTTTCTCGAAAGTTTAGGTTAGGTGGGGATTAGGTGGGGATTCTGCGGGTGGAGTCATGGCGATTCCGCTCGGACCATAGACAGGCCAAAGGTAACTTTTGTTGGTCCCTGGGTCATTGGTAACGTACTGGGCAAAGGATTTTCCACCGATCAGCACGGAAACCACGTTTTCATACTGCTGCGTCGAAAACCCACTTTCATCGGCAACGGCAAAATGACCAGCCGATGCAAGCAAAGCCAGCACAACAATCGGTCGAATGCGCAGCGGAAAGGTCATTGCGGCAACTTTTGTAGAAAATGGACAATTGAAAATGGACAATTGCCAACGTTGGCGGGACGGGAAATGTCGGTTGTTAATTGTAACCAATTTCCGCACCTCTTGCCGGGAATTGACAATAGACAGGGGACCATCGAAAAAGTTTCTCAAAAATCCTGTACCGTGGGGCGAAATGGACTTGGTTGTCAAATGTCAATTTTCCATTGTCAATTTAGTTGCCTGTGTTACAAAATGTTCTCTCCAAAACAGGACCAGTGTAGCTCGACACTCCGTGTCGAGAATCACGGCACGGAGAACCACTGCACGGAGAACCACGGCACGGAGTGCCGTGCCACAATGAAAAGCCTCAGCAACCTATTTATTGATCCTTCATGAGTAACATTGAAAATTGCGTCATCATCGGAAGCGGGCCCGCAGGTTGGTCAGCAGCCATTTACGCGGCCCGAGCTAACCTTCGACCTTTGCTCTTCGAAGGGGCGATGACCGAGGAAAACCGGGTGAATGGCCGCTATCCGATGGGCCAACTCGCCCAAACGACCGAAGTCGAGAACTACGCTGGTTTTCCTTCGGGCAAGCTCAAAGAATTCTTAGACTCCGCCATCGGTTCTGAACGCAAATACATGCTACCCCCTATCGAGGAGCATCCGCACGCAGTTACCGGTCCAGAACTGATGGAACTGATGCGGCAACAAGCGACCAACTTCGGCACCCGCGTTATCACCGACGATATTGTTAGTGTCGATTTTTCTGGCAAGCCACTAAAACTCAATTCGAGCGAAAACGGCTCGTTTGAAACACATACCGTCATTCTGGCCACCGGCGCCAGCGCAAACTATTTGGGCTTACCGAGCGAAGAGCAATTCAAAAACAAAGGTGTCAGCGCTTGCGCTGTTTGCGACGGTGCTTTGCCCCGCTTTCGCAACAAGCCACTCGTCGTCGTCGGCGGCGGTGACTCGGCTATCGAAGAAGCGACTTATCTGAGCAAATACGCGTCGAAGGTTTATTTGATCTTGAGACGCGGCGAAATGCGTGCCTCCAAGATCATGCAGGATCGAGCCTTAAAGAATCCGAAAATTGAATTGATTAAATTCTCCGTCGTGGACGAAGTCCTCGGTGATGCCGACGACATGCGAGTTGGCGTTACTTCGGTGCGCACCAAACATGTCGAGACCGGCGAAACGAAAGTGCTCGAAGCCGCCGGCATGTTCCTGGCCATTGGTCATACACCCAATACCAAGTTTCTCAACGGGCAAGTCGAAAACCACGCCAATGGATACGTCAAATGGATCCAGCCGAACCGCACCTTTACCAGTGTCGAAGGAGTCTTCGCAGCCGGTGACGTTTCCGACGATTACTACCGACAAGCCATCACTTCGGCTGGAACCGGCTGCATGGCCGCACTGGATGCCGAACGCTATCTCGCGAGCGCTGGAGTCCACTAGAGAGTGACAGCACAGGATCAGCCGATTGTTGTTCGCGGAGCGCGCGAACACAATCTCAAAAGCGTCGATCTCACCTTACCTCGCAATCAACTCATTTGCTTCACCGGTGTCTCCGGTAGTGGCAAAAGCTCATTGGCGTTCGACACTCTCTACGCCGAAGGCCAGCGCCGTTATTTAGAAAGCCTCTCGACCTACGCTCGCCAATTCGTTGGCCAGCTTCCGAAACCCGACGTCGATTTTCTTTCAGGCCTTAGCCCTTCGATCTCGATCAGCCAAAAGTCGACTGGAAACAACCCTCGCTCGACCGTGGGTACGATCACCGAACTCCATGACTTCCTGCGTGTCTTATTCGCTCGCGTGGGCACCGGTTTTTGTCCTGAATGCAACTCTGAAATTGCATCGCAAACACGCGATCAAATGGTAGAGCGAATCCAGTCCATGGATTCCAAAACTCCGTTTCTGTTCTTGGCACCCGTAGTTCGCGGCCAAAAAGGGGAGCATCGTGATCTGTTCGACGACCTTCGTCGTCATGGTTTCAACCGCGCTCGCGTCGATGGCCAAGTCTACTTACTCAGTGCGCCACCCGACCTCGAACGCCAAATCAAGCATAACATCGAACTGGTCGTCGATCGCATCATTATCGGCCAAACCTCGCGTCAACGCATCGCCGAAGCGGTCGACAACGCCATGAAATTCGGCGAAGGCACCATGCTCTTATCGCCATTGACCAACGCGACACTAGACGAACCGGTCGTGGCCACAAAAAAAGTTAGCCGAAAGAAGAAACCGGCGGCAGCATCTGAATCAAGTCTGGATGTCGGCGTCGAGAATGCAACGATTTCAAACAATAAAAGACTGGACACAAGCGATCCTTCGCAAGATGTAGTCTTTTCTTCTACCTACGCTTGTGCCAAATGCGGCGTTTCGTATCCGCCCCCTTCTCCACAATTGCTCAGCTTCAACTCACCTCAAGGTGCATGCAAAAACTGCGATGGCCTCGGCGAAACATTCACCTTCACCGAAGAGCTCTTGGTGACCGATTCTAGCAAGTCGCTTAAGAATGGAGCCATTGACTTAATCGGGAAGGCGACCGAGATGACTCGCTGGCTCCGCCGTTCGATCACCTACTTTGCGAACTATGTAGAGCACGTAAAAAAACTCGAACGCAATTACCTGTTATCCACCCCTTGGAAAAAATTAACGCAAGAAGAAAAGAACTGGCTTCTATTGGGATATCAGGGACTCAAGGTTCAAGCCAAAGGCCGCGCACTGCATGGACAAGCGTTCAGTGGAATCGTGCATGATCTTTTGGCAACCTACCGTGCTTCCAAAAACCCGATGGTGGTCAAGCAGTACGAAAAGTACATGCAGACTAGCGTCTGCAGCGATTGCAACGGCACTCGACTCAATCCGCAAGCTCGCTCGGTTCGGCTCAAATCTCTTGCTCCGACATTCAAAACCAATCCTTGGTTGGCTATCGGCGACTGCTCGCGATTGCCTCTCAATCAATGTGCTGAGTTCTTTGCCCATCTCGACTTGACCGACCGGCAAATCACCATCGGCGGCGAAGCCATCAAAGAAGTGCGTGCTCGATTGCAGTTCTTGCTCGACGTTGGGCTTTCGTACCTTTCGTTGGAACGCACCGCTCCAACTCTGTCCGGGGGCGAGTCGCAGCGCATTCGATTGGCCAGCCAGATCGGTGCAGGTCTTGTGGGTGTTCTGTATGTTCTCGATGAACCGTCGATTGGGCTGCACCCGCGTGACAACGCGCGCTTGCTCTCTTCGTTAGAGAGATTGCGAGATCTGGGCAACACACTCATTGTGGTCGAGCACGATGAAGACACCATGCGGGCAGCCGACACGATTGTCGATTTCGGGCCAGGTCCAGGTGTTCGCGGCGGCGAACTGCTAACCGCGGGTACGCTGGAGGAAATCGCTGCCAATCCAAAGAGTATTACCGGTGGCTTCCTCAATCGCACTCGCCAGATACATCGGCCTGCGGAACGGCGCAAAGGAAATGGCAAGACGATCAAAGTTCGCGGTGCCCGGCACAACAATCTCAAGAATATCGACGTCGAGATCCCGCTCGGTTGCTTCGTGGCCGTCACGGGTGTCAGTGGCAGCGGAAAGAGTTCACTCATCAGCGACATACTATCGCCAGCCCTTCGGAATGCACTGCAACGTGCCGAGGATAAGCCGGGAGCACATGATGCCATCGATGGGATTGAGCACCTCGACAAGATAATCGATATCGACCAAAGCCCCATCGGCCGTACGCCGCGCAGCAACCCAGCTACCTACGTTAAACTGTTCGACAATATTCGCGATTTGTTCGCAGAACTCCCCGAATCCAAACGACGCGGGTTCACACCCGGCACCTTCAGTTTCAATACCGAGCAAGGGCGTTGTTCGGCGTGCGAGGGACATGGCGCCAACCGACTCGACATGGAGTTCTTGGCCGACCTTTGGGTTCCCTGTGCAATCTGCGAAGGCAAACGTTACGCTCGGCCAACCCTTCAAGTGGAATTCAAAGGCAAATCGATCGCCGACTGTTTGGACCTGGACGTTCAACAGGCCCTCGAACACTTCTCCGCCTTTCCGAAAATCTACGAAAAGCTCCAAACCCTGCACGATGTTGGGCTCGACTACTTAAAGCTTGGCCAGCCTTCACCCACATTGTCGGGAGGCGAAGCTCAGCGTATTAAACTATCGCGAGAACTGAGCCGTCGTGCGACCGGTAGAACGCTATACGTGTTGGACGAGCCAACGACGGGCCTCCATTTTTACGACATTGATTTGCTCTTGAAGGTGCTCCAAAGCCTCGTCGATCTCGGCAACACCGTCATCGTGATCGAGCACAATCTGGACCTTATTCAAGCCGCCGACTGGGTTATTGACATGGGCCCCGAAGGGGGCGCCGGCGGTGGTGAGATCCTGTGCCAAGGTACCCCCGAAGCTATCGCCAAACAAAAAAAATCCTTCACCGGCGTTGCTCTAAAAAAATACTTTGAAACCCACGCGAAGTTGGACTCGAATGCCAAAAGTAAGCCGACGAAAAAACTCGCGAATGCCAAGAAGCCCGTTTCGAAAAGCCTCGCATTGCAAGACATCCATGTCGTCGGTGCTCAACAGCACAATTTAAAAAACATCGATCTCACGCTCCCTCGCAATCAAATGACGGTCTTTTGCGGCCAAAGCGGTAGCGGCAAAACGTCCATGGCCATGGATACGATCTATGCCGAAGGTCAACGGCGGTTCGTCGAGAGCTTGAGCCCATACGTTCGACAATTCGTCGGACAAATGCCGAAGCCCATCGTGGAAAGAGTGGATGGCCTGAGTCCGTCGGTCGCGATCGAGCAACGCAATCTTTCTCACACACCTCGCAGTACGGTCGGCACCGTAACCGAAGTCTACGATTACTTTCGCGTTCTGTTTGCGCGCTTGGGGCAGATGCATTGCACACGCTGCGATCAGCCAGTCAGTACGCAAACCAGCGATCAGATCGTGGATCGGC
>JANMLD010000082.1:0-51410 GCA_031372345.1 Pirellula sp.
GTGCGAAGAATTCGCAAGCAGCGAAACAATGAAAAAAGCCACGCTTAGAAGTAAGACCAATAACGTGAAAATTTTGCCGAGGAGTGTCATTTGGCATCCGCTGGTAATAAAGCGACAGGCTGGTGGAGCAAGCGAGCGAAACCAACCTTGAATAGGGAAAGGCCTTTGCTCGGGTGAAAAGGAGACGGCAATTCACCAGCAAATGAGTATAGTTCGGCAAAATCTAGCCTGTCAACGAAAGCAGAAATTTTGACGTGATTGCTATTTCCCTTTTTGATTCTGGGGGCGGCTCGTGGCCGTTTAATACGGTTTTGACGATCAATCCACTCATCTATGGGGCTCTGACTTGCGACTTTCATCGCATGGCTGCACGGGAATGCCCTTGGTTCCTGGTTAAAACTGGGATATCTTCTACAGTCATCCAGTGGTGAAAGAACTATTTTGCCACAAAGCGACCGCTTATCCTAACTCGACGATCGACCAAGAAATCTTTGTATGAGTTCGCCTGCAACCTCGGCTCCATCCCAGTCTTTTCTTTTACGCCACGAATTTTTGATCCGACGACTGCACTCCTTGAGCGGCCTAATTCCGGTCGGAGCGTATATGTGCGTCCACTTGCTTACCAATGCGAGCTTGATCGGAGGATCGTCGGTTTTTCAAAATAATGTCTTTGCGATTCACAGCCTGCCGCTTTTGCCTGTGATCGAATGGTCTTTTATCTTTTTGCCGCTCATTTTCCACGCGGTAGCAGGCGTTTGGATAGCCCGAAGCGGGAAATCCAATGTGCAACACTATCGTTTGGCCGGAAATCGACGATACACTTGGCAGCGAATTACTGGCTACTTGGCGTTTGTGTTCATTTTCACGCACGTTTTCCATTTGCACGGGTGGTTTCAAAACGATTGGTGGCTCAAGAATATTGCAGAACCGATTGGCATGGCACAGTTTCGCCCCTACAACGCGGCCAGTACCCTGGCGACTGCTTTGAAAGGGTTCGTTTGGCCGATCTTCTACGCCATCGGCGTATTGGCTTGCACATTTCATTTGGCAAATGGAATCTGGACCGCAGGTATTACTTGGGGTGTTTGGCTGACACCTAAGTCTCAACAACGAGCCAGCATCGCATGTACGTTGTTCGGACTTTTTATCGGAGCAGCAGGACTTAGTTCGCTAGTTGCGGTTAAGACCACGAACGCAGATGAAGCAGCAAAAATCGAAAACGAAATGTACGAAGCCAGGATCCAAGCACATACGATCACGCCGGACGCGCACAAACGGTCGGGCGGGCATGCGGTCGAGGAGCCAAAACCGGAACCTGTAAAATAACTGAAAACGATTTTGATGGCAAAATCGTCTTTGTTTCAAACGGGTCGCAAGGTTATTTCTCAAACTTGCTATCGGTTTACAGTGAGAACAAAAAATGTTCCTAGAACCTAACTGATCACGCACTTTGCGAATGGTAAATACAGATGGGCAGTAATCGAGTTTTGGTGGTTGGTGGCGGATTGGCTGGTTTGGCAGCGACGATGAAGCTTGCCGAACTGGGCGTTTCCGTTGATCTGTTGAGTTTGACGCCTGTCAAACGGTCGCACAGCGTGTGCGCTCAGGGCGGGATCAACAGTGTCAGCGACATGACTCGCCAAGACGGTGACGACGAGTGGAAACACTTCGATGACACGATCTATGGCGGTGACTTCCTTCAAAATCAGCCGCCGGTCAAGGAAATGGCCTACTGGGCACCCAAGGTAATCGATTTGATGGATCGACTTGGCGTGACGTTCAATCGAACACCCGAGGGGTTCATTGATCGCCGACGATTCGGCGGAACCCTGTACAAGCGGACGGCTTTCGCGGGTGCGACCACTGGGCAGCAACTTCTGTATGCGTTGGACGAGCAAGTCAGGCGTCGCGAGAGCGAAGGGATGGTTAAGAAATACGAGTTTTGGGATTTCCTAGGCCCCATTTTGGACCAAAACGGTCGATGCGTGGGTGCGACTGCCCAAGACATGGTGACCATGCAAATCAGGTCTTTCCCTGCCGACGCAGTGGTGGTCGCAACCGGCGGCAACGGCCTTATCTACGGTCGGTCGACCATGTCGGTCTTTTGCACCGGGAGTGCGGCCAGTCGATGTTTCCAAGTCGGTGCGAACATGGGCAACCCTGAGTTCATTCAGGTCCACCCAACGGCAATTCCTGGAGCGGACAAACTGCGATTGATGAGCGAATCGGCACGCGGTGAAGGGGGACGCGTATGGGTACCCCGAAAGCCAAATGACTCACGTTACCCCAAGGAAATCCCAGAAAACGAAAGGTATTACTTCCTGGAGGAACGCTTTCCAAAGTATGGTAACTTGGTGCCGCGAGACATTGCCACGCGTGAGATTTTCAATATTTGCGTCAACGAAGGTCTCTCGGTCGATCCAAGCCGAATGAGTGTGTATTTGGACCTAACACACATCCCACGAGCCGAACTGGATCGCAAGTTGGGTGGGATTCTTGAAATCTACGAAAAGTTTCAAGGGGTCGATCCACGCGAAGAGCCGATGAAGATTTTCCCGGCAGTCCACTACAGCATGGGAGGACTTTGGGTCAATTACGAAGCCAATGCGGACGGAGGCTTGTTGCCAGGTTCACCCAAAAACCAATCGACCAGCGTACCCGGTCTGTATGCCATCGGTGAATGCGATTACCAGTACCACGGGGCCAATAGACTTGGCGCGAACTCGTTATTGAGTTGCATCTTCAGCGGTTTGTTCATGGGGCCAGGGATCGTTAACTGGATGAAGGGGAACAAGGCCTCGAGCGATTTGCCCAAGAGCATTTACGAAAAGGCCGTTTCCCACCAAGAAGCCCGTCATAAAAAGCTACTGTCGAATGCGTCGGGGGACGAAAACCCTTACTTGATTCACCAAGAGCTTGGCGATGTGATGACCAGGGCCGCGACCGTCGTACGCGACAACAAACAACTGACCGAATCGTACGACAAGATTTGTCAGTTGAGCGACAGGGCTGCTAAGTGCGGGCTATCGGATACAGGAAGTTGGACCAACCAGAACGTGATCTTTACCAAGGCCGTTCAAGATATGTTTCCAGTCGCAAAATGCATTCTGAAGGGTGCGCTTCAACGCGATGAAAGTCGCGGCGCCCACTTTAAACCCGCCTTTTCGATGCCGAGTTTGACGGCCACCGATCCGGTAGAAAAACGGGCGGAAGCAGAAGGATGGTGCGATGCCTTTGAGGCAAACAACAAAAAATTCTTGAAGTCAACGGTGTGCACTTGGAACGGAACGGAACCGGACATCACGTATGAAGAAATTGATACGCGACTGCTCGCTCCTCGGCCTCGGCTGTACGGACTGGTTGGCGCCGAAGTCATTGAGCAAGTCTGGAAGGAACGTACTGCAGCCAACTCATCAAAGAATGCCGAATCGGGAAAGAAGCAGCTCGCCGCAGCCACTTAGGCTTCCGTGCAACACTTGCCATATCAAACCATTTCAACAACTCAATCGCGAATAGTACCCATGATTGCACCAGGAAACGAAGCTTCCGCCAAACGTCGCCCATCGAAAGTCAACGTCCGAATCCTGCGACAGGATGGGCCCGGCCTACCTGCGTATTGGGAGCGGCATCAAGTCGCTTATGAACCCGACATGAATGTCATCAGCGTCCTGCAGAAAGTCGCTGCTCAAGCCAAAACCAGCGATGGCAAAAGCGTCGCGCCCGTGGCTTGGGATTGTGGTTGCCTTGAGGAAGTCTGCGGTTCGTGCACGATGGTGATCAATGGCCGAGTGCGCCAAAGCTGCAGCGCGCTGGTCGACCGTTTGCTCGAGGATGATGCGAACGAAATCGAACTGAGACCGATGACCAAGTTTCCAGTGGTTCGCGATTTGGTCATCGATCGTTCGAGACTTTTCCGTGCCCTACAAAAAGTCAAAGCTTGGGTGCCTGTCGACGGTTACTACGACATGGGGGCTGGGCCTCGCATCTCGCGCGAAGAGCAAGAGCAGAATTACCCTCTGAGCCAATGCATGAGTTGTGGATGCTGCTTGGACGCTTGCCCTCAGTACACGAAAATTGAAATCCAACGCCAGCCTGGCGAGACCGAAGAGGATTACACGGCGCGCAAAAATGCGTCCTACGATGAGTCATTTATTGGCGCTCACGCGATATCGCAAGCCATGTTGTTCAATTCGCACCCGGTTGGCAAGAACATGGCCAGCGAACGCTTGGACGCGTTGACGTCTGCGGGTGGAATCCAAGACTGTGGCAACGCGCAGAATTGCGTGGCGGTTTGTCCTAAGGAAATCCCTCTCACTACCTCCATTGCAAGAGCCGGGCGGGCCACAACGATTTACGCAATCAAGAAGATCTTTGATCGGTAAACCCCGCGGTAGATGCTGACAGCAATCGAAGCTGCCAGTATCCGAATCGAAGCATCCGAATCGAAGCTAGCAGCGTCGGCCACGAACTACATTGCTTCGATCAAAAATTGATCGCAGAGCTCCATGATGCGTTCGGAGATTCGCTGTGCTTTTCCGGAGTTCCCTGGCTCGATCGTTCCGCTCTTGATCCACATCACCCACTGCGCGATGGAAAGCCCAACTGAGACAATGTGCAGCATTTTGCATTCGTCAAGGGACTTTATGGCATGGCTCGGGTGTTCACGGAAGTAAGCTTCATACGCATCCTGCCAAAGTTCATTCCTGGAAGTGGCGTTCAAACCAAGGCCATGCCCGGAATCGTAGGATAGACTTCCAAAGAGGCGAATAAAATCCAATCCTGGCCAATCGATTCGAGCCGCCCCAAGATCGACAATCGATGAGAACCGTTTCGAGTCATCGAGCAAGATGTTCTCTCGCCATAGATCTCGCACGATCCAGTGGCAAGCTCGCATTTGGGATCCACCGATCGATAGGAATCGCTGCCAGTCCGGTCGTCGCTCCAACACGATCGCCATGCAATGTTTAAGCCTATCCGAAAGGCGGTTTGAGCCAAAAAAAGTCGTTTGGTCAATCGCGCTGAAAAGTCGGTGGTCAAGCGACTTCAGGGCCTCCAATCGCTCGCGCAATGAATTGGAAGGCATGGTTTGGAGACCAAGTGGCCGCGAGTGCAGTCGTCCAAGGACGGTTGCAAGATGAACCACTAACGCTTTGTCGATTTGACCGGTTGCGATAGGTTGACCTTGGACCCAGCTACACAATGTCCATAGTTGACCTTCAAAAGGAAGAACCCGAACGGAGGGCTCGCCCTGCTGTTGCCATTGGGTCAATACTGGAAACGGGATATTGGTTGAGGCACCGACGCGTTCCAAGCTGCGTTCGTTGTCGTCAAAGATCTCATTGGTACCGACCCAGAATTCAATCTTCGAAGGAGTATCGAATCGATTGGGCCAGCTTCGAATCGAGAAGGCACCCATGGCACATGTCAGTCGCAAGATGGCGGAATCACTGAATCCGTTGGATCGCCATGCACTGCATTCAAACGTATCGATTCGATCGTTTGAAATGGAACGCAATGCGATTTCAGCCAGAGTTTGCATTGAGTTTTGGCTGAGCACAATGAATTCCTAAATGGCGGTGCTTGTGGAGCACCGATTGCGGTTTTTGTGGCTGAGCGAGGCCCTCGCTCAGGTTTTGAGTCCAACGAGCGAAGGGTCTCGCTCGTCCACAAATGTCGCCTTTTGCTCCACAAATGTCGCCTTTTGCTCCGCAAAAGAGCGTTACCGCAGCGCACTTTCGCGGAGCGAAAGGCGACAATAATCGCAGCGAAAGGCGACACTCTCTAGAGTAGACTCTCTAAAGTCGACTGAGTTCGCTTAGACGTTCCTTGGCTTGCTTCGACAAGGAATGGCCATCGTGATTGTTAACGACGAACTCATAGAACTTCTTGGCCACGTCGACCGCCTTCTTTTTCTTTTCCCCTTTTTGGTCGACAATGAGGACTTCGCTGCACCGCCCCGCTTCAAAGGCCGATCGAGCCTGCCAGTTCTTGATATCTGCGGGGGCTTGGGTACCACCGTAGCCGAACATGACTTTTTGGAATTCCGAAATGGCCTTAGCAAATTCACGGTCTGCAAAGAAGACTTCACCCATCATGAAGCGGGACCTAGCTCCGATTTCATCGCGTTGGTCTTCCGCCAATTCACTATAGAGTTGGATCGCTTCGATGGTCTTCTTTTGGTTTTGTCGAGCGTATGCGAGTTCGTATTTTGCGGTCGGCATAAGTGGCGAATCTGGCACTTTGCTTTTCAAGGCGCCGATCCAACTCTCAACTTCGGACCACTTTTTCAGCTCCCTCGCAGATTGCGCACCGTGCAAGTAAACCATGGCTTTGACTTGCTCACTTACGCTTTCAGAATCGGTAGCGCGTTCCATGCTACGGCGAGTGGATTCGTATTGAGGCCAAGCGTCAGCGTACTTCTCCTGTTTGAGAAAGCATTCCGCAATCATGAACGACGAGTCAACGAGCAAGTTCCCCTTTGGAAAATCTCGAGTCTGTTTTCGGAATTGTTCGATCGCTTGATCGTATTGTTTTTGTTGAAAAAAGGCCCAGCCCAGTTTGTAGAGCGACTTCTCCTGCAGGTTTGCATCGACGCTTCGCGTGGCAGCTACGGTATACGCTTTGATGGCTCGGTCGAATTTCGAATTGTCGTATTCTGCTTGTCCAACATGAAAATAGGCCTCGGCGGCTAGCGGGCTGTCCGGATATTTCGCAGCCATTTTCTGAAAGACCTCGTTGGCTTTTTCTAACTTACCCTGTGATTTCAGTGCCCAGGCAAGTTCATAGTAGGCTTTGTCGAGCAACGTGAATTTCGGATACGAATCGATAAGGGTCTGGAAGGCTTCGATGGCCGAGTCCAGTTGTTCGGATGCACTGCAAGCTAGGCCGAGTTCATAGAGAGCCTTTGGCTTTTGGTCCGGCGGAAGTTTGGCTTTCATCAATTGGTTCAAGACGATGATTGCGTCGTTGGGTTTACCTAGCTGACGCAGGCAAATCGCCTTGGCAACTCTGGCCTCGAAGCCGACTCCATCCTCGCGAGTATCGAGCGCAATGGGTTCCAGCAATTGAAGGGCAGGAGCAAACTGCTCTCGCTGGATGAGGATAAACGCTTTACCATAAGCGGCGTAATCCAGCAGCGATTTGTCTTTGGAGGTCGACAGAACCGAGTCATAGGACACCAAGGCGCGGTCGTAATCATTCAAGCTTGCCGAGAGTTGCCCCAATCGAAATTCAACTTGTGGCTTGAATCGAGAATTTGGATAGTCCTTGAGAATCTTTTGAAGTGTATTTTTGGCTTCTTCCTTTTTGCCATTGGCATTTTGAGCTTCGGCCAAGACGACCAGGACCTCGTCGGCTTGCCCCCACTTGGCGTCCGCTTGATTTGATTTTTGAAGCGAGTCGATGGCTTGATCCAATTTCTCGAGTTTCAGAAGGCTTGCCCCTTGAAGGAACAAGGTTTCTGCGCGAGCCATTGGATCTTGCTTCTCTTTGATTGCTTTGCCGGTCAGTTCGAGCACTTTTTCGAATTGTCCGCTTAGGTATCTGGCTGCGGCGAGTCGCGTTTCCCAAGAAGGTCGCAGGGGGTTCTTGGGTTCGGCTGTGATCAACTGCTCGAAGGCTGTTGCTGCAGATTCGTGTTGCCCCAACTGGAGTGTCGACTCAGCCCGGATATAAGCCACATCGGAGGCGAGGGGATCATTTGGAAACCGTTTGGCAAACGCTTCACTCCATCGCTGTGCATCTGCCTGCGCACCCATTTGGAGAGCAGCAAAGGCAGCGTTGTAGGTCGCTCGTGGAGCAATGGCGTCGTCCGGATTCTCGACGGCGATCTGTTCGTAAATGGTCTTGGCCTCGGCTTTCCCGTCTGCGGTCGCGGAAAGTCCATCCGCAAGGTCCATTCTGAGCAAAACGGCTGATGGGGTTTTGCCAGCCCACTCGAGAGCTCGTCGAGCAATAGCGATCGCATCCGTCGGCTTGCTCTGAATGATGACGATTTGGCACATCCAATGGGCAGCCTCGGCGGCTCGATCGTCTTTGGAAGCCAGCAAGCCTTCGAAGGATTTGAAGGCTTCGTTGAACTTTTTGTCACGCATCAGCGTTTGCCCGGCAGCCAACGCGGAGTTTTGCGAGTACTGGGACTGAGGAAAAAGTTTTGAAAGCTTCTGATAGACGTCTGCGGACTCTTTGAACTTACCCGATTTTGCCAATGCAAAGCCGTAACGATAGAGTGCGTAGTCCGCGTTTGGGCTCTTCTCAAAGTCTTTTGACGCAACGACTTCTTTCAGCAGTTGAACTGCATTTTCCACTTGATCGTCCTTGATGGCGATTTCGGCTGCCCGCATTCTCACTTCTTTTGACAGCGGATGGCTCGCGTATTTTGCAAGGAAAGCGTCGTAGTTTTCCTTGGCCAGTTTTGTCTGTTGTTGTTCGTCAAAAGTAAGCGCCAGCCCAAACAGGGCGTCGGGCCGAACGGACGAAGTGTCCATCGAACGATTTTGGAGCAACTGGCTATAATGCGAAATCGCTTTGTCCAAATTGCCTAAACGCGATTCCGCTTCTCCGGCGTAGAACATGGCTTTGTCAGCAAAACTACCATCCGGATACTTATCGATCAGGGATGCAAGTACCTTGGCAGAATCGCCAAGAGCTTGCTTGCGGGCATTTCCTTCGGCTTTCATCCCTTGTTGATAGAGACTCCAGCCGAGGTTTACCAGCGATTCTTCGCGCTGCTTCAGCTCCATGTCCTTGAGAGAAATCTTGAATTGCTCAATGGCGGCCGGAAAGTCGGGCTTCTCTTGTTGCAGGTAGCAAACGCCTAGAAAATGACGCGCGCTCGATGCTAGGGGATCGGCAGGATACTCCTTGAGCAATTTGTTCCACTGCTCGATGGCAAGCGGAAAAGCTCCATTGTTCTGGGCATTGGCCGCGTCGGCAAAGATCTCTCTGGCTTTTTCCTGACGTTTCTCATTGTCGGAAAGCTTAGCAGTGCCGGAAGCCTTGGGTTTGCCAGCTGCCGGCGTCGGCTTGGCTTGCGTGTTTTTGGCTGGTGCGCCACCCTGCTGACCGAGAGCTGATTGGGGCTCAATTGCCGGTGATACGAACAGGCCGGTCGCTAGGCAAGCTGCAAATAATCGTCTGGCAGCATCTCGGTTTTTCATAGTAATCCCAATCGTAACGCTAAAAGAGCCGTATTCGATATCCAAATGCTGACAAAGGTCCGCGGGCGGTGTTGGCCGAACCAAGTCTGTAGTTTAACGTAGTAGACTCCAATCGGAAAGTTTTAACGGAAGCGTGAATGGTTTTCCTTTGGCTAGCAACGTCTGCCAGGCAAACTTTGCCTGAACGCTACACCTTGAAGCTTTGACCTCGAATCCTTGACTGCCTCAACTCTCGTCCCATATTCCCCCACACTGATTCTCACAATGCAAATCCTCGTAACCGGCGGCAGCGGATTCATTGGTTCCCACTTAACAGAACGATTATTGCAGGCTGGCAACCAAGTAACCATCGTCGATGACTTGAGTACCGGGCGGAGCGGCAATTTGCGCCGTGTCCTGAATCACCCACAGTTGCGATTGATTCACGCCGATCTAGGGGATCCCGAGCTCGTTCGAAAAGTTTGCCAAGATGTCGATGTGGTATACCACTTGGCTGCCGCGGTTGGGGTGGCGTTGATTGCAAAGCACCCCATCCAAACCATCCATCGCAACATCTACCCGACCCAACTCTTGCTGGACGAGCTTCGTCGAATCCACTTGACGGGGCGGACGGTTTCGATGTTCCTGGCGAGCACAAGCGAAGTGTACGGAAAGAATCCCAAAAGCGTTTGGTGTGAAGAGGATGATCTGGTGTTCGGTGCGACGACCAAACCGCGATGGAGCTACGGTGCAAGCAAAGCGATCGACGAATTCTTGGCGTTGGCATGTGTGCGTGAATGCCAAATGAACATCGTCATCGGACGTTTTTTTAACGTGTCTGGGCCGCGGCAGTCGGGAGCATACGGAATGGTTTTGCCAAGGTTTGTGGAAGCCGCGATGGCGGGCAAACCGCTGGTTGTGCACGATGACGGATTGCAGGAACGATGCTTTGCGCACGTGTCGGATGTTGTTGGTGCCGTTATGACCCTGATGGAAACCGAAAGCAGCTATGGCCATATCTACAATATCGGGGCAGATCAGCCGATATCCATTCTTGAAATGGCCAAGCGGGTTGTGGCGATTGTCAATCCGGCTGCAACGATTCAATTCCAGTCCTATTCTCAAGCGTACAACGAAGACTTTGAAGACATCAGGCGTCGAGTGCCTGACTTGGCGCGCATCCGTCAAGCCATCGGCTATGCGCCGACTCTTTTCCTGGACGATATTATTCGCGATGTCTGGAATGAAATGTTGAAAGGATGCTAGGTCTTGCCCCAAATGAGTCTGCTCGGCATACCGATGCTGCATCGACGGGAAAATCCCCCTCCGCAACTAGGCTCGCTAGAGTTGCAGCGACATGCCGCTGGTTTTACGCCAGGGGTTTTGACCTTTTGTTCTAGAGCGATGGTAAGGATCCCCCGAGATAAACTCGGGGGCATTCTCTCGACGACATGGGTCGTCATTGCACGTCGTCAAATTTCACCTCGACGACTGCGAAGCCATGCGAAGGTTTTGCAAACACAATTTGTAGTCCATCTTTCCGCCACGGCATAAGTCCCATCCATAGGCCTGCCACAAACATGCAGAGCGCTAGCGATACCAACGGCATGATGGCGGACGTGAAGTTGCTGGCCAAAGCCTCGATCGCCATGGCGAGCCCGAGACTCAATACGACAACTGTGGTAGAGACGACTTGGAAAGAACGCTTGCTCTGGCTGATAAACAAGAATAAATAGCAAACAAGCAAAGGCAAGAATGAGACGGTCACCATCCCTATCGCCGAGCAGATGATAGCAACACCGAGGTACCTGCCGTTGGTAACCGCTAGTTCGAAAACGCTTGGCCCACAAAACAAAATAAGCATCAGCGGAATCAACCCTAAGCCTAACAACCATACCGGCATCCAAAGAAGTGACTTCATGGAAAGCGGGTATTGAAATACCTCCTGCCCAGACTTGGAAAGCCTCAGCGATGTGAACTTCTGAAAATACCAACCGACAACTGCAATACTGATTAAGAGCAACGGTACAACTACGATTGCGACGATGATGAGCGGTGGAAACATCAACAGTACCTGTGCCAACAAGCAGTACCCGCACAAGAAAGGGGCAACCCCGGATTCATCATGGTCGTCGGGCAGTATCCAGGCCAACTGGACGTTCAAGACAATAACGCCATACTCAAGAATCCCAAGTCCAATGATGGCAAAGCCGACAGCGGTGGACGCGGGCGCGAGCGAACTGATGGTTCGACTGGGAAGCAATCCGACTAATACCAAAAAAGTCCATGAGAAAAGTACTTCGATCCCTGCGATCAAAAAGAGGGTTTCGGTATACCTCGTTTTTGGATAGTCCCGTCGATTGGGAAAGACACTGTTGGACATACGTTGGCACGCGGATTCTGGAACTTCGCAGACTCCAGTATAGGGGTGGACCTCACGAAGTCGCAGGAATCCCTCGGAAAAACCTTGATGATATCCAAAACCAACGTGGTTGCGATTGAAAATTTGAGGATCAAGTATAGGATTGAGCCGGTCGGAGTTTGATTTGGCTGAGCTGGCTCGGCATCCGACTCCCCACCTATCTCAAATTCCCTGGAGTTTGTCTTTCAATGAAGAAATCTGTATTGGTTGCCGCTGCGTCCTTCGCTTCGCTTGGTTTTGGAATCGCCGACACGGCCCACGCTCAAAAGTGGGCCGATTTGACCATGACTGTACTCTTGGACGGAGACGTTCCAAAACCGAAGCAAGTCCAGGTCAATGCAGACGAATTTTGTATGAAACAGAATATAATGTCTGAGGATTTGGTCGTCGACCCAGCGACCAAAGCGATTGCCAACATCGTCTTCATGATTGATTCAAAAAAGACAAAGCTTGAAACCAAACAACTGCATCCGGACTTGAAAAAGTTACCCTCCGGCATGCCCGTAATGGATAATGTGAAGTGCGCATTCGTGCCTCACGTCATGGCGATTCGTGCCGGACAGACTCTTCTGATGAAAAATTCCGATGAAACGGGACACAACTCCAAGTTTAATTTCTTTAGGAACGAAGAAGTCAATCCGATGATTCCTGTTGGTGGTAGCAAAGAAATTGTTACGAAGGAAGAGGAACCTGGGGCAACCAAAGTCGAGTGCAGTATCCACCCGTGGATGAATGGCTATGTGATTGTGTCAGGTCACCCCTACGTCGGAATCAGCGATGCGGCCGGCAAGATCAAAATCGAAAAGCTGCCTGCTGGCATCGAACTCGACTTCAAGCTCTGGCATGAGTCGCAAGACAAGGCGATCGAAGAAGTTTCCCTAGGTGGCAAGAAGGACAAATGGACCAAAGGCTCCGTCAAGTTGACACTCAAAGAAGGTGCGAACGATCTTGGCAATCTTTTGATCAAACCAGATCGATTTAAGAGCAAGTAGTAAGTAGTGGCGGTTGCTGTCACTCCATCAGAATCCCTGCGATCGACGCGTTGATCAGGGTCGCAAGGAATCCGCCCAACAGCGCTCGCAAGCCTAAGCTGGCGAGATCCGATCTTCGATTCGGGGCCATGGCACCTATGCCACCCAGTTGGATTCCGATCGAAGAAATATTGGCAAAGCCGGTCAGTGCGTAAATGGCTAAACGATACGAACGTTCTTGGATTCCTTTCACTCCTGCAAACTTGTCGTTCTCTTTAATGGTGTTGAGATCGGTCAAGTCGGTGAACGCCACAAACTCATTGAGGACAAGTTTCTTTCCCAGCAATTCACCAATGCGGGGCGAATCCTCAGGTGCCACTCCAGTCAGGAAGGCAATCGGAGAAAAGAGCTTCGAGAAGATCAACTCCATTGAGAGGGTCGGCATTTGAAAAGCAAAACCCACTTTTGCGATCAAGAAGTTAATGCCTTGCCCGCTGAGCATGAGCAAGTGATTGATCAACGCGATGCCAGCGATAAAGGCGATGAGCATGGCGATGATGTTGATGACCAGCATCATGCCGTCGGAAGCACCGCCGGCGGCGGCATCGACTACATTGGTGTGTGTTCGCTCGTCCGCGATTTTGATTTCACCACGCGTGACGGGATCCATGGTCTCAGGGATGAGTAGCTTCGAAAGGTACAAGCCGCAAGGGGCAGCCATAACACTGGTCGCCAAGATGGCGACCGGATCAGCCCCCATCCCGATAAAGACCGCCATGATGCCGCCGGAAACGGTTGCCATACCGCCAATCATGAGCGCCAACAATTCCGACCGCGTCATGGTGGCGACATAGGGTTTGATGATCAAGGGAGCTTCTGTTTGTCCCATGAACACGTTGGCGGTTGCAGCCAGCGTTTCGGCCCCGCTTACCCCTTTGCTACCAAACACCAACAGCATTGCCTTGGCAAAGAACCAAACAATCGCTTGAAGAATTCGCAGATGGTACATTACGGTAAAGACTGAAGACACGAAAATGACCGTCGGCAGTGCGCGAACAGCAAAGATAAAACCATTTCCTGCTCCGAACGCGTTCTCGGAGGGCACATGTTTTGCGAGCGGTCCAAATACAAACTCTGAGCCCATGTTGGCAAAATCGAGGAACTTGGCAACCATGGCCCCCATGACTTCAAAGCCAGAATACACCACGTCTACCTTGAGGATCAAAACACCGAGCAAGAACTGCAATCCGAGTCCGGTAGCGATCGTCCGCCAATTCACTTGGCTCAAGTTGTCCGAGCAAGCGGCAGCTAGCCCCAGGAAAAACACAACTCCGAAACAAGCCTGACCGCGAACACCAATGCTTTCGCGAAGGAACCAGGCTAAGCCTCCTAAAGCAACGATGGAAATCAGGAGGAAAAGACGACTACTCGGCTTTGTTCCAGTAGCAGAGGTACGAGTCATGTGCGAATTCACTTGGGTTTTGGAGACTTAGGCTCTTAGGACTTAGCGGAAACACAGAGTATATCGTAAGACCGCAGCTAGATTGTGCGGGTACCGTGGGCGTTGGTGGGTGGGATAGACCGGATAAAGAAATGCGTCGGTTGGAATCGCGTTTTTTGTGACCACTCCATGGAGGTTTTTTGGTAGGAGATATCGCGAGGTGGTGGGGATCGCTGACAGTCCGTCGGCGGAGCGACGGACCCACGGTGGCGGAGCGACGGACCTACGGTGGAGCGACGGACTCACGGTGGCGGAGCGACGAACCTACGGTGGCTACCCGTTCAATTCGTGCTTCACGATAGTCAGTCCGATTTCAAAGCAAAAGGGTCCTGCTCGTCGAGCGCGAGCGACGCGAGCTTCCACGGTTGCGTTTTCGAGCAACAAATTCAGCATTTGTTCTGGGTACCATTGTTGGTGCGCGATGAGCCCGATTCCTTTTCGAGATACGTCTCGTACGATGGCCAACGACTTGGGGGCTTGCCCTGGCAATTGAAAGGAATCCGGCGAAAGCGTAGCTACGCATTTCCCACAGCAACGAAATCGCGCAGTGCCTCTCAACTCGAATAGGTTGGTTTTGGTTGGACCACGCTCTGAATCAAGCGTCAGGCGGAGTCCATCCGTGAGTTGAACGAGCATGCAGAGCGATTCGCTTATTTGCTCAATCGTCGGCGAACGATGCTCGACCAACATTGCAGTACCTCCTTATCGAATGATTCGTTAACACCTTCGTTCATGATTTCAAGAGTCTGTTTGTGCGATAGCGACCGCCGATAGGGACGATTGCTAGTCATTGCTTCGAAAACATCGGCCACCGTGCAGATGCGGCTCACCATTTCGATTTCGTCACCGCCGATTCCAACCGGGTAACCTTTTCCGTCAAGTCGTTCATGATGCTGGTAAGTCATCAACATTTGTGTTGATGTGGCTTCCTTGACTTTGGTCAGTCGGCGGAAACCGGTCAGAGGGTGCTCTTTGATGGTTCTGAATTCGAATTCGTCTAGCTTACCGGGCTTGTTAAGAATGCGCTCATCAATTTCGAGTTTGCCGAGATCGTGCAAAAGCCCTCCGGTTGTGATGTCTTCCAGTTCATTCCCTGAGTAACCCAATTGAGCAGCAAGGAGTGAGCAGTAGAAACCAACGTTGGCGGAGTGTGTAAACGTCCCATAGTCATGGTGCAGGATGTGACAAAGTTCGGATCCCGTCAATGACTTGTGGATGGCCAAATTGGAAACCTGGGTGCCCAATGTTTTTGCCGCTGCGACGATGCTATTGCTGTCGTTGCGGCCAAATTCGTCGGACAGAACGTTGCGAACGACCTCAGACAGCATGGCCGTTTTATTGCGGATCGGTATGGAATCGTCCTCAAACCATTCATCAAAATGGCTCCGCAAGTATTTTTGAAACTTCGCTCCATCGTTTTGGCAGATGAAGAGTTTCAGGTCGGGGGCAGACGCAATTCGCTTCAACGAATCGTCGGTGATAATTTGGTCCGAAGCCAAAAACAGAATCTGATCTCTCGCTCCTGTCTGCCAAGAATAGACGTCAACTCCAACCGGGAATAAGCTCGATAAGGTTAGCGGACTGATCTGAATGAACGAAAGACTAGACATGTGATTGGTGGCACAAATAGGTTTGATTGAACTTCCAACGGATATATGTAGAACCTAGATTGGTGCCCCCCCACACGGTTCTGCGGAAAACCATCGCAATTTCTTCGGAGCCCTACTTTAATCGTTAAAGCTTGAATAGCCAAAAAGGTCGCCAATTGCTGAGGGTTCCAAAGGGAGGGCGAGGCTCCTGCCGAGCTGGCGTCGCAATGGTTCGGCAGGAGCCTCACCCTCCCGGTCAATGAATTGCTTGGGAAAAGTCAATGTAATCATGTTTGCAGGGGTGGCCTCTCCCTCCCGGGATCGACAATGCTTCCGCTTCCCTAACAAAGCACTCGGACGAACCTTGGCGGTTCTTTGACTGAAAAATCAGTTGTCACTGAAGGGGGGTGGGAAGTTTTTATTCGGCGTTGACAAAGGTGCCTTTTGCGTGGGATCGAAAGGGCTGTTGGACCCGTTTTCCAGGAACGGCTCTAAGTGTTCCATGAGAGTTTCAAATCGGATTTTGACGTTCGCTTCTCCAAGCAGCAACTGCTTGATCGCCACCGGCAGGTTCACGGCGTACGCGATAATGTCGGTTAATATTCCTAGTGGCAGTTGTTGGGTCAGCAAGTCGGTGAACGTTTTTGAATTGGCCGCATCGTGTGGAATCATCGATCGGAAGACACCTAAAAGCGTTTTGCGATGTTCGTCGGCTGACTGCAGGAATTCATCCGGGACAATGTCTGGAATCAATTCGACTCTGGCTTGGCGAAAACTGGTTGTCACCTCAAGCTCCTCGATAATCCTAGCCCGCTGGAGGCCAGCCATCAGAAGGTTGTGGCGTCCATCGTCGGTCGGTGTATGCGAAATGATTCTTCCGATACATACCGTGTTTCCAAGATTCGGTTTTCCTTGAAATTGTGTCTCCCAACCAGGAATCAAAAGTGCCATTGTGATCAAATGATCCGATTCCAAGGCTTCCGTAAGCATCTCGCAATATCGTGGTTCAAAGATATGCAAGGCTTGAATCACGTGTGGAAACAAAACCATATTCGGCAGCGGAAAAAGGCGCACGACTCCATCAAAGTCATCTGGAATGCCTGCACTTTCCCAATGTCCCATACCATCTCCTGTCGTTGCGGTGACCGGCCTGCTCAAAAACTGTCATAGCTGAATTAGCTCGAATACAGTCTATTCCTGAACTCTCACGAATGGAGCTGTGACTGTCGGTCCAAAATTGTCTGCCGTTCGCGTAAGCGTCCCTGTCCAATCGGAAATTTCGAAAGCGGCAGAGGAACGAAGTATACACGGACGGCCACCCCACCCATATGGGATAGTCATCGACGCTCTACAGAATGGTCCGTGTGGCACACTCTGGACCATTAACGATAGGCTTTTTCGTTTAACCGCGTGCCCATCGGGCCGCGAGCACTGTAAAACGCGGGGCCATGCCCACGCCGTTAAAAGAAATTTACCTCCTTGGCCAAAGCGAAACAATGTTTGCAACCAATACGAAAGCCCCACCCAGGATCAAAGGGACGGAAATAATCTCGTTCGAATACTCAATTCTATTTTCGAGGGTACCCAGAAGTCCAGGCAAGAAAAGCGCCCAAAACGATGCAAAGACCGGCTCGCTGCTGTAGATGATGGAGGCTTGAACCGCGGTGATCCGCGGTTGGAAGGTGTTCATCCCAAGGAACGCCAGAACGGAGCAAATCACGGCGAGAAAGAGAATGATCATGAGGAAGAGCGGAGAAAGGAACAGTTTTGACCACGACTGCCAGGCGTGAATAGCGTGATCTGGCATCGAAGTCAGGGCGACCGAGTGGAGTGCTGCAAAAGTCAACGCAGCGGCCACAGCGACAGCCAAGAACATGCCGGGTGTGATTGCCGTCGGGTTGAGTTTTTTTCCGTAGTAATCAACAAGCAGAAGCTGGCCTGTGAACAGAACTGCACCCAAAGTGGTTAGCGAATCTCCGATGGTCCATTTGCTGATCGCATCGGGAGCCACTCCGATTCCCCCTGAATCCAAGACGATTAAGCCCGTAAGGATAGAAACTCCCAGCAATGCAATGGCGACTCCAAATAGGACGTTGTACGAGATGGATTTGCGAAAAAGGACCGCCGAAAAAATTGGTGTAAAGACCGCTGTTAGGCTTGTCAGAAACCCGCTTCTCGAGGCCGGGATGGTTGCCAACCCCATGACTTGCAAAACAAGGCCGACATAGAACAAAAGTCCTACCATGACCCCCGCATGCCACTCCGATCGGCTTGCCCCGCGAACCAAATTTGGACAGAACACATAAAGCACACCCAGCGACATAAGAAATCGCAATCCGATCATTCCTGAGGAAAACGCAACGCTAAGCGTGCTTGGGACCGAGTCGTTTTCCAAACCAAAGAACTGCTCCATCTGCAAATTCAGCGATTTCATGATCGGAAAGGAGAGTCCCCAAAGTGCGTTGACTCCGACCAACGCCGCGACAGCGATCCACTGTGTTGCATGGGACCGCGAACCCTTTTGAACACCCGCCATACGATTGCTATTTCCTTTACTCGACTTATCTCACTACGATGCTTCACGACGCGGCTATTGTAATCATCCAGCGGTGCAATATTGTCGCCTTTCGCTCGGCGAAAGTGCGCCGCGTTAACGCACTTTTGCCGAGCAAAAGGCGACAATGATTTCTTTTGTATCACAATCCAAACAGGAATTTTCCAAATGACGCGCGTTAACAATGCCATTTCGCCAACCACGTCATCGGCAAGTACAGCCGCCAACTCCTTAAAGGGAAAAGGACTCAACGATATCGATTTGAGTGAATTCCTCAAGTTGATGTTAACCGAATTGCAAAACCAGGATCCGTTGAATCCTACCGACAATGCCGCATTGCTTCAGCAAGTCGGTGAGTTGCGGGGAATCAGCTCCAACGATCAATTGGTTTCTACACTCAAGGGTTTTTCGAATACCCAAGAGCTCACTACCGCTAGCGGTCTAATTGGGAAGGCTGTCAAGGGTTTGGATAATCAGGCAAATGAAGTAAACGGCGCAGTTACAAGTGTTTCGGTCAAGATTGATGAAAAAGATCGCAGCAAGCGCCAGGTCCAAGTGCATGTAGGCGATCAAATTGTCGATATCAACAATGTTCGTGAGATCGATAACAAGGTAGTTTCGCCGACGTAATGTTTTTGCCCGACAATGCAAGCATTAGTCGATGAAATGAAATGCCAACCCTCTTTCACGAAGCATGTTCTCAACTTGGTTCCGTGAGTTTGCGAAGGCAGGTATAGTATGGGCTTGGCATCATCTCTCAGTACAGCTTTAACCGGAATGAACGGTGCTGAAAAGCAAATTGACGTTTTGGGAAACAACCTTGCCAATTCCCAAACGGTCGGTTTCAAATCTTCGGAAGTGGTGTTTGCTAACCAGTTCTTACAAACACTTTCTCTTGGTTCGTCCCCGACTACAGGCAATGGCGGAACCAATCCACGGCAAACCGGGCTTGGAGTTCAAGTGGCCGCCATCAACCCGAACTTCACTCAGGGCACGATCGAAATCAGTTCGTCGCCATCGGACTTGGCGATCCAGGGGGATGGATTCTTTCAAGTGGCGGGCGGGCAAGGGGAAAAACTTTTCACCCGAAACGGAATCTTCAAACTCAACAGCGCCAATGAATTGGTGACCTCAACGGGAAACCGGCTGCTCGGTTTTGGAATCGACGATCAGTTCAACATCCAGACAACTCAACTCTCGTCGCTGACGATCCCGCTTGGGACCGAAGCGGTCGCCAAAGCTACTAACAAAGTTACGCTCGAAGGGACCCTTACGGCCAAAGGGGATGTCGCTGACACGTCGAGGGTGATTCAAAGTGCCGTATTGGGGGATGGAATCGTACCTCGTCCAACCGGGACGGGAATTACCATCGACGCCTCGACGGTACCCACCCTAACCGGTGTTGGTGCGAGCCATACAGAGGGCGGAGGCGGGACCCATATCGAGGGCTCGGTGTTTCAATACCGATTCACCTACGTGGATAGCAGCGGAAAAGAGAGCCTGCCTACTGCCTCATTGAACGTCACCGTCCCGGCTGGAAATGGAAATGCGGACAACACTATTTCCCTCAGTCTTCCGGCCTCCAATTCACAGTATTCCCAAGTTCGAGTCTACCGAACCGCGCCAAACGGGAGCAACTTTTTTCAAGTCGGTTCCGGCGCAAGCGGGTCGACTTTTGTGGACAATAACTCGGCGGTGTTGTCGACGCCGTTGCAGGCCACCGGCTTGAATGGCAACTACTCGTACATGATTACTTACTACAGAGCAGGCGAACCGGAATCTCGCCCTTCCCCTCTGCTTGGTCCGCAAAACGTCGTCGATGGACGCGTACTATTGGGTAATTTCCCAGCGCTTCCCGTCCCGCCACCATCCGGAGGCTTTCCCGCTTACGATCAAGTTCGCATTTATCGCAATCTGGCGAACGATCCCAATTCTTATTATCTCGTCGACACGGTTGCACCCAATGCAAAGTATACGGATGGTAAAACCGATGCCGAGATTAGCAATCTAAACACCGTAGGGAACAAAGTGGTCAACCTCGACGGTCCCACGGTCGACAGCAATACGTTGCTGGTGAACATCACCCGTCGCGATGGCTTTGAATACGACAAGCCCTTTGTGGTAGGCGAATTATCTTTCAAGGGCCGAAAAGGTGGAAGGTTGCTTGACGAAAAGACCTTCAATATCACTGCCACATCCACGGTCCAGGATCTAATGGGTTTCATGAAAGACTCGGTTGGCATCGTGACCGACAGCGGTGACGTCACCCACCCCGTTGTGGCTTCCAAAAATGTCATTCCAGGTGAAAGCGGCGTTCTGCAACCTAACAGTTACCTCACGTCGGGATCCATAAGACTGGTGGGTAATACAGGAACCGACAATGCCCTTGGCATCGACCTCACGAGCTTCCGAATTCGAGCTGCGAACGGGACGATTTCAACTCCCAATCTTGGCTTCGGTACTCTGCAAGAAGCCAAGGGGCAGAGCGCCGTGACAGATTTCATTGCTTACGACTCTCTCGGGCTGCCGATTCGAATGAGGTTAACCGCAACGCTTGAGGAACGTTCGGATCAGCAATTAGTTTATCGATGGTATGCCGACAGTTCCGATAACGCGGTAAAAGGAAGCACGGACATTGCGGTTGGAACGGGATTGATTTATTTCGACGGGAATGGCAACTACGTTTCGTCGACAAGCTCAACCGTGGCGGTGGATCGAAGCGGTTTACCGAGTACCAAACCACTGCAATTCGATTTGGATTTTAAGCAGCTATCAGGTTTAGCGGCTGAAAAGGCGACGCTTGCGGCCTCGCGTCAAGACGGTTCTCCACCAGGTGTTTTGACGAGCTACGTTATTGGCGAAGAAGGAACGATTCGAGGGGTTTTTAGCAATGGTATTACGCGAGACCTAGGGCAAATTCGATTGGCGCGCTTTTCGAATCCTGGCGGCTTAGAGCAGCGTGGCCAAAACCTTTATGCTCAAGGAATCAACACGGGACTTCCCATCGAAGCACGACCGTCGGAAAACGGATTGGGAACACTATCAGCAGGCGCGCTCGAGCTATCCAACACCGATGTGGGTGGCGACTTGGTAACGCTCGTGCTAGCGAGCACGATGTATCGGAGCAATGCGAGAGTGATTACGGCGACGCAGCAACTCTTTGATGAGTTGCTCAACTTGCGTCGATAACGGATCACGGCGTAGACGGCCGTGCCACAATAAGGCGATCAGCAACGTGAAAACTACCAATCATAACCCGAAACGTAAGTGAGGGACTTGCGGAATCGTCCCTCGCTCACGCATCGGGTTGGGATAGTGCAATCTGCCGATCGCCTAAAAACGAAAAAGCCCCACTCAACTTAGATTGGTCACGCCCGATATCCAATCTTGGGTCAAGTGGGGCAAGTTTGCTAAAAGTTAGGCTTGATTCGGCTTACCACACTTTTGGTGCGGTAGCGGTTTCAGTCTCACCTAACTGTACCCTATAATTATAAGTTAGGTTTAGTCCCTAACACGATTTTCGAGGACGAATTTATCACCTTTTGTCCTTTTTTTGAGCAACAATGGCGGAGTCCGCCAGGATGGCTAACGTCAGCCCCCCGCTAGCTGGTCGAATTGTGTGCTCATCTTTAGTTTTGAAATGAGTTGAGGTCGGTATGGCCAAACGTAAATTGCTGTTTGTGTCTTTATTTGTTTTTGCAACGGCGTTTATTGCGATGGTAAATTGCATCTCAGCTTTTGCACAAGAGTCCACTCCACCGCAAACGGGCCAAGCGTGGCAGCCTCTGGTTATTCCAAACACGAAGGATGTTTCGACACTGGAACAATTCATCGAGGAAACCAAGAAGCGACAACCAATCAAGCTTGAGCAGTACATTGAAATGCAACGCGCGTTGCGGGAAGCCGCAAAGAGGATTGTCGAAACCGTTGGTGATCGCAAGTCGCCTGCGTTTAGGAAAGCCGAAGCGGAATTCGTGAGTGCGTCGGTCATGTTGTTGGGAAATGAAGGACCAGATGCACAACGCAAGACTTTTGAAAAATTTCAAGACTACTTACAAAAGCGGGACAAGATCGAATTCCAGGATATTCAAATGGCCATTCTTGCCGGACATAACTTGGAACAGTTGACGGACTACAGCTTGGCCAAGGAGGCTTACAAATCTTTTGCAGAGATCTTTCGACGAAAAAAAGATCCAAGCTTGACCGATGTCATCTCCCTGCTTGAGGCGAATGGATTGCGTTTGGATTTGCCGGGCAAGGAATTCAAATTGGTGGGCACCGAATTTTCTGGTGAGGACTTCGACATCAAGTCCCTAAGAGACAAATTTGTGCTCGTCTATTTTTGGTCGTCTACTACGAGGGCATGCGAGCAAGAGCATCCGTACATGCTTTCGGTTTACAACAAGTACAAGGACCGAGGATTCGAAATTGTCGGTATCGGTTTAGACGAAAAGAAAGACGAGGCCCAAGCCTTCATCAAGAAACTAGCCATACCTTGGATCCATCTTTGGGAGTCCCGAAAAAATGGCGTTTCGAAAGTGATGGAAACGTATGGCGTCAATGCAATTCCGACCGTGTTTCTACTGGATAGGGAGGGCAAAGTAATCACGATCGAAGCCAGGGGGTTGCTGCTTGGAAAGGCGCTTGAGCGACTGCTACCTGATCCGCCTAGCTCAGACGCCGAGAAGGCCAAGGAAGAGACGAAGAAATAGCGGATTACGATTCACGATTGAGAGTGACTGATTTACGATTCACGGCCGGGTCCGCCGTGCCACACTTAGGCGAGCAGCGATGTGAAAACTACCAATCGCAACCCGATACGTAAGTGAGGGACCTGCGAAATTGTCCCTCGCTTACGCTTCGGGTTGGGATTCTCCAATCTGCCGCTCGCCTTAGGCTGCGCGTTTTTTATCCGCGATGATTTCGCCTTTGTCGTTTACTTCTTCAAAGCGAACGGCCACTTGCCGGGAAACGCCGCTCTCCTGCATGGTGATGCCGTAGATCATGTTGGCAGCGGTCATTGTCTTTTTGCTGTGCGTCACCACAATGAACTTGGTCGTGGCTAAAAACTCTTTTAGAACGGTGACGAATCGTCCGATGTTGGCCTCGTCAAAAGGTGCATCGACTTCGTCCAATATGCAGAAGGGACTTGGACGATATTGGAAGAAAGCCATTATCAGGGCCACCGCCGTCAAGGCTTTTTCTCCGCCACTGAGCAGCGAGTTGCTAAGGGTTGTCTTGCCTGGTGGTGTTGCAATAATCTCGATGCCGCTGTCTGGGTCGTTCTCGTCCTCCAGCACGATGTCCGCAAAGCCGCCACCGAAAGAGCGGCGATACAGTTCTTGAAAATTCTTTCGTATCGTCGTCAATGTCTCGACGAAAAGGTGCCGTGAGTCCTCATCAATCTTGGCCATCGTCCCAATCAACGTCGCTTTCGCATCATGTAGATCCTGATAGTGGTGCGAGAGGCGATCGAATCTTGTTTGCAGTTCATCCAGTTCGGTCAGCGCTTCCATATTGACACTACCAGCGGACGCGATCTCCTGGCGCAGTTGAATCATATCGGCTTCGATGCCGGACCGATCGAAGTCGGTTGCTAACGGCATTCGCTTGGAGTCCCTGAGCAAGTCATCCAACCATCGGTTGTCGACTTGAGATGCCTCAGTGCTCACCGCCTCGACGAGGTCTTGCTCTCCGTCAGGAAACCGGTGGCCTAGGAACTGACTAGCAGCCGTTGCGAGTGAATCCAGGTTAAGTTGGTATTCACTGGCGTAGTGGTCGTGCAGTTGTTCCCATTGTAGGTGCAACTGCAGCTGTTGCTGTTCGATAGCCTGGAGTCGATCTTGTCCTTTTTCGATGTTGCGACGAGCGTTTTCGCATTGCCTCAGAGATTGCTGAAGAATGGTGTTTTGGGACTGAAGTTGTACGACCGATTCGGCCCGCCGGACATCGATGGCTTCGATAGTCGAGTGCGCGGTAACGGACCGACTTTGAAAGTCGGCAGCCGCAACGTTGGTGGCTTCGATCCGATTCGCAATCGTCAACAAGGTGCCTTCGGACTGGACGACGTTTTTGACTCGCTCCGCCGAATCGAGCTGCATTTGTTCGATCGTGATTCGAAGTCCAACCGCACGCTGCTCCAACCGAGCTAGTTCGATCCGTCGCTCCGTGACAATAGCCTGTTCGCTTTGCATTGCGCGCTCGCATTGCGAAAACTCTTGAGCAATCGATTCGCGAAGCGTCTCTAGATCGCTTGATTGCAGCAAGTACTGCTGAATCGCAACTTCGGCGCTGCTCATCAGTTGATGTACTTCTGCAAGCCTATCCTTTGCGTTCTGCAAATTGGTTCGACTCGACTCTAACGCCACGGTGAGGTTTTGTCGCCGAAGTTGCATGGCCTCCAGCCGGAGGTCGCAGGCAGTCAGGTCTCTTGCTGTTGCATGGGCCGCAGCATCTTTCGTCCGGAGCAAGGACTCTGTTTGGGCAATCAAGGCCTGGGCATTTGCTAGGGAGGCCGTGGCCTCCACGAGACTCGCTTCGACGTGTTTGATTTCTTCGCGGGCTGACTGCATCTCGCTGCGACGCGACACCAAACCCAATCCGGTCTGAAGCGAACCGAGCGTTATGCTTCCATCGCTATCGACCAGCTGGCATTCGGCGGTAACGAATCGCAAGCCGGCACCACGAAAGTGACTCAATTCCAGGGCCGTCGAAAGTGTATCGACGAACCAGGTTGTACCCAGCAAGAATCGAATCAACGGTTCATAAGCGTCATCAAAACGGGTCATGCGATCAGCCCGACCCAATACGCCCCGAAGGCCATCGAGCTGGATTTTTTCGCCGGAACGACGACTGGATAGCCGATCCATGCGGAGCAACGTGACTCGGCCATCGACGGTTAAGCTTCCATCGTTGATCCAGTCGATGATTTGACCGTTGCTCAGGACGATAGCGTCGGAATGCGAACCCAGCGCGACGTCGATAAGAGGTGCCAAGTGCATCTCGGTACTGAGCAAATCCGCGACTAGGCCAAGGACCGTTCCCCATGCGTTTGCAACGATTGCATCGGTCGGATGTGCCAAATCTTGACCAGGATTTTGATGACCGCGAGCGAGACGGAGGAGTTGTTGCCCACCTCTGCCCGCACCGGTGAATTGTTCTTCGAGCTGTTCCAGCACGAGCAAGCGTTCCCGAACGCCGTGTCGCTTTCCCTGGAGCAAAACGAATTGTTCTTGCGCTTGTGACAAGTAACTTCGTTGAATTCGAAGCTTCTCTTCCTCTTCCCGTTTGGCGTTGGCCGCTTGTTCGGCGGCTAGGGCTGCGTTGTCTCGCAAGGCAACTGCCGCGTGGAGTGACTGCTCGACCTGCGCCGTTTCCTCGATCGCGTGGGATACGGATTGCTGCTGCTGGTCGATGGACTGCTGGATCTGATCGAGATGCAAGTGATAAGCAGCCAGCTGAGAGCGATTGGCAGACAAGGACTCTCGGATCTTGTCTTGTTCCACTTGCGCCGTGTCGATTCTTGACTTGATAACGCTCAGTTGCAGTTGGAGATTGTTCCAGCGAGCTTCGCTGTGGGATAGTTCCTGGTTAGCAACTTCACGGATTTGTTCGATCTCTTCATGCTCGGACCGCTTTTGCAGCATTTCATCGGACGAAAGGCTCGCACGCTTTTGGAGCAGAACAATTCGTTCCTGAAGGACAGTCTGTTCCGCAAGGAGTTCGGCACATCGCTCGGTCGATGAGGCAAAGCCGTTGTCAGAGGAAATGAGTTCACGCTGCGCATCGAGATACTCGGCTTGAATCGCGTCCTGATCCTTTTGCAGATTTTGCAAAATCGCTTGCTCGTTGGCCACCACGGACTGCAACAACGTCAGTTTCTCGGCCAGTTCGACCGTCGCAAACTTGGCCTCTTCGACTTGAGTTTCATACCGCTCTTTGTCCTGTTGCAGCGTGATTCGGTCGAGCCACCCCAATTGCATCCGCTTGGTCTGCATGGTGAGGCTCAGCTCACGGTAACGCTGTGCTTTGGTCGCTTGGCTCTTGAGTGTGGCTAGTCGCTTTCCGACTTCATCCACGATGTCGTTCAGCCGGACCATATTCTGATCGACGCGCAGCAAGCGACGTTCGGCTTCGACTTTTTTGGCTTTGAATCGCGAAATACCAGCGGCTTCTTCGAAGATACCACGCCGATCCTTGGCCGACGCTTGCAACAACCGATCTACTTTCCCTTGTTCGATAAGGCTATAGGCATCGACACCCACACCCGTACCGCGAAAGAGGTCCTTGACGTCCTTGAGGCGACACGGTTGGCCGTTGATCCCATACTCCCCCTCGCCATTTCGGAAGACCCGGCGACTGACTTGGACTTCGTCTGCATCGTGTCCAAAGACACGTGTCTTATTGTCCAAAATCAAGATCACTTCTGCGCTGTTGGACGGTTTGCGACCACCCTCGGCAGAGCCTTTGAAAATCACGTCTGCCATGTCGGCACCGCGCAAGGCTTTGGCACTTTGCGCACCTAGTACCCACTTCACGGCATCGACAACATTCGACTTTCCTGAACCGTTCGGCCCGACAACGACCGTAATCCCTCCGTCTGGGAAATCGAACCTAGTTCGATCTGCAAAACTCTTGAAGCCAACTAGTTCGAGGGCTTTGAGCATGGGTTGTTACCGAGAACTTTGTCTGTGATTGGGGCTGGAATGCGGAATGGATCAACGTCTGAGCATGGCGGAAAGCTCTTCGTCCGACAGTTCGTGATGGTTGGGTGATTCCTTGTCGCTGGAAACGGATTCGGACTTCAATGCGTCTTTCTTAGGTTTGCTCCAGGACGCGCTCCGCAATCCAATCGCAGGCCACCAACTTGATTTCTTCGAGGACGCGCGTTCAACGCTGGCATGGTCCACGTTGACTTCAGGAAGGTCTTGCGAAAACTGAGAATTCATGTTCGCCGCGTCAACGATCTGCCGGTCTTGATTGTGCAGGGGATTCATTGCGACCGGAGTGGATAGCGCTTGATTGAGAGCGAGTTGATTGATCGTGTGGACCACGTCGTTGTAATTGGCTCGAATGCTACCCAATCCACGTAAGATCGAAACAACATCGCTAGCAACCATGGTATTGCTGATTTCCCCGTTGCCATGCCGCTTCGTCAATTTGATTTCATCCCCGAACATGGGCGATAGGGTCAATAATGGAGTCGGGGAAAGTTTCGTGGCAAGCGAAACAGCGATGTTATTTCCAAAAAGGATCACTTCCTTGTGTTGTTGCAAAGAAACGGCCAGCAAGGGAATGGAGCTGGGCACTTGCACAAATTGAAAGTTTTTGCCGATCACTTCCCCTTTGACGCTCATGTCGTTCGGGTTGCGAAGGCGAATGGCCTTATACGCCCCGAATCGCAAATCTGGGTCGGGCTCTTGCAGCAATTGTTCCAAAGCTTCACGGGCGGACGAGTCTTCGTTCACAACCAGTCCGACCATGCACAAGGCCCGCGCCGTTGGCGTTGTTTGTGCAAGTTCCAGAAGGACCGGGACAGAGTCCTTGCAATCCAAGTAGGCTAGCGAGTAAGCCGAGTAGAAACGAATTTCCTTGTCGCTCGAGGTGAGGCCACCGATCAGACTTTGCTTTGCAGCATCGGTTCCGATGGCTTCCAACTCCGCAGCGGCTCGGCGGCTAGTGGCCGGATCGGCGAGTAGCTTTCTGCAACCAAGCAAGCGTTCGTTTTGCTCTTCCAACGATTCGCCAAATCCTGTGCACTTGATGATCGACATGAAGTGCGCAGGATCGTGTTTGTACTTGGGGACAGCGCTGATGCCTACATACCAATCGCTAGTCCCCTCAGCCACCATCTTCTGTTTGCTGGAATCTCTGAAGAAATAGCGAGAGTTGATGGCCTTTTCAATAGCCTTCGTCACAATGACGTGCCGGAATTCGGATTCGATACGCAGGCCGATAGGCTGATCCTTCTTTAGGCTCGCGCCGCCGATGACCACTCCCTGCAATGGGGACATTTCTGCTTGACGCGTGAAGCTAGTTGGCAGAATAACCACTTCTCCGCTGGCGGTCGCCTTGGGGTCGCCGGTATGCAACTGACCTTTTAGCACCGCCATTTCGCAAAGCCGCGATTCGAGGATATATCCTTCTGTCAAATTGGTCGCCATGCATTCGGTCGAGTTTTCGACTTGCACGTCGAGCAGGTCACCCTTGAAGTTGCATGGGTTGGCAACAATACGCAGTTTGACTAGCGCCGTCGAAGCGTCATCAAGAAAGGCTTCCGGGTTGGCCGTGTCGCGAGTTCGAATTTCGTCCAGAATCCAATCTCGCTGCATGCCTGGACGCACTAGGCCGCCGGTACCTGGCAGGCTCGTGGCGATAGCGTAAGCGTCGTAGTGAGTGGCAGACATACCAAGCGAGTTTGCCACCTCGCCGATCAATCGAGGTCGTTCGGGATCGACCATCAGCTCCTGGATACGTTTCGTTTCCTTGATGAAATGGTTGTCTTTTTCGCGATTTTTAGAAATCCAGGAGGTGCAGCCCGTGATGGAGGCAAGTCCAATGCACCCAACAAGAGCGCTGGCACAGATGACTCGCTGATCAAGGCGATAGAATCGATTGGCTCGGTCCATCGAGGTTCGGCTTCCTAAGTTGTTGTTCCTTTTGAATCGGCAACGCAACTGGATGAAATAACGTCAAACCATCGGCGCGGTCAATATCGGTCAAGCGGAATCGATTGAAATGTCAGAATCTTAGACGCTTCTCGCTCATCGCGACCGCATCTCGCAACCTCGAGCCACCCCTGTAAACATCTTTAAAATGCCTAATGAACTGAAAACCAACGGGAGAGCGAGGCTCCTGCCGAGCTGGCGCCGCAATGGTTCGGCAGGAGCCTCACCCTCCCGAGCAATGAATTGGTTGGACAAAGTCGATGTGATCATGTTTACAGGGGTGGCCTCACCCGCCCGAGTAATGAATTGGTTGGACAAAGTCTCTGCCCTTCCCTCGCTTCGCTCGACCCTCCCGGAGCCTCCCGTAGAGCCCCGTAGAGCCCGGAGAGGGAGGGTCACTAAACCGGACAGTCTTCGCAGCGCTACGCAACCTGCTTAAGAAACCCTTCCAGCATTTTGGCTCGGACTGGGTTCTGAAGTTTTGCAACTGCCTTGGCTTCGATTTGGCGTACACGTTCGCGGGTCACCTTGAATATCCGGCCCACTTCTTCCAGCGTATAGGAAAAACCGTCGGTCAAGCCGTAACGAAGTCGAATGATTTCTCGCTCGCGGTAGGTGAGTGTTTGCAACAGGGAATCGATCCGGTCGCGAAGGACTCCATTGCTGGCGTTGCGAATTGGGCTGTCGCTGGATGGATCCTCGATGAACTCGCCGAACGCATTGTCTTCCCCTTCGCCAACGGGTCTATCCAAACTGATCGGACTGCGCCCAATATCCAAGACTCGCTGCACTTCTTCGATCGTCATTTCTGCGACTTCTGCGATTTCGTACGTGCTTGGTTCACGTTTGAAATCTTGGGTCAGTTTCTTTTGAATGTTTCGCAGCTTGCTCAGTACATCGATCATGTGCACAGGAATGCGGATCGTTCGTGCTTGATCCGCGATGGCTCGTGTAATCGCTTGGCGGATCCACCATGTGGCGTACGTCGAAAACTTGAATCCGCGTCGGTATTCGTACTTATCGACCGCTCGCATCAAGCCGGTGTTACCTTCTTGAATGAGGTCCAAGAAACTCAATCCGCGGTTTCGGTACTTCTTGGCAATCGATACCACAAGCCGCAAATTACCGCTGGAAAGTTGTCGTTTGACTGCTTCGTACTCTTTGAAATTCTTTTTGAATTCTTCCACACGGCCTTGCAGCGAACGCGGGCTTTCCTGCGTGGTCATGATCAAGTGCCGGAGTTCGGACACGCAGCGATTGAGTTCAGAGGCGGAACCCATGTTTTCACGCAGGTACGCTACGCGATTCTGCAAGTAGTCCATGCGTTGCGAAAACTGCTCGAGCTGCTTCATCAACGGAATGACTCGGCGAGATCGAAGCGAAAGTTCTTCGACCAAAACGAGCGACTTTAGACGTCGTCGTTGGTAATTCTGTCGCGTGCGAACTTTTTCCTCCTCAGAGGTGCTCTTTCGAACGACGCGTTGAAACTCTCGGCGGTTTTCTTCGATCAATGCATCGAGTGTTTGCAGGTTGTGCGGCATACGTGCACTGACTTGCTCCTTCGTCAATCGCTCGGTCAAAGAGACTTTGATCGTTCGATCGAAGGGCAATATACCAGCCGCGACTTTACGCAGAATCTCGACGGTTTGTCGCAATGCAAAGTCATTGCCGAGAACGGCACGTCGGAATTTTCGGCGTGTGATTTCGATTTTTTTGGCCAAGGCGATTTCTTGCTCGCGGGTGAGCAAGGGGATTTCGCACATCTGGCTCAAATACAACCGAATCGGGTCGTTAGTCAGCTTAGGCATTTCGGTTGGAGTCGTCGAAATCGACTCCTCGCCATTGAATACTTTCAGCCTATTGCGAGCGTCGATCTCAACGTCGGTTTCATCAACGATGTTGACTCCGGCACGCTCGAGAGCGATCAAGAGGTGATCTAACTTTTCGGCGGTATTGGCTTCGTCGGGCAAATACTCGTTGACTTGATCGTAGGTGAGATAGCCTTGCTGGCGACCGATCAAAACCAATTGTTCTAGATCATTAGATTGCGTTTCCACGAGATCAACTCCTTTTGACAGTGGGACTCTGTTGTTACTGACCGTTCATCCGATGAACAGTCGTTTGGGTCAACAACATGAATGCTTTTGTAGTCGAGAAGGTCTCGACGTTGTACGTAGGCTAGCGGCAGATTGGATCATCCCAACCCGAAGCGTAAGTGAGGGACAATTCCGCTCGTCCCTCACTTACGTATCGGGTTATGATTGGTAGTTTTCACGTTACCGCTTGCATTTCTATCCTTGCGGAGGAAACAACCCGTGTCGCACGCGAGCCTGCTGTACAATGTCGTGCAGCACGCTCATGGAGGTCTCCTCATCAAACTGTTTCTTTTCAAGCGACTGAATTTGCGAACGTCTTTGAGCCTTGTCATCTTGACCGCTCAATCGTTCACAGAGGGAATGCAATCGCTCGTCGGCTGTCATCATCGACAAAGGTGTTTTGCGGGCCGAGTGTTCTTCGATGCTTACGAGCACACTTTTCAAACCTGCATCTTCCGTCGCCGACATGACACTGTCAAAGTCTAACGCATGTCCCTCAAGTTCCAAGTCCAAAACCAACTGAAAAAGTCTTTTTGCTGTCGCGGTACTCAGATTCGCTACAGGGAAGCGTTCGATAGCCATCGGAGCCAACTCCGGATGCGTTGCCATGATTTCGAATAGCTCGCATTCTGTCGGAGTCATTTCGCTATATTTGTATGCGATAAACACCGGCGCAACTATTTGTTCGTTGCCTTGGGGTTGACGTTGGGTGGTCCCGGGGGATGCGTTAGGGTTTTCCGCAACAGGAACGATTTGTGCGCGACGAAGCTCTTGGCGTTGTCGGTCACGCTCGGCGGATTGCTTGCGAATCGATTCAAGCCGCAATCGAATTTCGGATTGCTCGATACCGAACTGACGCGCCAATCTTGCGATGAGTTGGTCTTGCCGCAATCGCATGGCCTCGTTCGAGAGCAGCGAACTGTGCGAAACACGCGACATGGTGGAGAGTACATCCTCCAGGGCTATGTTAGCTCGATGCATGTCGAGCAACGGATCAAACCCTTGGCAAACTTGACGTAGTTTGTGCTCGAGAGCGTCTAACGCTCCGCCAATTTGCACTTTGAGCTGTTCACCGCTGAATTTGAGCAAGTAATCGCATGGATCAAGCCCGTCTGGCAGCGTGAGGATTCGCAAGTCCATTTGAGCGGTAACGAACAGCTCCAAGATTTCGCTTGTCCGTTTTTGTCCTGCTTCGTCGCCGTCAAGCAACAACACCACAGAATCGCAATAGCGTTTGAGCAATTTGATTTGGCTTTCGCCTAAGGCTGTCCCGCAACAGGCCACGGCGTTATGAATACCGTGTTGGACGGCCATAATCACATCGGTATAGCCTTCCATAACCACGGCTTGTCGAGACTTGCTAATTGCGTCGCGAGCCAAATCGAGACCGTAGAGTTGATGGCTCTTTTGATACAGTCGGGTTTCGTTGCAGTTGACGTACTTGGCCGCGTCGGTTGTTGCACCAGGTAGGATTCGACCGCCCACTGCGATCGGTCTGGATTGAGCGTCCGAGATTGGGAAAATGGCGCGGCCTCGGAATCGATCGTAGCGTCCGCGTTCGCTGCGTGCGACTAAGCCTACGGCTTCCAAGTCTTCCGGTTTCCATGATTTGGCGGCTCCGCGGTCCAGCAGCCACGACCAAGAGTCAGGGGCATATCCAAGTTGGAACTTGGCGATGCTCTCTTCGGAAATGCCTCGATCGAGCAAGTACTTGCGAGCGTGCTGCGCACCGGGATCCTCGAGCAAACAGTGATGGAACTCGCCGACCGCCCACTTCATGGCCTCGAGCAGCGATTTTTTGTCATCATGCGAGCCGCGTCCTTTGCGATTCTTGGGTTCCTCGATTTGGATGCCAGCTTTTTCCGCCAGCATGCGGAGGGCCTCAGGGAACGAGACATTTTCCCTTTTCATGACGAAACTAAAAACGTCCCCACCGATATCGCAGACCCAGCATTTCCAAGTCTGCCGATCGGGATTGATTTGCATGCTTGGACGGCGGTCGTCATGGAACGGACAGACCGCAACGAAACCTCGACCTTGACGCCGAAGTTCCATATAGGTACTCATCAGATCGACGATATTGATCGCCAATCGGACTCGGTCTTTGACTTCGTTGTCAATAGCGAAGGACACAGGGATTCCTAACGAGACGCGTGCAGGCAGATTGAGTACGCGTGTCTCTTCCTTAAGGGCTGGAGCGGGGATTCCAGGCAATGCCTTGCGAGCAAATTTGGGCCTTGAACGCAAGAGCATTCGAGTCGTCCATGACTCGGGGAAAGAGTATGCCTTGAGCTCTGGTGCCGCGTCAACATCAGTTTCTCCGAATAATCCGCTTTCCCCTCCTCACATTGAGCCTTTCATTGTAATCTTTATTGTCGCCTTTCGCTCTGCGAAAGTGCGAAGCTTGTGGACGAGCGAGGCCCTTCGCTCGTTGAGTCCCTGCAAACCCTGAGCGAGGGCCTCGCTCAGCCACAAAATGCTACAGTTCCCCCCTATACCTTTTCGCTCCCATGTTTGAATTTCTGCCGATTGCCCCACCCGACTCGATTCTCGGCCTTAGCGACGCGTTCACTCGCGATCCACGCACCAACAAAATCAATTTAACCGTTGGCGTTTTTAAGGACGAGCAAGGCCGAACGCCCATTTTGGCCACCGTCAAGAAAGCCGAAGAAATTCTGCTCCGAACCGAGACTACCAAGAGTTATATGCCGATTGAGGGGCACCCAGGCTACCTTAAGGCAGTTGTCGACCTCGTGTTTGGCACGAGTATTGACGTTGCTCGGGTTGCTGCGGCCCAGACGCCTGGCGGGACGGGGGCCTTGCGGGTGGGTGCCGACACGGTCGCCAAGCATTTCCCTGGCACACGAATTTGGTTGAGCAACCCAACTTGGGCCAACCATGGTTCGATTTTTCAAGCAGCCGGCTTGGAGACGCCGGTCTATCCCTACTTAACAGCTGACAAAACAGCCTTGGATTTCTCGGCAATGTTGGCGGAACTCAAGACGCAAGGGCGCCGCGGGGACCTGGTCTGCTTGCATGCATGTTGTCACAATCCGACCGGTGTCGATCCAACGTTGGAACAATGGCGCGAGATCAGCCAACTGTTGGCTGAAAAGCAAATGATACCTTTCGTCGATTTCGCTTACCAAGGCTTTGGCGATGGAATCGACGCGGATGCGCTCCCATTGCATGCCCTTTTGGAAAGAAATGCCGAAGCGATCGTGTGCAATTCCTTTAGCAAGAATTTTGGGCTGTACTGTGAGCGAGTTGGAACCGTTATGCTGGTTGGCAAGGAAGCGACCACAACGGAAGCTGCTTTGAGCCAGCTTCGTCAAGCGGTCCGCTGCAATTACAGCAACCCACCGCGCCACGGGGCCGCGACCGTTGCGACGATACTCAACGATCCTGCTCTGCGAGCGGAGTGGATCGCCGAGGTGGACGGAATGCGAAACCGTATTTCGCAGATGCGAGCTATGTTCATTGCCGAGATGAAAGGCACGAATGCCAATCGGGATTTCAGTTTCCTGAGCCGACAAAAGGGGATGTTTTCCTACAGCGGTCTAAACAGCATGCAAGCCGATTGGCTGAAAAAAGAACGTGGGATCTACATCGTTGGGACTGGCCGTATCAATGTTGCAGGCATGGCAACGTCCACGATGCAAACACTTTGCTCCGCGATTGCGGAGTGTGTTCAAGCAACGTAAGGCGAGCGGCAGCATTGATTATGCCGGGAGGGAGAGGCTCCTGCCGATCCAACGCCAAGCTCGGCAGTAGCCACACGCCTCACGAGAAAAGCCCGTTGGCGAAATCTTCTGGGCTGAATACCGAAAGATCCTCAAGCTTTTCGCCGATGCCGACGAATTTTACGGGCAGGCCGAATTGCTCGGCGATTGGAACAATGACGCCACCTTTAGCGGTACCATCCAGTTTGGCTAACACAATGCCCGTGCAGCCAGCCGCTTCGGAGAAACCCTTGGCTTGACTAATAGCGTTTTGACCGGCGGTCGCGTCGAGCACCAGCAATACTTCGTGGGGTGCTCCTTCGATTTGCTTTTCGATGACCCGTTTGATTTTTTCGAGCTGCTGCATCAAATTGCTTTGGGTCTGCAATCGACCGGCCGTATCCAAAATGCAAATGTCAAAGGATTCGGCAACCGCGCGCTGGACCGTTTTGTAGACGATGCTTCCAGGGTCTGCTCCGTGTTCTCCATGAACGATTTCGCAGCCAATCCGCTTGGACCATATCTTGAGTTGCTCGACAGCAGCGGCTCGAAACGTATCGCCTGCACCGAGCAATACGCGATTGCCGTCTAACGTAAGTTTGTGTGCAAGCTTGGCAATCGAAGTTGTTTTGCCCGAACCGTTTACCCCCACGACAAGAATAACAGTGGGGCCCGAGACTGCCATCTTTAAAGCCGCTCCCTTGCTTTTGAGTGATTCCCCGACTTGGTTGCGAATCACATCGAGAACATCCGACAACTCGATGCGCCGACTGCGGTAGGTTTCACTAATCGAGTCCCGGATTTTCGTGGCGGTCATACCACCCATATCGGTCCGAACCAAGGTCGCAAACAACTGACTCAAAAACTCGTCGTCGACGATCTGCCCTTCGCTCTTCCAAAGGTCTCGAATGTCGGTCCGAAGCAAGTCGCTTGTCTTCGTAAGAGCTCGCCGCCACCAACTCACGGAAGAGTTGGTTTCGGCATCAGAATCCGTCGTCGCTGATGGCTTGGCGGATTGTTTCGATAACGCCTCTTTTGGCTGGCTTACAGGACGGGAGTCGCTCGGTTCGATGGGGTTGCTTTCGCCCGGCTCGATCGGTTTCTTTTTTCGCCAAAATACCATTCGTTGCTTTCGATCTAAGTTCGGACCAAACGAGTAACCCTAACCTAGCTGAATTCGTGATAATTCAGCTACGCCTCGGTTCAACCTGCCATATTCTTATCGATAACCGACCGGCAGGGTATCCCTTTTGAACATGGAATAGACACAGCCGACAAAAGTCAAAGTAGTAGGCACATTCCATGTGCCGTCCACCTAGAATCGAAATAAATGTTGACGAGCGGACGGCACGACGGAGCGTGCCTGCTGCTATTGTCCGCTGTGTCGGAATACTCGTACTCGAAGTCCGCTGACATTTTTTTTACGGCATCCTTACGAGTTCCTGACGGAAAATTTGAAACCGCCAGAGGACGTCGAACGTCTACTCGGTGTAGGATTGATATAGGCAACGCCTCTTTTCACCGAGAACTACCTCCGAACTCTGGATGCTCCTCATGCTCTCGACGCTCATTTTTCGCCAACAACACCGCGTTTTCCTGTCTCTCCGAGCTTTTTTGCTCCAATTCCTGACAACGTTGGCCTTGCTCGGTTCTTCCGGGACCGCAGCTTCGCCGCTGCAAGAACCGGAATTATCGAATTCAGAAGGCGGGCCGAAAAACGAACAGACAATTTATATCCCGTACGACAAACTCAAAGACGTTTTTGAAAAAGAGGGACGAGGCGTTTTTCTACCCTACGACCAATTCCAAAAACTTTGGCAAGAAGCCCGAGCCGCCAAAGGCCGTTCGCCCGCCGACTCACCGCCTGTCGATGTCATTCTCGTATCCGCAGAAAATACGGCCACCATCGAAAAAGAAGTCATGGTCGTGCGGGCCGTGATCACCGTTGAACTTCTTCGCTCCGGTTGGCAAAAAATTCCATTGCAACTCAATGACGCGGCCATCCTGACCGCGACCGTCGACAAGGAACCCGCCCGGATCGTGCACGACCCAGCCACCGGCTACTCGCTACTTTTTCAGAACAAAGAAACCAAACCCACCCGCATTCAAGTCGAACTGGAATACGCTAAGGCCTACGAAAAAACACCAGGTCAAAACAGCGTCTCGTTCATGGCCCCCCAAGCTCCCGTCAACAAATGGCTGATCCGAATCCCCGATGCAGGTGTCAAAGTCCAAGTCGATCCAATGCTCGCAACGACGGAGTCGCCAGCCAAATCAGGCGACACCGAAAAAAGCAACAATGACAAGCAAGCAGGTACCGAAGTCCTAGCGTTCGTGGGCGTTTCGCCCAACATTCGAATTCGTTGGGTACCCAAATCCGAAGGGGCCACCGGTATGACACCCCTTGCCAGCGTCCAAATGCAGCACCGCGTCTCCATCGAGGAAGGAATGGCTCGAACGACCGCCCAGTTTGCCTACAAAATCGACCGAGCCGAGCTGACACAACTTTCCATCACGCTGCCTCCACAACAAAAAGTCATCAATGTCTTCGACCCGAACGTTCGCAAATGGTCTGTCGAAGCAGGTGACTCTGAACAGAAAGGTGCGCCGAAGTTACTTGTCGAGCTCTTTGAACCCGCCAGACAAGCCCAAAATCTGGTGGTCGAACTTGAATCCGCCTTGGATGCTAAGGCAGAATCCGCTCGATCGATCGTTTCGTTCGATTGCTTGGATGCAAACCGACAGCAAGGCGTATTGGCCGTACGGGTGGGGCAAGGACTGCGTGCTGAGCCAACCGATCGAAAAGGTTTAATGCAACTGGACCCAGCCGAGTTGCCACCCCCTTTGAATACCGAAGCCTGGACGTTTGCCTACCGATTCACCTCCGTCCCCTACGAACTCAAGCTTAAACTGGACAAGGTGCTTCCAACCATTCGTGTGGAGCAATTTGTCGAAGCTTTCATCGATCCGCAGACGCTGACCATCGAATTGAACTCCACGCACAAAATAGAAAATGCTGGCGTATTCCAACTGGAATTTGACATCCCGGCGGATTTTGAACTCTTGCAAGTCTCTGGTCGCGGCGCGGCAACCGTAGAAGCCGCTTCGATCGACGCCTATCGTTTTTCCAACGATGCAAAGACCCGACTCGTTGTCAGCCTCAATCGTCGGGCAATCGGCCAAGTCGGGACGCTAATTCATTTGCGACGGAAACTAAACGATCCGAATTTATTGACCCCCACCGGCAACGTTAGCTCGATTGCCATCCCAATTCCGCGATCGGCAGGCGACTATGTCCAGTGGATCGACGGGATGATCTCCGTCTATGCACCTGAAAGCCTTCGCATCAATCCCAAGGAAAAGATCGGAGTTCGAGACGGGGGCATCGCCGAGTTGAGAGCAAAATGGCCCAGCACTTTCAAAGAACGTTTTCCATCGCTTTCGGAAGTATTGATCTTGGCCCATGCCATCGAGCCGGTGACGCTATCGCTGGAGATCGAACGCAAGAAGCCGTTTGTGACTATTCGCCAAATGCTCGAAGCCATGGTGGAGCCAGGCTCTGTCAAATTCACATCGACCCTGTTCACGAAAGTTCAATACAGCAGTCTAGCTTCGTTGCGGTTGGACGTACCGGAAGGACTCGTTCGTGACATTCGCATTGCAACACCTGGCATTCGCGAAACGACGATCAATCCGCCACCTGCCGATGTGGCCACTGGCTATGTTGCCTGGGAACTGATCGGCGATACGCCTTGGCTGGGCGAACGAACGGTGCAGTTGAGCTGGCAACAGCGATTGGACGGTCTTGAGATCGGTAAACGCGTCAAAATCGATATCCCTCGCTTAGTTCCTCGCAACGTGGACCAAGCCTGGGGCCAAGTCGTCCTCAATCGAAAAGATTCCATTGACCTTCAATTGGAAGAAGGTAGCAGCGGACTGCGGCCCATCGATCCTCGCTATGATCTCATGCCAGGAACGTCGTTTCCCGATGCATCGCGCGCGTTCGAGTTCCAATCCGATTGGAATATGCAAATCGCAGCCACTCGTTACGCGCTCGAACAGGTCAAGCAGACCAGCATCGAACGGGCCTTTGTACGCGCCGTGGTTACACGAAGCAATCGGATCGGGGTACACGCAACCTATCGCATGCGGAATGCGAGCCAACGGCTGTCGCTCAAACTACCCGAAGGGGCGGAATTTGATTCGCAACCATTGTTGATTAATGGGCAAAGCGCTTCGTTGGAACGAGGCGGCGCGAACCAGCTTTACATTCCGCTTGCTGGCAACGACCCAACACAAGCGTTGCTAGTGGAATTGAGATACACCACCCCCGGCGACCACACGCAGATCGATCTTCCCGTATTTCCCGATGCACCAGCAGTACAAACGGCATTCCTTGGCGTCTTCTTGCCGAAGGAACGAACTCTGCTTGCTTCAAATGGTCCTTGGACCGACGAGTTTGAGTTGGTTGCGAATGCGTGGAAGGCCGAACCGAGATGCAGTCTCGACTCGAATGCGCTCATGAACTGGGTCAAGGAGGGGGTGTCGACGACCAGAGCCACCGACTTCCAAACCGATGGCGTCATGTACCTCTACTCCACCTTGCGGCCCGAAGAGGGAGCAGCGGGCGCATTAAAGCTAGTAGCCATCGACGAGAAATGGTGGACGGGCGCGATCCTTACCGGTCTGCTTTGTTTCGGTTTGTTGTTCCTGTTTTGTTCGGTCCAAATCAAGGTAGTCGCCATCGCGGCCTTGGTAGCCATTGTCATAGCGGTCGGCGCCTTTGCTTCGACGTTCGCGAGTCAATTGCTAAACACCCCTGCCATTCTTGGCGGACTGATAGTTCTCGTCCTGTGGGGAAGCCGCGAGATACTCCATGGAATGCGTAGGTGGGAAAAGCATAGAGAATCTATCGTTGTCCAATCTGTTGCTGCAGTACCTATTGCAACCCCGACCACGGAAACGCAAACGACCGCCACCGACGAAGTGCAAGGGGGCAACGCAAATGCTTAAGCAAATGAAACTATTTTCTGCGTCAAGCGTGGCAACATTGTCGTGTGTGGCATCATTGTCGCCTTTTGCAACATTGTCGCCTTTTGCTCCGCAAAAGTGCGTTGAGGCAGCGCACTTTCGCGGAGCGAAAGGCGACATTAAACAAACGTTGGTCGCGATACTCATCGCCGTCGCCTTGTCCGTGTTGGCCTTCCAAAACGACGCCATGGCCCAAGTCAAAGCGCCTACCGAAATTCCTAAATTGCCAAACCGAGAACTCCGAGTTCCCTTCGGTGATTTGCCGGTCTTGCTCGGGGGCAAGAACGAACGCATGTTCATGACCCGCGCGGAATACGACGAGCTTCTCAAAAAGGCAAACGTCACTCCCGAACAAGTCGCCATGGCTCGCCAAGCACAACTGGACGAAAGCAAAATACCTACCAATGTGGTAATGCTCGATGCCTTAAACGCTGTCACCATTGAGAGGGGGCGTGCTTCTATTCAAAGCGATTTGACCATCGAAATCCTCAAACCAGGCCTGCAGACGGTTCACTTGGCTTTACAGCATGTCGGTCTTTTGGAAGCTTCGCTCGATGATAAGCCAGCCATGCTCTCACCCTCCCTCGACGCAAACTCGCCGGGCGCGACACTTTTTCTCGAAGGCAAGGGACAGCATCGACTTCGCCTCAAGATGGTGGCGGCCGTGAGTACATCCGCCGCCCAACAAACGTTGACCATCGCCTTACCAAACGCGGCCGCCAACAAGTGGACGATGAAAGTGCCCGGCAACGTGGAAATCCTATCCGGTGCCCATGTTCGCTCCAGGAAAGTGGATTCGGATGCGAACTTGACCGAGTTCGAATGGATGCCCAATCGAGCAGGGGCAGCGACGTTGCAAAGTCCGTTTAGCCTGGTGATGACTTTGAACAACAAGATGCTCCGGGACACACGTGCTCTCGAGGCCAAAAGCATTCTCCTGACGGAAATCACAGAAGCTTACGAGCAGGTCACTCAGCGCGTCATGATCAACGTGCTGAACGGGGCTGAGAATCGATTTCAAATCGTGATTCCGAATGACTTCGAAGTGCGAAAGGTGCAATCGCCGCTCCTTTCTCGCTGGAATACGCTGGCCAAACCACAACCCGACAACCCATCAGCGCGCGTTTTGGAAATCGAATTGCGCGAGCCTGTTTCAGATCAAGTGGTTTTCGATATCGTGGCCAGCAAACCGTCGAAAGGCAATTACGCAGAGCAACCGGCTGCTTGGAGTTGGCCGGTCTGGCGTGTTCTTGAAGCCGAAAACCAAACGGCCATCCTTGCGATCAGTCTCGAAAATGGACTTCGGATGCAATCGATCGAATCTGGCGACCTTATCCCGCTAGACGTCGGAGTCCTCGATTCGGCCATCCCTGCTGAAATGCGTGGCCGTGAACCGACGGCACCGATGGTTCGTCCGATTGCGACCCTGTACGCTCCCGACGCTTCGCAACTGGTCACTGGTCAAATCACCAATCCCAAAGCCACGTCCAAGACCGCGTTGAACACTTTGGCCATCGTGAGCGAGTCAGGCATTCGAGCAAGAGCGCTGATCGAGTTTGAATCCGGCAACGAGAGTGTCGCCAATTTCGAAGTATCTTTACCAACTCTCTGGCGACTGCAAACGGCGAAACTACTCGATGGAACAACTCTACAATTTGAAGTCTTGAAGGACGAAGGTGCCGCAACGAGCACAGCCGAGCCGACAGGTCCGACTCGAACACGGGTCCGGCTCGTACGTCCCTTTGCGCCCAAGACTACGACTCAAATTGTGTTGGAGTGCACCACCGTTCCAAAGGGGTGGTTGTCCGAATGGAGCGAGCAAACGTTTGCGTTTCCCGCGATTTCCATCGTTGGAACAGAGACAGGGACCGGCGTTTTGTCGGCCATGGGAGAAGGGGACTTCACGCTCGAGGTGGCTAAAGTCGAGAACTTGATTGCCCTGTTCGAGAGCGAAAGGATCGCGCTGAAAATTCAAGGGAACGGAAGCGGTCCTTCGTTCTCGGCTCAAGGTTCCAATTGGTCGCTCGATCTTTTGGCGAAACGCAACAAACCACAGCTCACGGCGGAAGTGTTTTCGTTTTTCAAAATTGAATCGGAGGGGATCAAAACAGCCTACGAACTGCACTTAGAGATCAAGCAAGCCTCCACAGATAGCTTTCAGTTTTCACTCCCCGACTCCACGCCGCCAGAACTTACGATTCGCGGTCTGGACGGCGTTGTAGTCAAAGAATCGACCAGTCGAGTCGAAGACGGAAAGCGCATCTGGACGATCAAGCTGGCCAATCGCGTTTCCGGAGCCGCAAAATTGCAAGTCGAGTTTTTGAAGCTGTTAGAAACAGACGTAGATCTGTCGCTTCCGATTGCCAGAGTCAGTGAGACAACTTACCAAACAGGTGTCATTGCGCTGGAGGGGGATGACGAATTGGAGGTAAAAGTGCTTCAGCATCCGAGAGTTGCCGATGTCGGCGAATTGACTGAATCTAGTTATTCTGTTGGCAATCGATTGTTGGGAGTCTTCGGATACGCGGTGGGTGAGCAAGGCGGAGATTCAGTGTCGGTTCGCGCGACGCGACGGGAGCTGCAATCGGTTCCGAATACCATCGTGGAGCGGGCACAATTGAGCACTGCCTTGTCAGCTCACGGTGCAAGCTATCAGGTTGCCGAACTGCGAGTGAGAACGACCGGTGGTTTCATACAAGCCAAACTTCCATCGGACGCGGTTCTGTGGTCGGTCATCGTGGATGGCTTGCCATCGTTGCCACAGCGCAGTGATGGGCAGTTACTGATCGAGATGCGAGCCAGCTCCAAGGCGAGTCAGGCCTATTCAGAAATACCGGGAGGTGATCCAAATCTGCACGTGTTGCGTATCGCGTATGAAACACCGATCCGTTCGATAGGGTTGCGATCGGACATTGATCTGGTTGCCCCGCTGCTAGCGACCATGCAAACATCCACCAGTCCATCGACGCCGATACCAACAGCGGATATGGAATGGCAAATCTGGGTACCGGATCAGTTAAGAATCATGGAGTCCAAGGGTGATCTACAGCTTCTGGGAAATGAGGCGAGTTGGGGCTTTCCGTATAACGTTTTTTTGACAATCGCGACAACGCTATACGCGCCGATTGCTAGGGAATTCCGAGGAGGTACAATTTCGGTCGTCGACAATCCAATGTATTTGGAATCGACACGTTCTTCGGCGACCCTATCGACCGAGAGTGCACGTACGAGCAGCATAAGCGATCAGCAAGTGCAGATGTTGGTGGAGCAATACAACGCATTGATTTCGTCCAGTCGCTTTGCGGAGGCTGAGGCTGTTTCAAAACAGGTTCAATTGATCAGGCCAAATAGTGAGATTGCCTCCGTTCTCTATCAGAAGGCGAAGATTCAGCGCCGCGTAGAATCGCAAGAGTTAAGCAAAGCCCTGTCCGAGAAGTTCACGGACCATTTCAACTCTATTGAACGCAGTTCTGTACCAGCGGAAGACCCGTGGGGACAGTTGAGCATGCGCAGACGTGCAGCGCCAGCGCAACCACCACTACCTCAAAAACCTGCAGCGCCTAGTGCAATGCCGCAGGCCGCTGAACCGCAAATGGATGATCCATTCGCGACGACTACTCCGCAGCTAGGCTTACCAATTGAGCAAGTCCCGCAATTTAGTACAGCGGGGCGAGTCAGCGCGAGCGATTTCGCAGGGTTCGCCAATCAAAAATCGCTTGAAGGTCTACGCACGTTGCCAATTCTTTTCGAGGGGCCGACCACTTGGCACTCGTTCAAACTGACAGGCTTCGGCGACGATCCCAATATTCGTCTGTCGGTCGTTAACAACTCTCGATTGCGTTGGATGGCGTACGCATTGGCTGCGTTCATCGTCGCGCTGGGTTTGGCCGTGCTTGGCAGACCTATGGGGCTGGTAGTTCGATGGACGTTGGCCGCAATGGCTTTCTCAGTCGCCGTTCCATTGCTTAGCCCGTGGCCGATCGAGACGGGCATTCTTGCGAGCGGCTGTTTCTACGCATCGCTTGCGGTTCTGGTAGCCAGACTCTTGGTTGGCATTGTTCAACTTGCGACCGTAGGTCTTCGTCGACCTCACATAGTCTCGACAGGCTTGCTCGGCTTCTTCGTTGCTTCCATTTCGGTGATCGGAATCACGTCCAAAGCCCAAGCACAGGAAGTACCAGTAGGCAAAGACGTTCGCAGCCTGGACGAGTTGATCGCAATCATGCGAGTGCATGCGACCACGGCCAACGGACCCATTGAAATTCCAGCGGACGCCATCTTGGTTCCGTATCAATTGGATTCGCCCGTGACAGGCGGCGGCTTGGACAAAATCCTGGTCCCCTATTCGATCTACACGCAACTCATGAACTTGGCCAATCCCGACAAGGCCGATAAGAAACCAATTGAGCCCCCCGTCGACTATTCATTATCGAACTTAGTGGTTGAGGCCACGTTGGATCGAGACGACATGCTTGCGGTCAACTTAAATCTCGACATTACGGCGCATACCGAACGGCGGATTCTGGTACCGTTCGGCTTCCAAGGGGCCGTATTGACATCCGCCAAACTCAATAACGAGTCCGCTTCCGCTAGTAGCGGGCCGAACGGCTTGGTCCTCGTCATGAAGGGGGCTGGCACTCAATCCTTTTCCGCTGCATTTCAAATCCCCATTCAGCGGCAGGGAGGTTGGCGTATCGTGAACGCCACGTTGCCTTCGGCGCAGTCCGGCAAGATGAAACTGAGTGTTCCATCGGCAAACACAGAAGTCCGTTTGATCGGACTGCCTGACGCAGAGCAAAGGGAAACCGCTCAAGCCAACGAAGTGATTGAAACGAGTGTCGCCACCGATGGCAAGCTGTCGCTTCAATGGCGTCCGAAGGTTTCGGAAAGCGTTGCCGATCAAGGCTTAAGCGTCGATGCCGAGTGTTCGCTGGCGATCGAAGAGCAAGGTCTTCACAGCGTTTGGGACGTGAAGTTGGATTTTCGACGTGGACGACGCGACATGTTTGAGTTTGAGCTTCCGAAGTATCTTGTCGTCGAAAGGGTAACCGGCAAGAACATCCGGGGCTGGTCGATTGACACCAAAAACGAAAAGCAAATCGTCAAAGTGACGTTGCTCAAGTCGGCGGTCGAGTCGGAACGCCTTTCCATAGTAGCATCGCGACCCATGCGATTGGGGACAGCGGAGGAAGCGACCGCGATTGCTCCTCGGTTGCAGATGCCAGAAGCCATGTTGCAGCGAGGCAGGATCACTATCTATCGCAGCACCCTCTTGGATCTCGAAATTGCGGACGCCAGCGGACTCATACGGGAGGATCTTCGAGCGGACGCACCCCCGCTTGCTTCCAATAGCCCTGTCCCACTGAAGATGTTTCAGTCGTATCGATACGGGTCGCCCGAATATCAACTGAAGATAAAAGTTCGCGAGTTGGTAAACAAACTGAAATGTCAGACTGAAACGGTCTTGCGAGTCAGTCGAAACGAATCAAGACTGCAATCGCGATTGAATCTCGCAGCTGGAACGCGGCCGCTGTATCGAGTCAAAATCGCAGTGCCTGCGGACTGGCAGTGGGCTGCGCCTCAATCGGGCGTACCGATGGAATGGACTCTTTCCGAGCCGAAGGATGGTGCGAGGTTAATTGACATCCTGTTCTTGAATGGTCGCATCGGTAGCATTTCAATTCGACTTAGCGCTTCTCAGAACCGCAGCAGCGATCTTCAATCGAATGAATATACGCTCGATCTGCCAAGAATAAAGGTGCTGGATGCTTCGTCCGATCAAGGGGAAGTGCACGTGTTCACGGATGTTGGGGTCGATGTCCGGCCAGATCAGCTAGTAGGTTGTGAGATTGTGGGTAGACGGCCTGTGGCTGTCGTTTCGAATCCGGCTGCACAGCCACCGCAGGTTACTTGGCCAGGGCCTGTCCAAGCTACGACTTGGCCAGGGCCTGGCCAAGCTACGATTGCCACACCGCCAGTTGATGCGATTCCGCAATCGATTATCCGTTACCTTGCAGGGGACTACAAAGGGTTGCTTCGCTTTCAATCGCGAGTACCGCAGATCACTGCCATGTCGATTAGCAACGTCAAGGTGACGCGTCGATCGTTGGAGGAGACCATCTACATGGAGTGGGAGATCAAGGAGGCGGGAGTGCACCGTTTCGAGTTTACTTTGCCTGCAAGGCTGAAAGATGCGGTGGTCGTGGCCCAGATGGTTCGCAACATTCAGCGCATTCCATCGACCGATCAATCGGATGCACCGTTGAAGTTCATTATCGAATTGCAGGAAGATGTCATGGGGCAATACCGCATCCTCGTTCAAAAAGACTCATCGTTCCCCTCCGGGCTACATACCGTTCCGATCCCCAGCATTTTCACAGGTTTGGTTCAGAACCGGTTCGTAACTTTAGAGAATTCTGGAAGAGATGAGTTGGTGGTTGACTCTCTGAAAGGAGTCACTCAGATGGTGCGAGGTGATTCGCAATGGGTGAAGTTGCAATCGCTGTTGGGTGGGAAATCAGCAGACGTGTACCGAGTCGACGAGCTCCCAGCGACACCAGCCAACGCTGAGCCAGCAACGGCAACCGCAAATGCAACCGCAAACGAACCTTCGATGGCATTTAAGGCCCAGATCCGTTCGATTGTGGAGACAGCCAGTGCGAGGATCGGGTTGGCCCAATGCGTGATCTCGGTGGATGAAGCCAGTAACTATAGGGCGACGCAGGAATTTCGGATCGAGAATACCAGCGAAGCCTATTTGGAGTTGGAAATGCCAGCGGGCGCACAATTGTGGACCGCCATGGTCGCAGGTACGCCGGTCAAACCGATCCAGTCGTCGAATAAACCAACCCGATCAGGATCTACTCGATTAAGGCTGCCGCTAGTACGCACTCAAACTGGTGACCTCGATTATGGTGTCGAGCTCAAGTATGCGGGCAAACTGAAGAAGGGTGGTTTCATGACCAAGCTGGACTTTCCGTTGATCGAGTCGATCAATATCAACGTGGAGCTTAGTCAAGTCAAACTCATGCTGCCAGAGAATCAACATTGGTATGGCTTTGACGGAACGCTGGGTCAAGTCCGGGACGAGTCAGAATTCCTAGCGGGCTGGCTTTCGCACAAGAACAAGCAAATTGGTCGCTTGTCCGAGTTAACGACGAAGGGCACAGAACTGTTTTCCAAAGCTCGGGCAGAGGAGAATTTGAAGCAACTGGACTCAGCGGTCAAATTTCAGCTCGGCAATTCCAAGTTCGATTTGAAATCGAATCCCAATCTGGAACAGCAGGTGTTGCTCAACGATCTTGTATCGAATGAAGCCAAGCAGCAAGTCGAAAAATCGGAGAGCGAAGCCGGCCAAAAAGTGGTCTTGGACAATCGGGATTTCTTCAACGGGCTAGTGGATTCGCAAACCAATTATCGCGCTACGGGCAACGTCCCGTGGACTAAGCAAAGCGATGCTGGCTTGATCATTATGGATGCAGAGTCTAAGCCGACTGACAAACCAAGCTCGCTGCCTGCGGTGCAGGGGCAAATGCCATCGGTTGAGAAGCAACTTACAAGTGAAGGCAGAGAGTACACGTATCAAGGTAGACGTGCTACTCAAGACGGTCAAAGCATTTTGAACCCGCAGGGAGTTACAACAATGCGATCGGGTGTAGTCGGTGATTCCAAAGACAATAAAGAGCTTGCAAGTCGCTACAAGAGCAAGCTTCAAGGTCAATCTGGTTCCATGCAGAATGCACAAGGATTTGACAATAACGCTAATTCGTTCGGACCTATCAATGGGCCAGGACAAGGCGGGACGGGCGGGCCTGGAGGCATGGGCATGGGAGGAATGGGAGGTGGCTTTGGCGGCGGACTTGAAGGAAGTGGTGGCGCAGCGACCGGTTATCCTGGCGGAATGGCTCGTAACCGTCAAGGCGGCCCAAACAGTGGAGGACGAGGAGGTCAAAACAACACGGATTTTGGAAACAATTTTGGCGTGACGCCTGCATTCGGGGCGCCCGCCGGCGACCCGGCGAAATCTGCTGGCGAAATGCAGAACAAAGATGCTAAAAAGTACGAAGATTTAGATGGGCGAATTAAAGACGCGATTTCTCCAAACGAATGGCAAGCCACAGGAGGGACTTCGTCGATGCGCGAGTTTCGACAAAACCTTTCGCTTGCCGTAGCCGCTCCGCAAGAGACCGCTCAAGCGTACATGACAAGTTTGGCGATAACGCTTCCCGCGCGTGGTAAAGAGTTTTTCTTCACAACACCGCGTGGCGACGCAAAGTTAAGCGCAAACGGGATTTCCAAAACCGTTACTCAACGTGCCGTCGGAGTAATGGTACTATTATTAGGGATCGTGTTGATTGCTGCTCGGCGAAAGTCCAAGAGATCGTCCCGCGTATTGGCCAAGGTTCTATAAAGTAAGTCACGCTCCGTTGGGAGAAACGAGAACTCAAATGGTCGTTCATGAAAACTGCGTCATTTGCGATGGTCTGCTTTCGATGGCCGGTGGGGGCACCCGTTCGCAATTGTGCAGTTCCCCCAACTGTGCGTTAAAATATCGCAATCATTTGAAATGCAAACTCCCCTGTTGTAGGGCCTGCGGACGTCCGATGGGAAACTACAAAGCGGCTCCTGACTTCCGAGCCGTTTGTGCTAGAAGTGAATGCCAGACCAAGGCGGCGTCCATTAGAAGCCCACACGCTTCCTTCTGCCGGATCTGTGGAATCTATCTCTCCAATCACAGCGAAAGCGATACGCAGCATGTATGCGAGAGTCCATTTTGCAAGCGATGGGATTCGAGCGACAGGATCGAGAAGTCTCAAAAACTTCGCGCACTCAATTTCATTAAACGACGGAACGATCTCGAAGAACTTGCCCGCCAGCGAGCAACGGTCCTTCTTCCCGAATTGAACCGGGGCACATCGCGAAAATTGATTGTGCTCCCTCATTTGGAATACAACCTTCATCCATCGACGCCCGAACGAAGGCAACGAGTGGAAGCTGGCTTTCTCGTGATTGCTGCGGAAGCCTATGCTTTCAAGCAGGAGCATTCTACTCAGCCGGAAACAGGTCCTGACAACTCCGGTACGGAGCTGTCAGTTACTGACGAAACGCTAGAACAACGCTTTGCCCGACTGAACGGCTCCGCCTGTTCAACATGTGGTGGGCGCTGTTGCCAATTGGGTGGTGATCACGCTTTCCTAAAAGTCGACAAGTTTAGTGAGATTTTTCGGGAAAGACCAGACGCAACACCCGAAGGAATAGTCGCTGAGTACATGGCCAGGGTACCAGACGAGTCGTTTGACTACTCCTGTGTATTTCATGGCCGAAACGGATGTACTTTGACGCGCGAGCAAAGGTCAATCACTTGCAACAACTATCTTTGTAGCAGCCTTGTGGAGCTTCGAAACGAGGTTGACGAAAACAATTCCGAATTCCTGTTGGCAGCGACGAACCTGCGCGACGAGGACAATCCAGAGCTGGCAATCTTCCGCATGAGGATGGTTGACGATCATGATGAAAGGGTACTTGAAAGCGCCCCCAATTTGGAGTGCTCCGATTCATCGGAGCTTTAAGATGGTTGGATGCCTCAAGTTATTTCGCACTAAGCATGCAATGTCAACGTGAAGTTGTCGTATCCATTGATATCCAACAACCGGAAACCCGCCGTCGTGGATTGCGTGTTCCCTGTATTCAAACACCAATCAAAAGCTTGTGGAGGCACCAGCGTAGTGTACGGGCCAGACCACTGAAACCCATCTGTCGCCTTTGCGTAATAGCAAAAATAGCGGTTGAGGCTTTTTAAGCTCCCGCCGTATACAATTTTGCTCAAACCAGGCGTGATTTGCCACCAGCCTTTCTTAGCCCAGTTGCCGCCGTCAGGACAGTTGGGACTGTAATACCAAATCGCGACCGAGATAGTCTTTGGGTGATTATTTACTATTTTCAACATGGGCATGTCTCCTTGAGTTTATGTCAATCGAGTATTAACGGATGAGTTACTTGTTTTCTCCTGGGAGCGCTGGCAGAAAAGCATTCCCGGATTGCATATCGGCCGCACCCGAAAATCCGGGCGGAGCATGAAAGCCTACCTTTGCCGAAGCGCTTCCGTGGTTGGAGACGCCAGCATCGGCATCAGTCATGACTTCCAGCGACTCGGTCGCGTCTTCATAAGAATCCGATGCAGAGATCCCAATCGGCGGCATTACAGCTCCTGCCCCATCCATTCGCAGCGACGCTAGATCGCCGCTTGTCTCATTTCCCCCTTTTGCGGTTGCAGCCCCTTCGTTTCGGCTCGCAGAACCCGCCGTTGCGGCTTGAGGAAGATCCTCAGTAGAGTCTGCTTGGTCGCCAGACTCGGAGGATCTGTGTGAATTCCCATTGTTCATGAATCACTCCTTAGAAAAGCTTTTTAGAAACCATTTCTTGGGTTTAGAGTTTAGAAGGCGAGAAAGAAGTTCAACATGTAGTCGCCCGGACTCTTTACGTTTTAGTGTGAAGGTCACCGATAGGGCTGTCAAGTATTTTTCGCGAATAAGCAATGCTTGAACAGAAGTCGAGGCCTAACTCTACTTTGCCTTCTTCCCCCGTCCTACAAACTCCTCGCGGCTCAGGAGACCGTCTTTATCAGCGTCGTATCTGTCGAAACGCTCGCCTGCCGCGGCGGCGGACTGATGTGTGGTGTAGTACTCTCGTGTAATCATGCCAACTCTGTCTTTATCGAGCTTATCGAACTTCGCAGCCCGATCGGCACTCTCGGTGTCGCTGGTGTCTATATCGGTTTTCGCCGTTTCAGTCGCTTTGGGATCCGGTGGCAATTTGGGCTTGGAAGGCTCGGGCTCTTTCGATTTCTTCTTGTCCTCGTTGGCGTGACGACCGGTCCCATCTCCTGAGTCGGGAATGCCACCTGCTGGATCAAGTCCAGCTAGCGCGGCGGTCAAACGTCTTCGAGCCGCTTTGGCTGCTGGTTTTTCGCTATCGGGTGCCATGAGCTTCTCGGTGAAGGGGGCACCGCTCATATCGAATAGTTCGCCAAGATGATTCAGTTTCCATTGGGCATCGCGGACATACCACATGCTTGCCAGTTGGTTGTAAACCCAATCGCGTGGCTTGCCGATTTCTCCGCGAAGTTGCGCCGCAAAGCTGTGACCATCAAAAACGGTCTTTTCTGGTAGGTTGCCTCCCGTCAATTCTGCGAAGGTTGTGAGGAGATCGGTTGAGTCGATCAAGTCAGCGCAGACCTTGCCAGCGGGCGTTTTGCCAGGCCAGTCGGCGATCATCGGAACTAGGCCGCCGCATTCGAGCATGGTGCCTTTCATACCCGACAGTTTGCGGCCTCCGATGGTCGAACGCGGGTCTTGTCCTTTACCAGTTCCATTGTCACCCATGAAAAAGATGAGCGTGTTCTCGCGAAGCCTTAATGTTTCCAGTTCGGTTACCAGTTTGCCGACGAGTTTGTCCATGTAGAGAACGTTGTCGCCAAACAAGTCCTGACTGTCTGGTGCGCTATCGGGCGTTGGCTGTATGTCGCCGTGGACGTGCGACATGGAGTAATAGAGAAAGAAGGGTTTGGACCGGTTCTGTTGAAGGAAATCCATGGCTTGCTTGTGCATCAAGTCGGGCATGTACTCTTTATCGGCCAGTTTCATCTCCTTGCCGTTGACGAGATAGGACTCGGCTTTGTCCGTAGTCTTGTTCCAATAGACGCCGCTACCCTTGAAACGCAA
>JANMLD010000108.1:0-29441 GCA_031372345.1 Pirellula sp.
CCTCAGGTTGCTCTCCACCGCTTTCTGTTGAAAACCGCAGTTACCATTGTCGGATTCAGGGCGGTAACGTTACCCTGGCAGGGACTTACACCCTGCTGTTCAAACGCCTTTGAAGGCGCACTGGGTCAGTCGCTCCGTCGACTGACGTCCTCTATCCTGAAACCGGAATGGATCTCGTTCATATTTCCCGTAAAGAACTCGATCTCAAAACGCACCAAGCGAACTGCGTTTTTCGAGAAGGAACGGGACCTCGGGTCGGCAAGTACACTGACCGCGAGTCGCGGAGCGACGTCGCCCACGTAGATCCGTCGCTCCGTCGACGGATGTCAACTATGATAGAATTTAATTGGATCAAATTCGAATTTCCGGCTTAAACTGAGACGAAGAATGAGTATGAAAACTACCCATCGAATCTACGCAATTATTTTAACAACAATCGCGGCCACGTTCTTCCTACGAATCACGCCCCTCACCGCAGACGATGACTCCGCCCAGTCCCCCGCAAGTGAAAAAGTCTGGGAACCGCATGATCTCAACCGTCCGAAACCGCCGGTGCGCGATCCCGGTCCAGCAACTGAGAAGGAGTTTTCCAAGCCGCCGAGCGATGCAGTTATATTGTTCAACGGGAAAGATCTTTCGGAATGGGTGCGTCGTCCGGGGGCCAAGGAACAACCTCCTGTAATAGAACCGAAATGGCGGATCGGCGATGGCTATTTTGAAGTCGTCAAAAACAGCGGCAATATCTACACCAAAGAGAAGTTCGGCGACTGCCGCATTCACTTGGAGTGGGCCACGCCAGCTGAGTTCAAACCAACAGCCCAGGGGCAGAACCGCGGCAATAGCGGTGTCTTTCTCCCCGGTCATCAAGAGTTGCAAATCCTGGACTCGTTCGAAAATGAAACCTACGCCGACGGGCAGGCTGCCGCCGTCTACGGCAAGTATCCACCGACGGTCAATGTTAGTCGCCGACCCGGCGAATGGCAGAGCTATGACATCACACTCGAACAACCACGCTTCGACGCCGATCGCAAAATGACGAAGCCCTGTACATTGACCGTCATTCACAACGGCGTACTCGTACAAGATCGCGTTCCGATCGGAGGCGCGGCCACCTCCGGCACACTCGGGTTACAAGATCATTACACCCCAGTCCGCTTTCGCAATATCTGGGTGCAACGAATCACACCGACACCTTAGCGTAAGGAACCAGCGGGATAGAACCACGAAATACACGAACCACACGAAAAACAAGGAGCAACAGAAAGCAAAAAAAAGGAATTCGTTGTGGTATTTGTCGTCGCAATATTCATTGGTTCATGATCTTTACAACGGGTGTTCCTTTCGTGTTTTTAGTGTTTTTCGTGGTTGGTCCCTCGAACAACGAGTGATTCACGGAGGCGATCAAATTGTTCCGTCGTTATTTTCCCGGCTGGCCAATGCGGTTGACGAAGTCGTTGAGTTGCCGCAAGTAATCGTCGGACAACCAATTATTATGATCGGCATTGGGTATGGCCGTGAAGGTCTTGGGTTCGTTAGCAGCTTGAAAAAGCTTTTCACCTGAAGCGAACGGAATGGTTCTATCTTGGTCACCATGACTTTGCAGCAATGGCCCACGGTACTTTGCAATCGCATTTAGCGAATCAAGCTTATTGCCAGGAACCAACCAAGACAGTTTCGGGTAGTGGACATCAGCAACATCCTTCAATGACGAAAAAGTGCTTTGCAAAATCAAGCCGCGCGGAGCAACCTCGGCTGCAAGTTGCACGACGATTGCCCCTCCAAGCGATTCGCCCATTAGTATCATTTCGGACTCTTTCGTCGACGCGAGTTCGCACAATTTGGCCCGCGCAGCTCGCGCATCAAGGAGAACTCCGTCAACAGTCGGAGTACCCTCGCTTCTTCCATAGCCACGGTAATCAAATAAGAACACCGACACCTTCGCTTTTGACTGCAAATACCGCAACCAAGCAGCCCTTGACGCAACATGACCCGCGTTACCATGAGCAAGCAAAATCACAGCACGCGGGTTTTCACACGGGCAATACCATCCGTGCAACTTCGTTTTGTCGTCTGCAGCAAAGTAAACGTCATCGAATCGCAATTCCTTTGGCTGCCAATCTCCAGTCGGATACTTGGCTGGAAAGAACAACAACAGCTCATCGATGGTTTGCGGCTTGGCAACCTTCAAGGATTCGGTCGACGATTCCTGTGCGTTTGCTATAAAATTCAATCCCATCTGCCACAGGGCAATAGTGAGAAGCATGAATCTCGTCATCGTGAACTCGTGTTTCTACTTCTTGATAACATTCACTGCAATGCTGGCTGTCAGTGCACTGTTAGCCAAATCGACGATACTAAGTGATTGTATACCAAGGGTACCGAAAGTGTAGCTTAATGTAGCGACTCCAGCATCTTTGCTGCTGAAACTGTAGCTGGTCTTGCCCGCCTTGGGATCGTTGCTGCTCAAAGTGACCTTACCCAAATAACCGGTAGCGACATTTCCGTAAGCATCGCGTGCCGTCACTGTCACCTTAAACCCAACTCCTTGAGTTACAGTGGTAGGAGTAGAGAAAGTAAAGGTTGCCGCTGCTGCTGCTGCTGTAACCGATATGCCCGATGGCGTAGCAACCATCACACCGGCGGAATCTTTCACGGTAATCGATTGCAAGCCTGAGGTCTTCAACGTCGCTGCAAACGTGTGCATTCCTGCATCACTCGCGTCAAAGGTATAGCTCGCAGGCAACCCGGCTTTGGCATCGCTGCTGCTGAACACAACGGTACCCCGGTAGTTGGAGCTAAAGTTCCCATAGGCGTCTTTGACCGTGACAATCATGTTTCGAGCCACTCCAGCGGTTGTCGCTGGGAATCCTGAGACACCAATCGATGCCGCTGTCCCGGCATTCACCGTAATTCCAGCTTGGCTACCTGCTGCTGTTGAGATCACAGAGTCCTTGACGCTTATGGACTGTATGCCCGCGGTCTTCAACGTTGCAATAAAAGTGTGTACTCCCGCATCCGTGGCAGTAAAAGTGTAACTGGCGGGCAAGCTAGCCTGCAAATCACCGCTGCTAAAATTCACTGTGCCTAGATAGCTATTGGTCAGGTTCCCAAACGGATCTTTCACTTTAACGGTGAACGATTGCGCGGCACCGGCAGTGGTCACTGGAAATCCAGTTACCACAAAGGAGCCAGCCGAACTGGCTGCCTGAACATTGATATCGGCGGCAGTCCCTGATATCGTGGAATTGACTGTGTCTGCTGCGTTAATAGACTGAATGCCGGCGGTCTTGAGTGTCACGCTGAATGTCTGCACGCCAGCTTCTTTGTTATTGAAAACAAAACTGGTCGGTAAAACAGCGAGCGCATCGCTGCTGGCAAAGGATACGGTCCCTCGGTACCCCGTGGCAACGTTGCCAAATGCATCTAAAGCCTTCACCGTAACGGAGACCGCATTGCCGGCGACTGCCGCGCCACTCACCGAAAGCGACAGCGACGTAGCGACGGATGCAGATACGCTTCCAGCTCCGATTCCGAGCACACTTGAGTTGCTACTGTCGGTTGCCGTCAGCGTTTGAGCACCAGCGGTATTCAATGCGGTGGTAAAAGTATGGACGCCTAAGTCAGTGCTATCGAAGGCGTAGTCAATAGGCAGAATGGCATTGGCGGCAGAGGTTACGAAATGAACTGTGCCGAAGTAGTTCTTGGCCGTGTTACCAAACGCATCCTGGGCCGTCACCTTCGAGGTAAACGATTGACCAGCTACGATATTGGTAGGCATCGCGATTGTGAATAACGTCGCTGCCCCATTGAACACTTCGAAATTTGTCAATGTTGCTTGAATTGCGGGATTGATCGTGTCTGTCACGGTAAAGGACCAAACTTGGCCATTGACTGTGGCAGTTGCCAAGTAAACTGAGAATATATGCTCGCCCCCGTCCGCCGTGGTAAAGGCATAACTGCTTGGCAGGCTCGCTGCGACGTCCGAACTGGTCAATCCAATTGTGTTACTGTAATTCGATACGGAGTTACCGAAAAGGTCGATTGCCCGCACTCGCAACTGGATGATTTCTCCCGCAGTCACCAAGACGTGCCCCTTGCTATCGGTACCATTAGGTACGGAAATAAGGAACTTAGAAAAGTCGCTTGCCGAAACCGCGATTCCTGCTTGAACTCCAGTCAATGCTCCGGTCAAATCCCTTGCCGAAATCGATTGATTGCCGGCTGTCCTCAACGTGGCGGCAAAACTATGAACTCCCGCATCCGCCACGGTGAATGCGTAGCTCGCTGGTAGGCCCGCTTGAATATCGCTACTAGCGAAATAGACCGTTCCGATATACCCAGTAGCAACTTGGCCAATCGTATCGACCACGCTGACCGTAAAACTGTTGGATTTCCCTGCAACGGTCGCTGGATATCCAGTCACTGCAAACGAACTGGCAATCGGCGCAGTGGCGTCGCTAGAGACAGTTCCAGTGATCGATGGAGTGATCACATCCGTAGCCGTCAACGTCTGAGTTCCCACCGTAAAAAACTTAACGTTGGCTGATGCCAAACCGTTCAGAAACGCCATGTCCGAAGGCAATACTGCAGCCGCATCGGAACTCGTAAAGTGAACCATGCCATTGTAGCTTGAGGCTTGATTGCCATAGACGTCGCGAGCCACAATCGTAATCGGTCGCAGCACGCCAATCGCACCCGCTCCACCCGTTAGTGTCAAACTCGATGCGACCTTCGCTGTCACGCTCACGGTTACGCCACCGTTGATCGAGCCACCTACCTCGGTAGCGCTAATGAAACGCGCACCAGAACTTTTGAGCGTTACTGCGAATGTGTGTGAACCAGCGTCGTCAGGGGTGAAAGTATAGTCGGCGGGCAGGCCAGCCATGACGTCGGTGCTAGCGAAATGAACCTTGGCGGAGTATCCGGGGGCAACAGCCCCAGTTGTATCCATGGCCGAAACCGTCACATCCACCGTATCGCCAGCCGTAGCCGTAGCAGGTGCACTAAATTGCAACTGCTTGACTTGCCCGGTCACATTGACGCTAACCGACGCAGCTATCATGTTGGGCGCCGAGACTCGAACCGTTTGATTACCGGCCGTCACTAATCGAATTGCTCCTGTAAAGGAATGCGATCCGGAATCCGCTGCCGTAAACAAAAATGGAATTCCCGCGTCGGCTGGGTTGAATGCATAACCTGTAGCAGTGCTGGCCGACGGATCGCTGCTGCTGATATAAACCATCCCTCGGAAGCCTGTCACGACATCGCCATTGGCGTCAACCGCAGTGATCGTCATCGGCAAAACCGATTTGGATGTCGTCGTAGCAGGAGCAGTAAGTCGGAATGTCACGGCTCCGGCTAGGTTCTGAACGTCGGCATTATCGTTGGTTAAAACCGTAACGCCGCTCGTGCTCGGGTAAGCCAAATCGACCGCACCGTCACCATTAAAGTCGCCGTGCGTACCCGCTTCGAAACGACCGGCGGGAGTCGCGAATTCAACGGAGGGGTAGAACGTACCATCTCCCTTTCCATGACTGACCATGTACTTCGATGCACCTCGAACGGCAAAGTCGTCGAAGCCATCATTGTTAAAGTCTGCTACCTCGATCTCATATCCCGTTTGGCCGATTCCATAGGTGTGAGGGGCACCGTAAGTACCATCTCCGTTGTTGAGCAACACGCTCATGGATGTGGCTGCATAGGAATTCGGGCAGGCAAAGTCGATGAATCCGTCTTCGTTAAAATCGCCAGCCGCCAGATAGACGGGTGCCGAAAAAGCGTAGTAGCTTGAATACGCATCAAACGAACCATCTCCGCGCCCACGCAAGACATTCACGGTTCCAATGCTGTTGGTATTCGAGGTTGCCATGTCCATGTTGCCGTCGCGGTTGAAATCGCCAACCACCAAGTTGATATTGTTACCTGCGACCGGCGCTGTAACCGGAGCTTGCAGGGAACCATCGCCGTTGCCAAGCAACACGCTGGCGCTGTTGAAATTCATCGTGCCAACGTCCAGCTTGCCGTCATTGTTGAAGTCTGCAATTTTGACGGAATGAGCCGATGCAGTCACAGGAAACTCGATCGGGGCACCGAAGGTACCATCACCATTCCCTAGTAGCACGTCGAGAGCTGCCCCAACGATCACCAAATCGAGTTTCCCGTCGCCATTCAAGTCACCGGCACTGGCGTCAATCGCACTAGCGCCCGCTGCATAATCGACCTTGGGAGCAAACGACCCATCTGCATTACTCATGAGCACACTGACGGAACCAGAAAGGCCACTATTCACGACCGCCATGTCACTGCGACCATCGGTATTAAAGTCCCCGACGGCAATTCCTGCGGGGTTGGTCCCTGCCGAAAAAGTGATCGGCGTTGTAAAAGCCATCATCCGTCGATCTTCGAGGTTCTCGAATCGCAGTGTTGCGTGCTTACGACGGCGTGCCGATTGCGTGCGTAGACGAGCATTTTTTGAATGGCTGAGAAGTTTGCGAACCAAGGATGAAAACATGATCGAATTCCTAAACAGAATGAATTGCTGGCAAATCCGGGGCCAGTGACGGCGGACGCGGCTTACAATGAAGAGTGGGAAATAGTCGTCTCATCCGCCACCGAGCTAGAAAAAACTGCAAAACCGTGGAGGCTTTTCTCTGAACCAAACCACAATTCTCAGGAATAACTCATCCATGCCACAACGCGTTCGTTTCTCTGTTGGTTGAGAGGCAGCGTTGTTTATGCCGGGAGGGAGAGGCTCCTGCCGAGCTAGGCTTTGGTTCGGCAGGAGCCTCTCCCTCCCATTGGAACCCTTGGCGGTGGGCATTGCTCGTTATTGTTTTCGGCGCTGCAACCGCCGACGACTCGCCAAACGTCGCCAAGGGGGAAATCACTCAAGAAATTCTTAAGGGGTTGAACGACGATGAACCCAATAAAGTTGCGCAGTCTCTACGCGATCTAGAGCGAACACCTTCAACGGGGCTCTCGACCACGCGTGCCACACAGTCATTCCCATCTATTGTTCGGCTGGCAACTCGACGCGGAAAATCGAATGCGGAGCATTGCCGTCAACGAGGACTAACTCCCTGCCCGCCTTCGTTAGTGTCACCTGCCAGGATCCCTCTTTTTTCTTGCCTGGGTAATCAAGCGAAACTTTGGCTTTCCCTTGCGAGTCATACACCACTATGGCCTTCGGACTACAAACGACGATGGTTTCCCCTTCAAAGTCGAAGCCTGCAAATCGCTGAAGGTTTGGAAACGCGAGAGTCCGGATCGGATCGCCCGTTGCGGAAAAGAGATTAATGGAATTTGGCAATTTTGGAACAGAATTGAAATGGGTTGTTAGCACGGCAAATTCGCCATTCCGCGCGACCTTGATTCCATCCACATCCTCAAGCCAATTGCCATCGGGTTGCCGTTCGATTTTTCGAACCAGCTCACCGTTCGATTTGATGATGCTGACAGAACTACGATCTTCAGACAAAAAACTTCCGGTGATTCCAAAGGGCTGCACGCGGCCGTAGGCAAATTGAAGTTCTTCGCGTTGGACCCCATCGCTTGAAAAGCGAATCACCTTCGAAGCCTCGTATTCCTCGTTCGCCTTGATGTAGAAATCACCATTTTCTCCGAAGTGCACTGGATCGATTGCAAAACCACGAGCTGGTTCGTCCATGTAAGCGCGTTGAAACACGCCATTCCGATCAAACAGGTGAACAACGCTGGTCCTTCGCGACAGTGCAGCGATGTTCCCCTCACGATCGATTGCGACCGATGCAACCTCGCCCATCGTTTCGCTGTCAGCAACTTCACCCAAAACCCGATCCACAATGCCGTCCGCGTCAAGTCTGAGAATATTGTCTCCGTCGGACATCCAAACGCGTCCCTCAGCGTCCATCTTGGGTTCGGAGTGTGGTACCACACCGGGACCATTCATTGGAAAGCGTGCATCGAAGGATAACCGCGGCGCACCACTCGCTCGCATCATCACCATTGACGGACTTCCTTGAAAATCGTAAACGAGCAGTCCATGATCGGGAGCGCTGGCGATCTCGGTTGGGTAATTGGGCTCGCGCCCCCACTGTTCTTCTAGATCGATGACGCGACTGTATGTGCCGTCTGCGTGAAAGACCTGGACTTTCTTTTTAATATTGTCAAGCACCAGAACTTCACCCGTATCGCTGACACACAACGATTCAGGACTGAACAACGCCCTCGGGAAGTCTTCGTAGCTTTCCGGAATCGTCCAGAGTCTTCGCCCGTTCGAATCGTGTTTCGAAACGGAATCGGTCATCGTGTATTTCGATCTTTCGCAAGCCAAGACAACGAAGCTACCGTCTGCACCGCCAGCGATACACTCCACAGCGGGCGACTTAAATTCCGTGAGGCGCGTTAGAGACTTCTTGTTGGTGTCTATCTTCCATGCCTTGGCTTCGGCTTCGACTCCTCGACCAGACAACGTTAGGATGAATCGATTCTCGCCAACGAACGCAACCCCATCCCAGTTGGAACCTTTTTCCGGCTCAACCGCCAGTGGAATCGTAGTAAGGACCTTTCCAACGGTGTCGACAAGCAAAAATTTTCCTTCAGATCCCGATTCATGTCGCACAAAGCCAATATTGCCATCGGAATCAAAATCGAAGCCAGAATGAATGTTGCGAATTGGATGCGTTTGCTTGGCTTTGAACGGTTTGAGTTCGATCGATTGGTAGATAGCCTCGTGTTTCTTTGGCAACAGAGACTGCGCAGGCTGGTCGAGCGCGGGCGGATTGGATTTGTTGTTACGGAATGCTTCTCGCGACTTTTCTTGAACGCTCCATTCTCCCTTTTTGTCCTGGCCAACCTCAAAGTTAACTCGGGCCTTGTCCGCGTAAAAGTGCAAACTAAAAGTCTTCGGCGGCGGGTTCGCCAAAATGGCCCCATCCGCCCAGATCTGTTTTTGAAGCGCGCTCTGCTCGTCTTCGTTGGGCAATGTATAGTCGTTAGGTAATGACATCGACCATACTTCAACGCCGTTCTCTTCATGCAAACTAAACATCGTGCCAATGGACCCTTCCGGGAAGCGAACCAGCCACCACTGCACTAAGTAGAGATTGGTTCCTTTCACGGTTCTAACGTGAATCGGGCTTGGATCCGCTTTTGTTTTTGAAAGTAACGTAGGGCTGGTGATTGGAAGCGCTTTTCCCGAGGAGATTTTGTAAGGCCACCATGCCTCCTCTCGAATATTGAGATCAGGATTACGGACTCGCACGATAAGGCGATCGTTGGCTTCGTCAACTACCATCCCTTTGGCAGTTGGGTCAGGATCGCTATGAAAAAAACGCGAATCTTCTCGCTCATGCTTGTCGACCAGTAGTGGTTTGCCATCTCGATCGATGATAGCGACTACAAAATCACCGTTGCCGGTATCGTGGTCTTTTCCGAAGCCCTCTTCGCCGTGAGTGTAGGCGTAGCCAACGATATGGCCTGTTTTGGTGACGGCGGCTTCTAGCAACGTGAACGGAAGCTCTTTGGTCCAAAGCGGTTGATCGTTGTGGCTCAGGGTGTAGTTTGCGTGAAACCGAGCATTCAGATCACTTGGATCCAACTTAAGCGAATACTCTCCAGATTCGGACGCGATGACGCGCGGGTGGATCGCCGCGGCTGGCATTCGCCCACCGGCAAGAAGTGGTCCGGGATTGCAAAGCAAAATCGTGGCGAAAACAAGTGCGTACCCCAACTGCTTTAGAAATTGGATCATCGTTTTTGGCGTTTCCATGACAAAAGTTTTGAAACTGTCGCGAAAGTCGGTTGCGCAAGCGAATTCGTTTTAGCATGTATTTTAAGAGCCAACGATTTACAACTGTCATCTGGAGCAAAAAAACAAACGAATCGTTGAGTTCATGGTAAAATTGGATTTTGAAAATCGAAGTTTGGGGGTCAAAGACTCTGAAATCTCAACCACATTTCGTTTGGCTTTTTGGCCAATGGATAACAAAACGAGCCAGTCGCTACGAAGGTCGTACTCAAGTGAGACGTGGTTTATTTTTTTCCGTCGTTTTTTTATATTTCGTACCTGCTCTATTCGCACAGGGAACTGCGGCTATTGGCAGATCTATTCCGGATCCCCAGAGGAAAATGTCGATAGCGCAATTCCTATCAAACAGGTCCGTCGTGAAGGAGCTGAAGCTCGATGATCAAGCACAGAAAGCCATTCAGCAGCTTTTGACGGAAAATAACGGTGATCTTGTGAATGTGACCTTTTACGGAGGTACGGGCATGCCAAAGCTGGGCAACATTAAAGCCAAGGCGGCGATGATTCGGCAAGCGAACGAGGCGAAGTACGATGACATCATCAATCCAATTGAACAAGATAGACTGCGACAGCTTGTATACCAAATTGAATTGGCACGGGTTGGCCCCGCGGAAGCACTCTTGGCAGGATTTCTGGGAAGAGATGTTGGAGTTGAGGTCTACCAGAAGGCCGCTTTAAGGATCATCGCGGACGCGGCAGAGTCCAGGGCTAAGATCCTAATTAAGAAAATAGTAAGTACGGCACGCGAAGAAGTGTTATCTGAGCTATCTGCAGCGCAGAGAGAGCAAGCAAAGAGTGTTCTGGGTTCGGATTTTGAATTTGTCGACGACAGAATGACGAGCCGGTTTGAATACAAGATTCCAGGTTTTGCAGTGCCAGATCCTGATTCGCTAATAGCCACTGCCGGACTGGCTATGAAAAAATCAATTAGAATGGAAATCTGGCTCAAGCCGGACACTGAGAGAACTCTTGATAAACTGCACAAGGACTCGCGAGGCAGACCACTTGCATCGTTTCGGGATGGGCGAGATGACGTGAGCAAAATAACCTACGAGGAATTACAACTGCAAGTTGAAGAAGTGTTTACATCTTCTCAAAAGACACGATTGTCACAGTTAGCATATCGTGTTGAGATCGCACGAATAGGACTGATTCGTGCATTGACCGAAGGATATTTGGGGAAGAAATTGGAAATTGGCGAAAAGCAAAAGACAACTCTTCTCCAGATAAATGAATTGGTCCAGTCGAAAGCAGACGAAAGAATTCTACGAGTCATGACGGCATGGAGAGCGGAGATATTTGGTGAATTGACTCAAGTTCAACGTCAACAAGCGATAATGCTGCTTGGTAAAGAATTCTGTTTTCGCGAGTCCCCGAAGTAGGATTCAAAATGGATGGTGATTACGGCAAAGCGAGTAACGCCGCCGATCAAAGCATATGGAATTTGGCGTGACTGCAACCAAACAACGATCTCTTTTGCTGCAACTTCTAGGTCATTCATTGATCAAATCTTTTCGGGTCACCGGGGACTCCGACTCCATCCCCATGTTCTGCGCCTGGTCGCGTCGCATACCAGTTTCTAATGGCAGATCTGACGTCGGCTTCTATCATGTCGGGATGACGTTTCAACAATTTAAAAACGAACGCTCGTTCAGCGATATCGAGGAGTTGGGCAACGATTTGAAGCTTGCAATTCGAACTGAACTGATTGGGCTCAGAGTCGACATTCATGTTTATCCTGAACTGGTTCGCAGATGCTTAAGTGGCCAATTTGACGTTTCGGCAACTATTGGTGTGCCGTCCGCGCTCAAGATTGCAATTGTAGCGAAAATCATTTCGGCTGCAGGACGGCTATTCGATTTACGCCTTGCGGCATCTTTTCTTGAGCCTTCTCGCATACCAAAGAAGTGCTACCCGCACTCGGCAATAGTGATAGTGAGTTGTTGCTTGGCCGATCCCCTAGAGTAATCATTGGCAGGATTATGGGGGCAGAATGATGGTGTTTGCTCGTACAACTACCAACCAACACGTCTTTACCCCATTTTTTCGTCATCCGCGTCCTGCTCCAAAAGCCATTCCCTCGCACGCTCGAACAACAAGAGATTGCGACTGTCTTCGCTAAGATTTTCGGAATCGTCACGTTGACTGCGATAAAAATTGTGCCCCTCTTCGTCTGTAACATGTCCAAACGCACCAAGCCGTCGGGGAATCTCGAAAAACTGCGAGATCTGCCACGGCTCTGGCTCATGTGCTTGCCCATGCGGCCACCCAGCTTTGCGTTTTCTGCTTGCTCGTTGAATTGTAGCTATGCCCATCCGAAATGGGAATATCAATGTGTTGCGACTGCGGACGTTGCACTTGAGAAAACGTTTACGTTGCCTAACTAAAAAGTGCGGGGTACAAACCGAATATGAACTGTAACAAAAGTGTAACTGATATCGAACCAACCAAAATTGCCGCGTGGCGGATTCACCCCCAACCCAATCTCAGGAAATAGATGGCTGGCCCCCACGACTGGCATAAATGGGGCCCGGGAGGGAGAGGCTCCTGCCGAATCATGGCGACGCCAGCTCGGCAGGAGCCTCGCTCCCCCACAATTTTTTATTTGATTATGATAAAGTCTTACTGTGTTCGTCCGAGAATTCTTTTGATCCGAGAGACAATGCGAGTGACGCAGCTTTGGCAAACCCTACTACTGACACTACTTACTTTGAACGCGATAACGCTCGGCAGTCGTGGTAACGCAGAGGAAGAAGTTGCACCAACGCTGTTGGCACCGAACGGGATCGTGCGACTGTTGGACGGTAATTTGTTGATTTCCGATATCGAATCTAATCGCATTTTACAGCTCGATGCGACTGGTCGATTGACATTTTGGGGTGGGACGGGTCAAGCGAGCTTTTCGGGCGACGGTAAACATGTATCAAAAGCAGCGTTCAACGCACCCAACGATTTGAAACTGGATGCGGCCCATAACGCCGTTTTGATTGCGGACTCCAACAATCATCGGATCCGCAAAGTAGATTTAGCAACGCTTACAATCACAACCGTGGCTGGCAGCGGGGCCTCGGAATGGAGCGGCGATCATGGACCCGCCATTCAAGCCGGATTGAACAACCCACAAGGTATCGCGGTCGATCCTCTGGGCAATTTGCTCGTTGCGGACACCTACAATCATATCGTTCGGCGAATCGGTATCGATGGCATCATTACCACGGTAGCTGGTTCGGCAGCGGGACTATCCGGCGATGGCGGACCCGCAGCCTCGGCTCAAATCAGTCTTCCGACTGCGGTAGCATTTGGCAGCGACAACCTATCGTTCTACATTAGCGATTCCGGGAATAGTCGCATTCGACATGTGTCCTCCGATGGAATCATGGAGACGGTATGCGGAATTGGAAAAGGTTCTGATGACGCCGGTGCGGGCTTTTCTGGCGACGGCGATTTAGCTACCAAAGCAAAAATCCTATCGGCGCTGGATCTAGCCGTTGCCTCACCCAATTTCTTCTATTTTTCAGACAGCGGCAATCATCGCATCCGCTGCGTCGTACACGGCATCGTCCTTTCGGTGGCCGGCTCCGGTCACCCGAGCGCAGCGGCCAAAAAGCTTGCAAATGCCGACAAAGTTGAGTCGATTCCAACGCTCTTTGTGCCGGCAAAGATCGCAATTGCCCCAGATGGCGGCCTCTATTTTTGCGATCGCGGAAATAGAACTATTCGACTTCTTACGAAAGATGGTAAAGTGGAAGCGTTGTTCATTCGACCAGTTTCCGCGACCGTTCCTTCGGACCTGGAAATCCGCAAACCGGAAAAGCAAGACTCGAAATGAATGTCGTTCTTTCCATTCAGCAAATCCATGCCTCGCGTTCGATCTGGCTGTGCGCACTTTTCGTTTTCTGGGGTATGGCACCTTCGGTCTTGGCTCAAGAAAATGCAACCGCGAAAAAGCCGATTCCAGTTTTGCCCAAGGACGCAGACCATGCGCCTGACAAGGTCAACCGAACTCGACCCGACGCCGACATCAGCGAGCAGACTTCCTCGGTGGTTGCAAAACTCCCTAGACCTGCAAATGCAGATCTTGAAATCGTTCGTCGCAATTTCATCGATGAACAATTATTTGCTGCGATGCACGAAAATAAAATTCCGCACGCGCGAATGTCGGATGACTATACATTCTTGCGTCGCGTTCATTTGGATTTGACCGGACGAATTCCGACACCTGATCAGATCGCAACATTCGTCAACGATGCCGATTCTGCCAAGCGAGATCGGGAGATCGACCGATTAATCGCTTCGGACGCATGGGTCGATAAATGGGCCTACTGGTACGGTGACCTCTTTCGAAACTGCGCCAATCGCATTGGTAATCCTTCGACGGAAAATTTGGACAAGTGGATTCGTCAGTCGCTTAGCCAGGACAAACCCTACGATCAAATGGTAACGGAGTTATTGACTGCCACGGCGTCCAATTCGGTTTGGATGCCCGATGCAGCCCCCTCCGGTTATTTGGCCAGATGGCATATTCCCGGTGACACGATGTATTCCGATCGGCACGAAGATACCTCCGATGAGATTGTTATCCAGTCTTCGAAGTTCTTTTTGGGTCTCAATTTTCAGTGCATCTCGTGTCATGGCGGAGCGGGCTTTTTAGAGAAAGTCGATCTGGGACTTTCTAAGAAGAAACGCGAAGACCTTTGGGCGTTGGCCGCATTCTTCGGCAAGACTCGGGTCCGCATCGTGCCGTTTCAGGATCGATTTACGATATCCGAAGATGGAAACGGTTATGATTCCCATTCCGCCAGTTCCGTCCGGTTGCATCGGAGTGGAGAACCAGTTCAACCGACCTTTATGTTGTCCGGAGAGCAAGCAGATTCGAATCGGCCTTTGCGCGCTCAATTTGCAAAGATGCTGACCTCGCATCCGCAGTTTGCCAAAGCCACGGTCAATCTCTTTTGGAAGGAATTCTTTGGGCTTGGAATTGTGGAACCAGTCGACGGTTTTGATCTCGCCAGACAGGATCCAGCCAACCCGCCACCCGCTCCGTGGACTATTCAACCTACGAACCCACAACTTCTAGAAGACCTCGGAAAATATTTTGCGGACAATCGATTCAGTCTCAGGTCCCTCATGCGGGTCCTAACGCAATCTTTAGCCTATCAGCTTTCGTCCCATTTTGACTCCGAATGGCAAGCGTCGTACACTCCGTACTTTGCCCGACGCTACGTTCGGATGTTGAGTTCCGAGGAGCTTCACGATGCCATCGTGGAAGCCACAGGAGTCTATCCTGACTACCCGAGGAAGCACATGCTTTATGGGACGCCTCAATCCCCCATTCGCTATTGGACACAAGCGGCCACACCGGAAAACATCGGAGACGGGGATGCGAAACAATTGTTAAGAACGTTTGGGCAGTCCAATCGCGAATGGGCAAATCCCGCCAAAAACGGGTCGATCCTCCAAGCTATGATGATGATGAATAGCAAGTTCGTCACTAGTCGCGTGACCGCCAGCGGCACCAGTTTTTCGAAAACGATGATCGATTCCAAACTATCCGATGACCAGATTGTTGAAGCCATGTACTTGCGATCGTTGTCGAGAAAACCGACAGAACTTGAGCTCGAAATCGCCCGAACTTGGATTGCCGAGAATCGTCAAATCGGCATCGAGGACCTTCAATGGAGCTTGTTGAACAAGCTCGATTTTCTTTTCAACTACTAGCCCACATGACACATTCAATCGACAAACGATCGCCGTTTTATCTCCAACGTCGCGAGCTGCTTCGGCTTGGTGGCCTGAGCGTTGTGGGTGGTTCGCTACCCTGGATGGCCTCCACGCGCGTCAAGGCAGCCGACGATAAGTTGCCCCGCGGCACTGCGAGACAGGTCATCTTTATTAACCTTGAGGGTGGCATGAGCCAGCCGGATTCGCTGGATGCAAAGCAAGGCCCTTGGACCCCCAATTACTTCGATATCCAAGCTTGCGGCAACGGTGTGATGTTACCGGTAGGCGTATTTCTAAACCTTCCGAAAATCCTAGATAAAGTGAGTGTCGTACGATCGATGGCAGCTTGGGATGCGGTGCACGGTCGGGCTCAGTATTACATTCAAACGGGACATCCGTTAAACCCAGCTCTGTCAAAGGAAGTGCCTGCCATTGGCGCAGTCGTCTGTCATGAACTGGCCGATAAGCGGCGAACGACCGATTCGCTGCCAGCGTATATCTCAATGAATATGTCCGGGAATCAAGCTGGTCTGATCAACAATGGATTTCTCTCAGCCGAATATGGACCGCTAAATCTCTCCATCGACAAAGGTCCACCTGACCTTGCGCCTCGCAAAGAGATGGCAGAAACCATGCAACGCCGCTGGGGTCGGCTGCAAGCATTGGATCAAGGGCTACGACAGAGCCAGCCTGGCCTCGACCGTAGTTTCACCGACTACCACCAATACTATCGTGGCGCTTGGAATATTATGAACGATCCTCGCGTCCCAGATATTTTTTCAATAAACGACGACGACAAAACGCGATACGGACAATCCTCGATCGGTACTTCGCTTGCACTTGCGCGGAACCTGTTGCGGGCCGACGCGGGAACTCGATTTATTCTCGCAAGTCATGGTGGTTGGGACCATCATAGCGATATCTACAAACCAGGCTCACGCAATCACCCGGTGTTGATGAGCGAGTTGGACAAAGCTTTTACGTCGCTTGTTCTCGATTTAGCTGCTTTGCCAGGGAGCGGCGATCGCTCCAAGTCGCTTTTGGATGAAACTTTGATTGTTTGTATGAGTGAATTTGGAAGAACGCCGGGCGAAGTTAGCGCAACTCGGGCTGGTCGCGAACACTATATCCACGCGCATTGCGGCATGTTCGCAGGCGGCGGAGTTGTGCAAGGTGGCGTCATCGGCAAGACGGATGCAGTTGGGGGTGCGATCACCGATTTCGGTTGGTCTCCGGGCAGACCAATCTACATGGAAGATGTCGCGTGCACCATCTATTCTGCGATGGGGATCAACTGGACGAAAAAGGTCGAGGAAACTCCGTCGGGACGCGCGTTTCACTTCGTGGAAACCGCGTCGGGGACAAGCTATGTAGACTTCCAACCTATCAACGAATTATTCGCCTAAACGTACCGTCGAAAGGTGTAGCTACCAGCTTCCGTCCATATCCAACTTCTGTCCGTCGTGACGGTTGCCAAACTGCTGAAAAAGGGCAGGTTTAATGCTTTGCGAGATGAATCGGATCGATCCGTCGCCAAATGCAAAATTCGCGCCACCTGTGTGGAAAGTCCATGAAGACATGTTTACAGGGGTGGCCTCTCCCTCCCGGTAAAAGCAAATCCGCCGCTCGCCTTAGGGCAACGGTACTTGATCCGTCGACATTAGGTAGCCAATCAAATCTCGAATCTGTTCGCTCGATTGATTTTGAAGTAAACCATCCGGCATCAGCGACGTCGTTGACTGTTTGATCGACGCGATCTCTTGACGGTCCAGGGTCACCGGTTCCAGAATTGTCTGCAGGGTTAGTGTGCGATCGGTTGTCGCTGTGACCACTCCATTGACAACGCGACCATCCTCGAGCAAAGCGATCACAGTTCGAAAATCAGCCCCGACACTCGCGCTGGGATCGATCATGTTCTCTAAGAGATAGTCCAGATTCTTGCGATTCGAACCTGTGAGATCCGGCCCGATCTTGATTCCGACCCCGTAGAGCACGTGGCAATTGGCGCAGTTCTTTTGAAAGATAGCTCGCCCGGCTCGCAGGTCGCTCTTGGCAAGCGTGTCGTTGGGCAACTCCGATCGAAGCTGCTCGATCAGCTTCTTTTTGTCATCCGCGGTGGCGCGAACGTCTCCCCAAAGTTCCGTCAGTTCCTTATTCAACGCGGCATCTTCGAACGATCGAATCTGACGAGCATGAAATGCCGAGACTTCATTGGGTGCAATCGACTTGTCTCGAACTGCTGCCAGTAATGCCTTTGCAAACAATGGACGCGACGAAAGGGTGTTGATCATTTCGACGCGTTCGGCAGGTCCAAAGCTCTTCGAGCGATTGAGGATCTGTTTTGGAGTGTCCTCGTGATCGTACTGTGCAAGCCCACGGATCGCTTCGCGTACCATCACGCGGTCGCCAAGCAATTTGAAAAGCGATGGAGCAAACTCGGGCGGGCGTCCACTCAAAAGGGAACGAAGTGCCTGACGGCGAGCTTCCGCGTCAGCGCTGGTATCGCCGATGATCTTCGTCAATTCCACGATGGCTCGACCATCACCGAAGACGAGTCGCAAACCTTGTATGTCCCGCCTAAGATCCTTCGATTCGCTTTTTTCAAATCGTTTCGAGAAAGAAGCCCAGTTGGCGGGCGGTGTTGCCTTTTGCCAACCGTTGAGCGCCTTGGCCATTCCAACGACAACTTGCTCTGGTAACTGGAACTTTTGGCTCTCGGCTGCGGCCAGCAATTGAACCACCATTTCTGGCGTGGACTCGATTTGCAGCGTCAATCGGCGTGCAATGTTTTCCGTCAGTCGAGGGATTGTAGATTCTTTGGCGAGCGACATTGCTTGTGCGGGATCGCGAGGTACAGCCGTTTCGATTCCATACCACAGCATCGACGGAAACATGCGATCTTCGCGCAGCTCCGATTTCGATGCGAGTTTTTTCGCGATCGGCCATCGTTCGGATTCCGGTAAACGCTGAAGTGCCGAAGCCAAATAGAGATGCACCAAGTCTGAAGAGTCTTGACCCGCACATTGGAGCAATGCATCTTTCAAACGATTGGAGGGTGGAGTTCCATTGGGTGATAATCGATCGACGAGAAATCGAAGCGCAGCGACTCGTTCATGCTCATCTTTTGCGGATAGCCGTGCCAGCAACCATTCTTCGTCCGCAGCACCGACAGCGTAACAAGTCTCAATCAATCGAAGCCGCTTGGGGACATCGGTCGTAGCATCGAGACTCGCTTGAATCTGTTTGCGAAGTCCTAAGAGATCCGAGGCGGATTTGTCTTTCGTATAACGCTCCGTCAGAATCCGCCGGGCCGTTCTTGGCCACCACGCGTTGGCATGCGACAGCAACGCGATCAATTCAGTGTCCGACTTGGTGAACAGATCTACCGATTTGGCCGATGAGGTTTGGCCATGCGTGAGCTTGTAAATGCGACCGCTGGTCCGATGGACGCCATCATGATCATGGCATTCGCCCGTATCGCTCCAATCTGCAATGTAGACCCCGCCATCTTGCCCCGTAATCAAATCCATCCCTCGAAACCAGGGATCGGACATGAAGCAGAAGTCGGGAGCACGCTTGCCGACGTAGCCAGCCCCCTGTCGCTCCAGGAGATTGCTATTGATGCGGAGGCCATGCAGGTTCAGAGTAAAAAGACGATTGCGATAGTCTGCCGGCCAGTTGTCCCCCTGGTAGATCATCAGGCCGATGTGGGCGTGCCCACCACCCGCCGCATTGGTCTTGTCCGACATGCCTTTTTGAACGGTATTCCATTTCTCGCCATTGTCCCAATGAACATGATCAGCGGTCTGTTCGATCAATTGATACGTATGCGGATTCAAGTCGACACCATACATACGTTCTACGTGCGCTCCTGGAACAACGTGCCATAGGTGGCCAATAACCGTGTTGATGACGAACATCTCGCCGTGCTGATCGAAGTCGAATCCCCACGAGTTGGTCATTCCGTACATCACAGGTTCGACGGTACCATGCATGGGATGGTATCGCCAGACACCGGTATTGATTTTGATGCGCTGCGAATCGCTCGCGCCTGGTTTGCCGATATTGCTAGTCGCTTGGATCCCGTGACGAGCGTAGAGCCAACCATCGGGTCCCCATTTGAGACCGTTGGCTGGCGTGTGACCGACGACCCCTTCATCGAATCCATCGAGCATAACGATAGGTGGACCATCGGGAACATCATCCCGATTTTGATCGGGGAAGAAAAGAAGATTTGGTAAGCAGATAGCCCAAACCCCTCCGTTGCCTACCTCGATGCTGGTCAGTTTGCGAGCATCGTCCCAAAAGACAGTTCGCTTGTCGTGTTTCCCATCACCATCCTGATCTTCAAGGACGACAATTCGATCCCGCTGATTTCCGTCGAAGCCACCTGCTCCACCACCCGCCCAACTATAGTTTTCGGCAACCCACAGTCGGCCCCGTTCATCGGTCGTTATTGCGATCGGATTTTGGACGTTGGGTTCGGAGGCAAAGACCGAAAGCTCGAAGCCAGGTGGAAGCTTGGCCGACTTGACGACCTCCGTGGGAAGCATTGGACTCGTAGTGGACTTTTCGGAATTGAGCGGAGTCGGAAAGTCGTCTCCGTTGGATCGTGGAATCGAGATGCTGTAAACAATCAAGAGAGCCAGCTTTAGCCAGTTACGATGGGAGGGAGGCACAATGGTTTCCTGCTGAAGTCGTGGAAGGGTGAGAGATATCAGTTTACACGAAAGATTGGAAGAAACAGAGAGTTTGGACGTTTCGCGAGTCGGATTCAAGAGTCCCTAGAAAAGCCGGTAGATAAATGGCACGGTTTCAGTTTGACTAAATGCGACAGCCACGGCAATCAAGGCGAGGGAAATCAAGATCGGCACAAGCCACCACTTTTTCTCATGCACCAAGAGAAAACAAAACTCCTCCCAAAGTGAAAGCGTTAACTTGTCGGTATGGCTTTTCAACGCGGATTGGGTTTCCATAGGCGTTTTGGGTTCACTCGTCTTGGATTTGTCTCGATGGGTCATTTTGATCTCACCGGATCCAACCCTTTACGGGCACGTCCTTGAGTCCACAAGACCAACCCTTCGAGCCGTTGTTTTCCGTGGAAAAAATAGTCTTCGCCGAGTTCTTGAAGATGCTCGCGATAAACAACCGTTCGGTGTCGCTGCCAGTCCTTTTCGCTGGGCGTGATCCATTCCTTTTGGATCACTAGGTCTGCGAGATGCTCACCCAGCATTTGATGACCTTCCAATCGCGGATGAACGTGATCGATTAGCCATTGGTCACCGACCAATCCATTATTGGAAACCGATTGGAACATTGCGTCGACGTCGAATAGCCAGACTTGTTCTTGGTGGGCTAGTTCGCGAATCGCCTTTTGCATCGAACTAACGGCCCTGAGAGGACAAACGTCTCTGTCCCGAGCTTCAACGAGCTGTAGGCGGGCTGACTCGATGTGTCCTTTGGCAAGTTCGAATTGACCCAGCCAATACAATGCTCCCGCATGTTCAGGGTCCATCGCCACGATCTCTTGCAATTCATGGACTTCGCTTTCTTGACTGGAACGGACATCGCCGGAATCCGTCTCGACGCGATCCTTGTGTGCATCCACCGCCCGAGCCCAATGCGATTCTATTTGCGCCTTTGTTTCTGGATCCATGCGTTGGCTGAGTTCGACTTTGAAAGGTGGGCAATCCCGGATATTCGACGTTGGAACTAGGAGTACTACAGGCACACCAGCCGCCTTGCAATGCTGAACCATTGCGGCCATATTCCATTGCATCGATTTCACCACCGATTCCATGTTGAGCTCGTCTCGCTTGTATTTCTCGAGACCTCCTTGATCGTCGAGCAGCGCGTCGACTTCTTGTTTCAACTGAGTTCGATTGGATGCATGCGTTTTCGCTCTTATACCGTCGGAGAGACATTGGGAAGCGAATGCAACGAGTCGCGAGGTGCGCGCGATTCGAGCCGCGCTTTTTTGCACCATGGAAGCTTGTTTCCAGCCCGATAGCTCCCGAGTTTCGAGCAACTCATTGTGACCGCAATCAAGGATCACAAGATCCGGTTCATATTGAAGTATCTCGATCAGCATTGGCAGTAACCGATAACTCGCGTAGGAAAGCCCTCCGCAATTGATAACTTCCCAACGCTGAGTTGGGTCGATTAGTTGGAGGTTAAGTTGTAGCCAGGCGGGAAAGGCGGTCGGGGGCTTGTACGGTTCGCCTTGAGTGGTCGATCCCCCCAAACAAAAAATCCGTTTCGTGCCAGTTCCTTTACTGGCTGGAAATTGAGTGGATTCAAAGAGCCGCAATCGGGCTGAGGCTGTACGGTAGGTATCGCCATTCAATTCGAACAGCGGAGACAACTGACTACAATCCAAGAAAGGATCTGCAGTGTGATTTGGTGGTTGCGTCCAAAAAACACGAAGCGCTAACTCAATCGTTAAGAATGGAAGCAATCCAAACAACGTCAGCGTCAGACGAAGCCCCCAAAACCTAGCCAACCCAGCTCGCATCCGTTTGCTCAATTCAGGTCCTTGAAGGAAAGATTTCATAGGGAAACCGGGCCGTTCTTCGTTCTGCTATTGGACAGTGTACTCAGTTCGGCAGTTTCGTGCAAAAACCCACGTTGCGCACTGAGGTTTTTGTGGCTGAGCGAGGCCCTCGCTCAGGTTTGGTAGGACCCCAACGAGCGAAGGGCCTCGCTCGTCTACGGTAGGGCCTCGCTCGTCTACGGAAGGGCCTCACTCGTCTACAATTGTCGCCTTTGGAAGTTTGACACCGTCGAAATCATTTGCAATAATCCTTTCCTCTATTTCTTCTCTTCAATTCCAATAGTAGATGGAGTTCATTATGCCAAAGGCTGCCAGTTGGCAACGTTTCGGACGTCGAGGATCACGTAAAGCAAAGAGGCAGGTTGCCTTCGAGTTACTCGAACCTCGGTTGAACTTGGCGTTAAACGTTCCGGCCTTCGCGAGCTTGCCGGGCGCGAACCATACGATCTACCTCGACTTTGATGGCCATGTGACGACCGGAACTTCTTGGAACAGTTCCTATAACGTGACCAGCATCAATTCGCCAGCTTATAGTACCGATGCGGACAAAGCCAACTTCAGTCCGACGGAACTAACGAATATTGAAAAAACATGGAAGCGAGTGTCGGAGGACTTTGCACCTTTCCAAGTCAACGTAACAACCATTGCGCCGACGGTGGATGACCTTCGCAATACCGGCAATGGCGACGCCAAATGGGGTGTGCGTGCCGTTGTGACCGCAGACGTTGCGTTCAATTGTGGTTGCGGCGGTATCGCTTATATCAACAGCTTTAACTGGAATACCGATACACCCGTGTTCGTGTTCAATACGGGTGAAGTTGGGGTTGCGGAAGCGGCCAGTCACGAGGTGGGTCATAGCCTGGGCTTGTCGCACGATGGGACTTCGACGGCCAGTTATTATTCTGGGCATGGATTGGGAGCCGACACCGCTTATTGGTCGACGATTATGGGCGTAGGCTACTATGTGGAGGTGTCTCAGTGGGATAAAGGGGAGTATTTCGGTTCGAACAATGCTGGGGCAAGCGCCAATTACAACAAAGGTCCTGACGACTTAAGCATCATCACTAGCTACAACGGATTCGGCTACAAAATCGATGATCATGGCAACACTCCGGCGACGGCGTCAGCCCTTTCCATTGTCAACGCGACCGTCTCCCAGAGTGGATTGATTTCAACGCGGACAGACTCCGATTATTTTCAGTTTACGACAGGGGCGGGCAATGTCACCCTGAACGTGAATCCTGCTGCAGTCGGTGCTAATTTGGATATCGAAGCCAGTTTGTACGACAGCAACGGCGCCTTGGTCACCTCCTCGAATCCAGTGCAGACATTGAATGCAAGTCTTAGCGCCAATTTGGCTGCCGGCCAGTACTATCTGAAGATTGATGGCGTAGGTGCCGGCAATCCAACCACCAATCCGCCGACAGGGTACACCGACTACGCTAGTCTCGGGCAGTATGTGATCAGCGGCTCGATCGTTGCGACTGGCGGTGCCTCGCTCAGTATTGTTGCCACCGATGCTTCCAAAATTGAAGGCAATAGCGGCAGCAACGCCTACACGTTTACGGTCAGCCGATCCGGCGACACGACAGGCCCGTCTTCCGTCACTTACACAGTGACCGGGTCAGGCAGTTCCCCGGCAACAGGATCGGATTTCGTAAGTGGTGCACTCAGTGGGACGGTGACGTTCGCTGCTAATGAAACATCCAAAGTCATCACGATTGATGTTCAAGGCGATACGACAGTGGAAAGCGATGAGGGGTTCACGGTCACACTGTCGGCACCTAGCGCATCAACCAGCATCGGTGTCGGCTTTGCTTCAGGTACTATCGTGAACGACGACTCAGCACCCGCTCCGCCATCGTTTGCAATTTCAGCGACGGGCGCGTCAAAAGCCGAAGGAACCGGTAGCGCTTCGACTCCTTTTGTATTTACCATTATGCGATCAGGTAACGCTTCCGGTACTGCAAGCGTACACTACACAGTAGCGGGAACTGGTTCGAATAAGGCCAATAGCAAGGACCTTGTCGGTGGTTTTTCGAGCAATGTGCTAGTCAATTTTGCGAGCAACGTGACCAGCGTCGATGTTGTAGTCAATGTCAAAGCGGATTCCAGCGTTGAGCAAAACGAGACCTTCAAGGTTACGTTAGCGAATGCCGTTGGAGCAACGATTGCGAATGCAACCGCCACCGGAACGATTGTCAACGACGACGGAGTCGGAACTGGAGCAACGAATGGAGAAGATGAAGAACTGATCGCAGTCGCCGATCCGTTCTGGATGTTTACGACACCCGAGTTTCTCACTCAAGAGCAACTGGCGGTACCGGTTATCACTTGGATCAACGGCCAGTCCTTTGTCGGTGACTTGGCACACGAGCATGGCGATGAGGATTCGACTCTTGAAGACGACGAAGAATCCGTACAAGCATTGGCAGCACCCTGGAGCTTTCATACCGCCGAAGAAAGGCGTGCAATGGTAAGCTCGCCAAGCAATGGCTTGTTGGATTGGGGCATCGATTCGACGGTCGATTCGTTGGTGGATGGAGCGTGGCTGGTGCAGCTGGATTCTAGCGACATTGAGTCTCCACCAAAGAAGTCGAAAACCGATGCCGATAAGGGCTCTCGTGCTTTATCTAAGTTGCTATCGAGGATCGCCAGCCGGTCGATTCAGGCCGTCGACGAAGCGTTCGCTGATCGGGATTTTACCGACTCAACCGGTGGTGAAGGCTCGAACGAAACGAATGGATAGTGAATTCCCCCGAGTTTTACACTGGGGATAAGCACCTACGCAAGAGTTTTTTTGTTTAACCGCGTGCCCTTCGGGCCGCGAGCAGTAGATAGCGCGGGGCGATGCCCACGCGGTTAAACGAAGGTGCTTGCGGCTGCCCTCAGCGCGGCTATACGGGGCTGTCGACTCTTTGGGGAATCGAGGCTGAACGAGCGAGCGTCACCTAGCTGTTCTCGGATGTAGGTTTCGGTCTTTTTGATAGCGGTAGCCAAGGCTCTATCGTCCGAGCCGAAATGAGTATGTGCGATGGATTGTGTTTCAGGATCATATTCCCACAATCCAATGAGGCGACCGCGGTCCAGAATAGCATGACTTGGTAGATCCGACAGGCTGCCAGCTGACTGTCTGGACTTCTCTACGAATACCTGACGGTCCATGTCCTTTTCATCCAATAGACCTCGCACGTCGCGCCTCAACGCATGAATGGCGTCGAGGCTGCTAACAAGTACAATTTGCGGCTTGACTGGTGGCTTGAATTTTGTAAACGCCTCGAAGTCTTCGTCCAGCAACAGCCAGTCGCTTCCTTTTTCAATCGGCAGGAGGTTCAACGGTTCAATCGCTGCAGAACTTGCCTTGACGCCAAGACCCGAAAACCATTGAAACTGGCTTAACGTGGCTGGCCCGATCCACTTGAAGAATCGTTTCGCCAATTCGGTATACGCCGCTTCATGAGTCAGCGAGTCATTCTTGAGTGGGTTAGGCTGCCACACAGCATATTGGAAGCGTTGTTGGTCAAGACGGCCATTCATCGGAAATCGCCGAAGGTCACCGGTGGACTGAAGTTCGCCGAGCGACAGGGGGAGCGTGGTTGTCAGCCCTTTTTTTTTGCCTTCCTCGCCAAGACTACGCGAGGCGTCGCCGCTTGCCGTCCGAATCTCCTCCGGACTGAGTGCTCCGTTGGCCAGCGCTTTCAACACGGCTTTGTTGAGCGAGTTGATTTCCTTTTCTGTGACACCAAGCTTCAAGGCTAATTTTCTATCCCCCTGATTGAATTGCTGTCCAACTTTCAATGCCAGGGCGAAATCAGCCGAGGGTACGACGTAGGTGCAACTTCGAGCCGACGGGAGTTCGCAGATCTGAACGTCCTTGACGGCTTTATCTGCATCTTCGCGGCTGGTACCAGCTCGAGCGAATAAACTCAAGTAAGGCCCGACGCCGCCGACGGAGCGAGCCCAGCCCGATCTCGTTAAGACTTCCTCCGGTGTGGCTCCTGAAAGTGATCCATCCAATCCTTGTCGGTGTGACCACCATGCACGTATTTTAGACTGATTCACAATGGATAAACCTCTGCTGTTTATTGTGGCTGAGCGAGGCCCTCGCTCAGGTTTGGTGCGCACTCAACGAGCGAAGGGCCTCGCTCGTCTACAATTGTCCCTTGCGCTCCTAGGCTGTGAAGTTATTATTGTCGCCTTTCGCTCCGCGAAAGTGTGCCGAGTTAACGCACTTTTGCGGAGCAAAAGGCGACACTGTTTTACAACGCTCTCATCGATAAATACTCGAGTAGATCCAGGATTTCTTCGGCTTGAAAACCATCGACCAGACCAGACGGCATCGGTGAAATCGCCGATTCCCGAATCGATTCGATCTCGCTTTTCTCAATTTCGATCGTTTCCGATGCGTTGAGCGAATCGGTTGCAATTTGTAGCTTCTGCGAACGATAATCCCCCTCGATCAGTACCCGGCCAACCAGGACTCGTCCATCTTTCGTCGCTACTTGAACTTTGCGATAGTTTTCGGCAACCACATGCGACGGCTCGATGATGGATTGCAAAATATCCTTGCGACTGAAGCGATTGGCGACTTGTGTCAAGTCGGGGCCAACGGCAGGTCCACGTGCGCCGCTTCGATGACAGCGGCTGCACATCGCCTCAGCGAAAATAACAGCACCGCGTTGGCGGTCAGGCTTGTACGGATCTGCCGAGAGCCTTGGGACGAGATCGTTCATCTTCCATTGCTTTACCATCTGACGCTGGACAACCGCGGGCAGCACCTCGGTCGAGTCGGAGGTTGGTTCAATCAAATCGGCCAGTACTCTGCGTTCGTCTTCGGATAGTTTAGCCGTGGCGTCGCTCCGGATTTGTTTCAAAAACTTCTCCATCCCTTCGCCGCGCACAAAACTCGATCCCTCGTTGAGCGATTGAAAATACTTTTTTCGGGTCTCGAGCGTCCAGCCTGAATCTACGTTTCGCAAAGCCAATAAAGCGTGTAGGCGTTGCTCCTGAACCGGGCTATTTAGCGATGTTGCAGAGGCAACCAAAACCGACTTGGTGGAACCGAATGACGCCAGGAGGGACGTGCTCGCTCCCATTAGGTTGGAACTTGCTCCGCAGCGTCCATATGCGTTTCCGTTCGATGCTAAGCGAGAAACGAGGGATTCGATTTGTTCGACGATTCTAAGTTTGCGATCTTCGAGTTTATCGGCAGAAGATTGTTCGAGTAGCGAATAGCATTGCAGAATTCCCCAGGCTTGGCTCAAGGAGAGGTCTGCCGACTTCATGCCAAGCAATCGTTCCACGACAGTTATTACGACCGATGGATCGCCGCTACGAACTAGGGCAAGACATGCTTCGATGGCGGCTGTGGTTCGCGATTCGGATAGTGCCCGCTCACGCCATGTTGCGATCGGTTGATGCTCGATTGCAATGCGGGCAGCGTTTCTAAGATTCCAGTCTAGCGAGTCCATTTGCGACCATGCCAACTCGATATTGGTAGGGGGGTTGGCGGCGTGCATGGTTTCTAATTGAGAACGCTTTTGCTTTGCTCGCTGAGCGTGTGCCTCGCAATGTTGCTCGTGCAGCGACGGCGAAACCTCTGGCTTAAGTTCCCCAACATACTCGATGCGGTACAAAGCCGACTGGGTCTTTCTACCTCCTGTTACAATGTAAAGCGCTCCGTCTGGTCCGATCGCCAGATCGGTGACATTTAACGGTCTGCCTTGCAAGAAAGTCTCGGCGTTGGCTCGATACCCTGCGCCTCTCGGTGACAGATGGACGGCCAAGATACGTCCGTAGGTCCAGTCGAGGATCAAGAGTGATCGACGATATTCCTCGGGAAATTTTGCATCGTGTCCAAAAAGAACGGACGTTGGGGAGCCTTTGCCAATGTCGAGCGTAGGCATCGCATTGTCTGGATGATCCGGAAAATACGGTGGCCATTTCCCAGTGACCGCTCGCCACCCATAATCTGCTCCCGACAGCAACTGCACAACTCGAGTGGGGCGGTACCAGGGCGATCCCATATCGAATTCTGCATCGGCATCGTACGTAAACCAATCACCCTCTGGGTTTAACGCCAAGCCAAACGGGTTGCGTAAGCCAGAGCACAAGATCTCCCATTGCTTGCCCTCGGGGTCCGTTCTAACCACATGGCCTTGGCCCGCTCGTCTCCCGCCCAGCGTATCTCGCAAAGGAGAAGTGCGATCGACCACGTTGTCGGTCGGCACCTCAACGGAATCGCCGTGGATCGAGTAAATCCAACCGTCCTTTCCAAGCGACAAATCATTCCGACCATGCCCAACACCGCCGGGGAATTCTCTTAGGAGCTGAACTTCATCGAGGCTATCGTCTCCGTCGGTATCTCGAAGTCGATATAGCCCTTTGGAATTGTTGGCGTTGGCATACAGTGCATTGTGGGCATAAAGCAAGCCTCGACATTCGAGCAACTGATTGTTGATCACCTCGACTTTCTCGATGGAACGGGACTCTTTGTCCAGACTCATTCGCAACAAGCCTTTTTCTTCGCGAGCGATCGTCAAACGCCCTTTTGGGTCGAATGCCATGCTTACCCAAGAGCCCTCCTCCGACGTTGCGGTTCGAACGAGTGCTATTTCAAAACCGGGGACGGTCCAAAATCGGTTTTCGTCCATCGCCTTCCCTGCAATGGCTTGTCGCCACTGTTCGTAGTTTTCGGTCGGCTCGACTTTGGAGGAGCGTCGACCGATCCCCCAAAGCTCAGGCTTTACGGTACCTAAGGATGAAACTTGCTTCGCTTTTGATTCACGTACGGCGTTGTGTGACTGAGACGTATAGGACCATGCACCGTCGGTTACGATCGTTTGAATAACCGGATCGTTGGCGATCCCGATTGAAAGACTGGATGCAATGGCGGATGGACCAGCACAGGCGGTGACTTCGATACGAACAACGTTAATGCCTGTGACCATCGCATCGGTGACGTCCGCATCGATGGTTTGGCTGTAGGGTTCCACAGAGAAGAGTCTTCGCTCATTGACGAGAACAGTCGCCTGGCAAAAGTCAGCAGCCAATCGGATGGTTGCCGTTCTGACTGGGAGTTTTGTGTCGAACGAGCGTTGAAAGATAAATGTGGGCGAGTCGGGAGTCCCTTCCTTTGGCGGCGTCAGCTCATCTGTTACCCAGATCCAATGCGGTATTGGAGAAGCCGAGTCAGTCGCACCAGCCCGACTTGTTGGGTCGAATACACTGAGCAGACCGATGGCGAAAGATAGGGCTAGGTGGAACCGAAAGTGAATTGACATGGCGAGCCAAAATGTGGCGAAGGGAACTGGTAATCGCCCTATTCTACCCACTGTCACCCTCCCGCTGGGAGGGTAATAGTCGTCTTTCGCGCCGCGAAAG
>JANMLD010000160.1:0-4193 GCA_031372345.1 Pirellula sp.
GCCACATCCACTGCTCTGAAGACGGACATCAACACGGCGCATTTTCACAGCGTTCAATTCAAAGGGCTCAAACCCGGTACGAAGTATGCATATCGAGTGGGTGATAAAACCAATTGGAGCGAATGGTTCCATTTCTCGACAGAAAAGGATACCGCAGAGCCATTTTCCTTCATTTACTTTGGTGACGCGCAAAATGACATTCGCTCAATGTGGTCACGTGTGATTCGCGAAGCGCATTCAGACGCGCCCAAGGCGAAATTCATCATCCACGCTGGCGACTTGATCAATCGAGCGCAATCCGACGCCGAGTGGGGCGAATGGTTCGGTTCAGGTGCTTGGCTTAACGCGATGATCCCCAGCGTGCCGAGCGTTGGCAATCACGAGATGCACAAAGGGGAAGATGGCATCAACCGGTTGTCACACCACTGGCGCCCACAATTTACTTTGCCTCAGGATTGCCCGGCCGGACTTGAGGAAACTTGCTATACGTTGGAATATCAAGACACGTTGATCGTTTCGATGAACAGTAATGAAAAGCTGGAACAACAGGTGGAATGGCTGGACGTTGTATTGAGCAAAAACAAGCAACGTTGGGTCATCTGCAATTTCCATCACCCGATATTCTCAACTGCCAAAGACCGCGACAACGCAAAGCTTCGAAACCTTTGGAAGCCTATCCTGGACAAGTACCGCGTGGATCTTGTGCTTCAAGGTCACGACCATTCTTACGGCCGTACAGGACTTGAAACACCGGTTGCAACACCGGAAACCATCGGCAATGTTGCGACGGGCGTGCAGCAAGTGGATATGTTCACTGGCACCGTCTATGTTGTCTCCGTTAGTGGTCCGAAGATGTACAGCCTTTCGCCTAGTCCAATCATGCAGCGAGTTGCCGAAGATACGCAACTCTATCAGGTCATTCGCATCGATGGAGATAAGCTCTTCTATGAGTCGCGGACTGCCATTGGCGACTTGTACGATGGCTTTACACTCGAAAAACAAACCGGCAAGTCAAATCGCATGACAGAAATAGCCCCTGAAGTACCTGAACGCCGAAGGTCAAAACAGGAGGCCAAGCCAGGAGCGGTTGCGACGCCTGCGACGGCGGGAAGGGAATAGCTGGACGCTACGAACCAGTGCGAAGCAATGGCTTTTGACCATACGTCGATGGCACGGAAGAAATCGGTTCCTCCAAACGAACTTCCGGCCGTCACCGACCGACAATTCTGTTGGAGCCGAGATGGCATCCTGCTTTCAATTCCAGTTTGGAGGCTAGCCATTCAGTCAGCCACAAAGAGTTTGCACCACCGCTTGCATTGGCGAAGACCCAGTCCGGATGATACGCATTGGAGCGAGGAAACTGGTCTACAATAAGGTTGTCGTGGGTCATGGCAGTCTTTCGGGGGCCAAATCGACTAAGGCTTTTGGTAGGGCGCGATTCCCAGCTCGACGCGTTTTAAACGGACCAACCCCGTTGTGCAGCCAAGCGAAGATCGAGGAGAATCGTATGTGTAGCAAAAAACCGAACGATCCGCAGGGTAAACCTGCGGGATTCATTGTGCCACGCGGATTGAGTGGTGGTGATCAGCGAGAAGTGTCCGATTTCCTCTGCCTTTCGACGATGGAAACGTTGCCCCAAATTCCTGCGGCGAGCGGCGATGGATTTAGGCGAAATACCTAATCGGTGCCCGATGATCGAATCGGACTCCGTGCCCAAGAGTCGGTCGATTTCATCGGTCCACTCGACTTCGCGGTAAGCCAATAACTTTGTTTTGGGAGTTGCATTCATAGCATTGCTTTAGGCGAGCGGCGATGTGAAAACTACCAATCATAACCCGATTCGTAAGTGAGGGACCTGCGAAACTGTCCCTCGCTTACTCTTCGGGTTGGGATACTCCAATCTGCCGCTCGCCTTAACACTTATAAACAGCATTGAGGTGATCGCGTAATTGTGTCGGTTAAGACAGCAAATACTTAGCCGAGCGGCGAGGGCATCGATTGAAAGCTAGACATTGTAGCCTTCGCTGAGAAGTGTGCTACCTACTCAACTTGCTCCAGTCCGAAAATCTAACGTTTCGGAAAGCGCCAAACCCATTGCGTTTCCATAATAAAGTCCTTTGTCGGTTCCTCTGATGTCTTCGCTGGACCTCGAACTAAATCAAACTCGATGTCACAGGGATAGCCCCATAACTGAACATACTCCCCCTCCGACCGGAATCCAAAGCGTTGTCCATGAAGTGCCAACAAACCCCGCGCCTCAGGAGCCGCTGTTTCCAATTCCTCGTAGGTGGCAGGCAATCGCCCCAATCGTTCTTCGGCCAATCGTAATTGGACTGCCAACAGACATAGCCGCTGCCGAATTGCTTTCGTTATCGAGCCATCGGTGACGACTCGAAAACCTACTAGTGCAAAAGATGCATGGGGATACTTCCGGGTCGTTTCAGAATCATTCATGCGAAGAATAGAACGCATCGCGGGTACATAACCCTCCCAAAACGCTTCGAACGAAGAGGTTCCGACAGCATCAAAATGCGCTAAGCTCAATAGCAACTGCTTTCCGTCTCCGTTGCTACTACGAGGGATTTGGGTAAGCGTTCCAGTGTTCGGTTCAACAGTCCAACGCAACAATGGTAGTTTTGCGGCTCGTTCTCCGTCGATGGTTCCCTTGGTATCGGCAAAGGAGATAGGTAAATCTCTCAGCAAAACTGTGAGTCGCACCAACTCAGCGTTGTCGAATACATTTCGCTGAAGGCCCAATAGAACCAATTCGAGTCCTCGACCGCGAACAACAAAGCTAGACAACATGGATTCAAGATTCATTTCTCGTGCAGGAATGAATGAGGCTTTGATAAGATCCTCAATCGCCACACAAAGCCGGTGAGATTCACGGCGGTCGATAGCGGCCATCCCATCCAACTCAATCAGCCGCGTCGCTGTGCTAAGCTGTTCCGTCGTTGTTTTGTTGCCTAGTTCGAATTGCTGAAATCGAACGGGTAGTTTCGGTGTAGGCTCGTTTCGAATAAGGCTTCGCAATTCGTCGATAACTTGCCTATCCGATTCAGAAAGGGAATTCCATCCGTTAACCGCCCTCACGAGTCTGCCAGCCCAAACATCCTCTGTAGGCATTACTTCTTTTTTGATTTTTTCATCATTGCCGATGATTTCCGAGGAATTCCCTTCGTCTAATGGCTCACGCTCCAGGTTGTCGAAGACTTCGGCGGCTTGGACTGGTTGATAGATACTTGGAACGTCGATGTGGGATACGCGTTCGATCAAGTCCAGCCAACCTTCGAGATTGGGTGGATTCGGTTTTGCATCATATACTGACTGCAATGATTCCATGTCGATTGGCAGGCCACGTGACTGAAGGTCGTCAGCTATTTTTTGCACTTCAGCTCGTATCGTTCTTTCTAGTGCAATACGCCAGACGAAGGCGATGCTGAGCACCAATATTGAGAACGAGGCAATAGAAAAAACAATTACGCGTAATCGCTTCCAGGTCTTAGTCTTAGGATTCATTGCAATAGAGATTCCTTGTTGTCTGTTTGTCTGTTCGAACCCGATAGAGTCGGAAAACAAGCCAGCGGCTGTTAGCCGAATTGCTTGCCAAGTGCATCCGCGATGACTTTGCATTTTTTCATCATGGCCGCAAACTGATTGAAGTCCAACGATTGGTAGCCATCGCTCAATGCCTTTTCAGGATTCGGGTGCATTTCCACAATCAAGCCGTCGGCGCCTGCGGCGATACTGGCTGCAGCCATATCGGTAACGAGATAGGAATGACCAGTTCCATGGCTTGGGTCGACGATGACGGGCAGGTGCGTCTTGCGATGCAAATAAGGAACGGTTGCGAGGGGCAACGTAAATCGCGTATGCGTTTCAAAGGTGCGAATCCCTCGTTCGCAGAGCATCACGTCGGGATTGCCCTCGTTGAGAATGTACTCGGCCGCGAGCAACCATTCTTCGATGGTGTTGCGCTAGGGCCTCGTTTGAGCAAAACAGCGCGACCTGATCGACCGACTGCCTCCAAAAGCCGATAGTTTTGCATGTTGCGTGCTCCGATTTGAAGGATATCCGCATACTTCGCAACCAACTCCACATCTTCGGGGCTCATGACCTCGGTCACCACAGCCAAGCCTGTTTCTTGTCGCGCCAAGGCCAATAGCTTAAGGCCGTCCTCTTTCATCCCCTGA
>JANMLD010000170.1:0-56813 GCA_031372345.1 Pirellula sp.
TTCCGTTGAAAACTAACGATTGGCTAATCTGCCAACGAAACTTTCGTGCGTGCCTCTCGCAAGCCACGGCTGAGTATGTCTCTGAGCAAAGGCGAGTAGTCCTCGTATCTCGCCTCGTCGGCTGGGCCGTCTGCATATTGGTAGATCGCATCGCGGGGTTTTGCCCCTAACGCGATCAACGTGCTTGATACAGTGCCGTAGTCTGCGCCACGCAACACCATATTAGCACGTCCAGTCGGAGACGGTGCTCGAGCAAAAACTTTGCTAGCAACAGCCAGGAACTTAACTGGTGAGTCAAGCGTCTGAAGTGTAAGCAATCTATTTGCAAGTTGGACACGTTCATCTCGAGGATCGTTTAAATTGCGACCACCGATAATATTCAGCCCAGATTGCATCTCGATGATTTCGTTTTCCGTTTCGTGGTGAATCGCAAAACCGGCATCTCGGTCCACAACGACAAGGTTGCAGGCTTCGAACTGGTGTTTGTCAAACTCCTCCAAGATCCGTTCGAGAGCAGTGCGCGAGCAAGTTGCCTTTAAGGCTTCTTTGCACAACAGTCCTCGAGAACGATTGCTCCCAAGCGGCTCCATGGTTCGGCGATTGCAGATACCTACAAATATGCCGTGCTGATTAACTCCAAGCCAGGTTCCACCATTGCGTTGATCGGTGGGGCATAGGATTCGCGGCTTACCCGATTGAATGGTGGGGGCCGTACTTCGTCTATCAAAAAACTCCTCTCGATTAGCAGCGACTAGGATCGGACTTTCGGAAACCACGCGATATTGAATGGCTAGTAAGCACATCGCAACATCAGCACTTTCTATGGTTGGAGTTTACGAATCGAGCCGTGCGTAAAGGCAAAAAATCACACATACAAAGTGCGATCCTGCGGCCCGCAAGTCCCCTAAATTTAACGTCCCAGTATGCTCGTAGTCACCCCCCAAAAGGATGTCTGGACATAAATTGTTGAATACTTGTTAATAAAATTAGAGGGCCTTATCAGTCTGGAAACAGTCCTGCCAACGTGTTTTGCCCAAGCCGCAGAGCTTAACGTTTCTGTCAGGATTATCCTCGTCACGGGAACTCTGTCACGCTTGGGCATTGCTGCTATACTCTCCTTCCTAATAAAACGTTGGGTTTCATACCAAAGTGACTAGACGGTCTCCGTCGTGCTTCCTCGATGGGACCACCGAGCCACACCTACGCCCAGCCTTCCCAATCTCCTATTTACACATCTTGTCGTCAAATCAACCCATCATTGTCGTAGAAAGTTCCCTTAGTCAAAGCGGTCGCAGTCGCGTTGGGACTTGTCCGGACGTAACGATTGCGGCAACGGGTTCCTACGTTCCAGAGCAGATCATCACCAACGAGGACCTTGCGGCACTTGGCTGTGATAGCGATTGGATCGTTCAGCGCACAGGAATTTTGCAGCGTCGCAAAGCTAGCCATGATCAAGCGTCCAGTGATTTAGCCTACGAGGCAGCAATTAAGTGCTTGAGAAACGCTGAAGTCGAACCGGCGGAGGTAGATCTCGTTATTTGTGCCACGATGACCCCCGATCACGTTACCCCGTCGACAGCTTGTCTTCTACAACGACGGTTGGGTTGCATTGCGCCAGCGTTTGATGTCAGTGCCGCCTGTTCGGGTTTCATGTTCGCTTTGGTGACAGGTGCACAGTTCGTGCGAAATGGATCAGCCCGCAATGCGCTCATCGTCGGCTGCGAGGTGATGAGCCGAACCGTCGATACGCACGACATCAAAACGTACCCTTTGTTCGGTGACGGTGCGGGCGCGGCGTTGTTGCAAGCTGGTCCATCGGATCCAAAAGAAACGTCTGGACTGATTAGCTTCACATTGGGGTCCGAGGGAGATACCAATGCGCTGTGCATACCAGCTGGTGGGTCGCGTGAACCGACCACGGTCGCTTCGTTGAGTAGCGGTCGACAATACTTAGCTATGGATGGCAGGACGGTCTTCAAATGGGCGGTCCGGATCGTAGCAGACAGTTCACGAGATGTGTTGGCGGCCGCAGGCTTATTACCTGAGGACGTTGATCTTGTGATTCTCCATCAAGCCAACATCCGCATCATCGACGCGGCCGTTAGTCATTTCGGTATTGCAAGGGAAAAGGTCTTCGTCAACCTCGATAAATACGGGAACACCTCTGCAGCCAGTATCCCGATGGCGCTCGACGATGCAAATCGTCAAGGACTTCTAAAGCGTGGCGACATCGTTCTGCTCTGCGGCTTTGGCGCAGGTCTTTCCTGGGGAACTGCCCTGCTGCGCTGGTAGTCTGCGTTCCTTTATACGAGATCGCGAATAGCTGCACACCGCAACTCCAGCGAGCCATTGATGGACGCCCAAGCATTCAACAATCCCGTAGCGGCAAAATCACTACCGAGCTCTTTCAGGGTGAAACGACAACCAAGGAGGAGATCTGGTTTCACCGTGATCATGGCTATCGAATGAGCAGTTCAGGAAAGGTCACCTTCATTGAAATAACCAACGACGAGGACCAAGGCGACGTCGTTCTAAAAAAGGGGGTTTCGCTGAAAGGACGTGTAGAAGATATCAAAGGGAATGGCGTCGCGTCGACAGTCGTTGGCATAGACAGCAAAGACTTTATCAATCTGGACGGATTTTTGGTCATGATCAAGACAGTAGTCAAGACAGACGACAAGGGTTACTTTCAACTTCCCAATCTTAGCGGCACGCACATTTTGTCCGTTGCCAATGCTAAGCCTGACTTTTCTCGGCAAATGCTATTGCTTGGCGCGACTCCACCAAAAATCGAAGCAAGAACCATTGATACAGATGACCTCGATCCGTCAGATCTGATCGTTTTAGAGGTGGAGTAAGGCGAGCGGCGATGTAAAAACTACCTATCACAACCCGAAACGTAAGTGAGGGACCTGCGAAATTGTCCCTCGCTTACGCTTCGGGTTGGGATACTGCAATCTGCCGTTCGCCTAAGAGTTGGTGGTCTCAATCTTCGCGGAAGCGATAGCCGACACCGCGGACGGTTTCGATCGCATCGGCTTTTTCTCCGATCTTTTTACGCAACGCGCGGATGTGGACATCGATCGTCCGCTCTAAGACAAGCGTGTCCTCGCCGAGCGCCGAGTCGATCAATTCCGACCGATCAAAAGCTCGGCCCGGTTGACGGATCAGGGTATCGAGCAGCTTGAATTCGCTCTTGGTCAAATCGACGTTTTGCTCGTCGACCGTGACTCGATAGCGACGACGGTCTAGCATAATCCCAAATCGGGCCACCGTTTCGGAATCATTTTCCATCGGTTTTGATTTGCGGCGGGTCAGGGCTTTGATTCTTTCCAGAAGCACCCGAACGCTAAACGGCTTGGTCACATAGTCATCCGCCCCTACCGAAAAACCAATCAATTGGTCGGCTTCCTCGGATTTCGCGGTTAGCATGATGATCGTTGCCGACGCTGTCTCGGGCGTTGCTCGGAGACGACGGCAGACTTCGACGCCATCGAGAACCGGGAGCATTACGTCCAGCAACACGATTTCAGGCAATCGCAGTTGGGCCTGATTCAAGCCGTCACGGCCATCCATGGATTTCAGCACTTCGTATCCGGCCTTCTCCAAGTTGTAGACCAAGATCTCGGACAGAGCTCGATCGTCTTCTACGACAAGTATTTTGCTTTTGGACATCGAAGGATTTGTATACGAGTTAAGTGCAACGAAACTAAGTAGCGTTGGAACGCTGAAGGATCTGCCGATGGCGAACGATGACGCCATCGACCATATAAATGAGGTCTTCCGCGATGCTTACCGCGTGGTCAGCGATCTGCTCTAAATGACGAGAAGCCGAAAAACAGTGCATAGCGGCCGTGATTTGCGAGTTGTCTCGCGACATGAGTGAAGTGAGTGTTTCGATGACTTCGACGTTCTTGGCATCGACGCGGTCGTCTTCCTCGATGACTTGGTGGGCTTGTTCGGTGTTGCGTTGAACGAATGAGTCTAGGCTCCGACGAACCATCGACGTGGTCATCAACGCCATTTCATTGATCCCGGGCGGGATCGGAAATTCGGGGTAGGGAACAAGGCTATCCGCCCGTTGGGCAATATTGCAGGCTAGGTCGGCGATGCGTTCCAAGTCGTCGTTGATCTTCATCATGGTGGTAATTCGGCGCAGATCGGCCGCGACAGGTTGGTGAAGGGCCAACATTTTTAGGCACTCCTCCTCAATTCGCACTTCGATACGATCGATCTGACTGTCTCGCTGGATCACTTCGGCTGCCAACGCCCCGCGCCTTTCAACCAACGAACGCACAGCCGAGGCAATCATGTCCTCAACGCTACCTGATAGCTTGAGCAGGGAATTGTGCGCTTCGGTTAGGTCTTGGCTCAAATGCAGTGACATTGGGTATTCTTTCCTCGCAAAAGGTTATTCGCAGTATGTTAAGATGCGATGAATATAGCGTTAAGAGAAGGTGCAGGTCATGCTAAAACCAGAGTCAGAACCCCTGCCGATACTGAATTTCGAAGAAGCGAAGGGTAAAGTCGTGGCCGATACGGCTCCAGCACAAGGCGGAGGATACCAATACGACGAGGCTGTAATTACGGCGGGTGCAATCGCCGTGCTAATCCAAATGTGTTTCGCGATCGCAATTGCGGGGCTTTTTGCGACGATACATGCAGGTAATTTGTTTTGGATCGGAGCATGCATTCTTACGGAATTCGGTATGGTCATATTTCTTTGCCATTGTGTCTTTCTATTTCCACATTCATCACCCGGAAAAAACATGATTGCATTTGGCAGCCTCTTAGTTGCAGGTCTCCAGCTACTGGTGGTGTCCTATGGCTATGCAATTGGACCATTGTTGGCCTATGTTGTTGCCATTTCAATTACCGGTTGGTTCATGCATCGGGTTTTCGGAGCGAGTCTCGCCATGCGAGGCGAGGACGTCTACCAGGATGCTTTAAGCACGAAAGTACTTCTGTCGCTTGCTCCGTTGTTGTTGGTGATGGGGTTGGTACCGACTCTCGTATTCATGATCCTTTTTGGGGGAGGGCGAATGCAACCCGAATTTGCCAGCTCGGTCATTACCTTCTCGTTAGTCATGTTGGGGCTGAGCATTACCCCAATCCTGTCCATTTACGCATGTATTTGCTTCCTTCGCCTTCGGAACAACGTGAAAATGGTTGCGGCCACGATTGTTTCCGCAATCGTGCTTGCAATCGTCGTATTCGATTGGTTCACGCACAGTCCGCAGCTTAATAGTCTTTGGGTTATCGCGTTTATATCAGCCTATATTCTCGGTCTAGCCTTGGCTTACGTGCCCTTCTATTGGTACGGATTCCGGCCTGTCTGGGCGAAACGCAAGCCTTCCAAACGCATCGAAGCATCGATGTCATTTGACGACATAAGCTAAGCGATGGCGAGTGCCACGTGTTTAGTTTTGTAGCTGAGCGAGGCCCTCGCTCAGGTCTTCGTAGCCTAGCGGGCCTGCCCTGCGTTTAGTTGCCATTAAGATCCGAACGAGCGAAGGGCCTCGCTCGTCCACATTTGTCGCCTTTTGCTCCGCAAAAGTGCGTTTGCGAATCGCACTTTCGCTGAGCGAAAGGCGACTAAGGTTGAATTGTAGCGTCCGACAAACTGATCTGGTTTTCCGCTAAGCCAAATGCTAACATCCGTCAAAACCGTTTGAAACACTAGGATTTGCAAGGGAGTGCGCAGTGATGAGCAATGGATTGGGACTATTCAATTGGATTCGAGACGGCGTTAAGCAATCCGTCCTGCTCGGAGTCAGCGATGCCATCGACACCATCGGTTCACCCGATGAAAATCGCTCGCTAAACCCCGCTCTGCTGTCCTTCGCCAAGCAACCGTTGGCCATGCAAGCCGAGGCTCGAATCGACGAACCTGCACAAAGAAAACTTCCGGGTGCCAGCGGTCGAAAACGATTGGGCCGTTCGCTCAGCGACATTGCCACGAAACCAGCTTCCTAGCCAATATCCATGCTAACCCTATTGGCATGCATCCTGTTGGTCCGATGGCTTCAAGAGAAGCCAGCATGGGAGCTTGCTCGCGTCGCCATCGCAACCTTCATTCTTCTCTTCGCTGGCTGCGGTCAGTTGGGGAAGTTTCCGCAAACGACCCTCTCGCTCCCCTCCATCCCGTTGGGACCGCAAACGCAATTCGCTAACCCGATCAACGTCAACACGCAAGATTCTGAGTTTTTGTGGAATCAAATCGTGAATACGGTGGATGACTATTTCCGGATCAAAAGCGAAAAGCGTCCGACGCGCGACGAAATGCAGTGGTACCCAGGGTTGATGGAAACGTACCCCGAGGTTGGTGCTACCTATTTGGAACCTTGGCGAAAAGACGCATTAGAAGGATACCAGCGGTGGCAAAGCACCTTGCAGACCATGCGAAGAACGGCGACCATTCGCGTCGACCCGACCAACGAAGGCTTCTCCATCGCGGTCGAGGTTATTAAAGAAATCGAAGACGTGGATCGTTCTCAATATTCCTCCGAGGGTTCCGCCGTTGCCCGACACGACGGCTCGATTGTGCGTGCCGACCGAGCCTTGGCCGGCCAACCCGTTACGCTTGGCTGGATCCGTCAAGAAAACGATACCGATCTGGAACAACGCATTCTTCGGGAAATTCTCGGACGTGTCTCGAATGTAAGCCCCCCGCGCAAGACGTTTCTCGGCAGATAGGCTCCCCACCCTCGTGTGGCACGTCCCTGAGTTTACGAAGGGCGTGGTGAGTCGCCCGAGACACTTGCCACCACTCCCACGCCCACGTTTTCACTTTGGGCGTGCCACACGGTTGGTTATCGTGGCACGCTAGGTATTTGTGGCAGAGCAGGTATTTGTGGCAGAGCAGGTATTTGTGGCTGAGCGAGGCCCTCGCTCAGGGCGTTCCACAATAGTTTTTCATCGATTACAATCCTAGGCCAATCTAAATGCTTACCGAAGTGTGAGGACCGATCGTACCACCAACCCAATGCTTGCCCTAAAATGACAACCACCTCACAGCGACTCAACGAAGCGGAAAAACTCAAGGATCAAGGCAAACTTGACGAGGCCACCAGCCTTTTAACGGGTATCTTGGCCGAAGACGCAAACCATGTACTTGCCCACATGATGCTGGCGCGGATCTACACTCAAACGGGTCGGCACGCCGAAGCCGTCCAACACGCGGAAAAAGCTTGTGAACTGGAACCGAATGATTCCACAAATTTCACCGTTCTGAGCGTCACGTACCAACGCGCGTGGGCAGGTACCCAAGAACAACGCTATATTCAAATGGCCGAAGATGCCATGGCGCGATCTAGGATGATCGGCGGTTAATCATCTTCGCGATGGCCCTTCTCCCACCCTCCAACTAGGTCTTTTCGCATGAGCCTCCCTCCTTGGTCCATTGGTGTATTCACAAGTATCGACGCTGGCCTCGGTGTGCATCTGGAAGTCGCTCGGGACTTGCAGATTCCATCGATCCAATTGCATACGCCACACGCCGAAGGGCGTACCCCCGAGGCAGCCGAAAGGTTCCTGAGAAAACTGGATGACTACAAAATCGAACTCACTTGCGTTTTCGGTGGCTTCGAGGGAGAAAGCTATGCGGACATCCCAACCGTTGAAAAGACGATTGGACTGGTTCCTGTCGCGACACGATCGGCTCGCTTAAAAGAAATGAAAGAGATTTCGGACTTCACTCGCCTATTGGGGTGTAGTGCTGTCGGTCTACATCTCGGCGTCGTACCTCACGATACCAAATCGCGTGAGTATGCCGACATTGTCGAGGTCACTCGACAGCTTTGCGATCATGCGTTGCACAACGAGCAAAACATTCATCTCGAAACCGGGCAAGAATCGGCGGAGGCGCTGATGCAATTCATCGGTGACACACAGCGTACTAATCTCTTTATCAATTTCGATCCGGCAAACATGATCTTGTACGGTATGGGCGAGCCTATACCGGCTCTGAGGCAAGTGGGCTCACATGTGAGAAGCATTCATTGCAAAGATGCAACCTGGAGCGACCAACCTGGAATCACTTGGGGCGCTGAAGTACCTTTGGGCAAAGGACAAGTAGACATGAGAGCCTATTTGAAAACGCTCAAGGAGATCGGCTACTTCGGCCCATTGACGATCGAACGTGAAATCCCGCAAGATCGAGAACGTCAAAAAGCGGAGATTCAGTATGCGACGGAATTGCTTAAGCAGATTCGTAAAGAACTGCTTTAAACTCAAAGCTATATAGTAAGACACACGCCCCAGATAGATTTGAGTTTGGAGATATTACGGCCGAATTGGATTCAGCTCTCCTCGCATCGATGTGGGACCCCTTTCTCCCGATCGAAGTCAACGGAAGCACGGACAGGGCTGTTGATCGGAGGCAAGTCATTCAAATCACTCTTAGTGAGGCGGATATCATTGCACTGCATGGCGCCTTGCTTCAGCACTACCACGACAGAATAGAACGTTTGGAGCGAAAGGTTGGCGGCGATTGATTGCCGGAGTTTTACACAGGTCCTCAGGCCCACTTGAGAATCCTAGGGGACACACTATTTTTTCGGGTTGTAGTTGTTTTTCGGTTTCCGATATGATTCAATTTCGCTACAAACTTACGATCTTGATCATTCGTTCACGGGTTCACGGAGGTTACTGCCACCGCCAGACTCGCGCGTGCGGGATTGACGTCCTCGCTTCGCCATTCTCGTTCATTTTCGCCCATTCATTTTCGGGCAATCTACATTGACCAACCAAATCGAACTCACATTGCGGAGGCGAAAACAAGGCGTTAAGCTAGGCGTTAACAGCTTTTCGCGATGCGTTAACACCTTTTTTAAGCGAATTTGATCATGGCGAACGCGTGTGCGCTAGCTGATGCCGATGAATTTGGCTACTTCGCAGCCGCTGATCTCCGAGCGCCGCTAAAGAAGGTAACCGGGAAGGATTATGACATCCCAAGTTTCTCTCGGCATCTATCCGCGTTCTCTAGCGAATCACGTCAACAGATCCTTCAATTGAAAGGCGAAAAGAACCAGCGTCGGTTCCGCTTCAAAGATCCCCTCATGCAACCGTACGTCATCATGCGAGGCGTTCGCGATGGATTGATTGAGCTATCCAGCGTCAAATACAAGCAGTGATCAGTCGGCTCAACGAAACAAAGTTACTCATGGTTCAAGCATGATTACTTCGGCAAGTGCAACTTCATGCTCTCGAATTTTTCTTGAATGGCTTTCCAGTTCGGATGATTCTCTCCAAAGTTTGATTCGTATGTCACATGCATGTGTCGACCGTAGTCCCAAACCTGCTGGTCCGGCAACTGAGAATGTACGATTGTCCCGTTGATATTTCGCCTGACGAGTACGAGAATCTAATAGAAAGCACCGCAATCGAGCATGCCCGCGAGATTGTAAACCAAGAAGAAAAAGCCTTTTGCTCCAAATAAAACCCAGACAGGTAATTTAGCCATGTTGATCTTCGATGCGCATCTTGACCTAGCCTTAAACGGAGTCGATTGGAATCGCGATTTGCGGCAATGTGTTGACGATATTCGCGCGCAGGAGACCACGCTCGAAATGACGGAGCATGGTCGTCAGACCAATGTGCTGAGTCTGCCTGAGTTACGGTTTTCGAAAGTGGCCGTTTGTTTAGCAACTTTGCTGGCGAGGCAGGAACAACAAATCAATCATTCCTTCGGCTGGACCTCGCCCCACAGTTGTTATGGCATGGCCCATGCGCATTTGGCCTACTACCGCGCCATGGAAGCCGACGGCTACCTGAAAATGATTCGAACGCGAAGCGAGCTCAAGTTTCATTTTGACGCTTACCAGTTGGAACCGAACACCACACCGCTGGGTTTCATTCTGACCATGGAGGGTGCCGACCCGCTTCTCACACCCAAGACCATCTTTGAATTTCATGAAGCCGGTCTGCGAGCAATTGGGCTGACTCACTATGGAACCAATCGCTACGGCGGCGGAACGCGCAGCGAAGTGGGGCTTTCACTGGATGCCATTGATCTGCTGAAAAACTGCGAAGAGCTCGGAATGACCATCGACATGACGCACCTCTCGGATGTTGCGTTCTGGCAAGTCGCAAAACATTTCCAAGGTCGGGTGCATGCCAGCCACCAAAACGCCCGAGCCATTTGCAACTGGCAGCGTCAGTTCAGCGACGACCAAATTCGATTCGTCATCGAACGAGATGGAGTCCTCGGCGTCTCGATGGATGTCATCATGCTGCAAGACGGGCTTGTTCGGGGCAAAACAAAACCGGTCGCGACGCTGGAACGTGCCGTCGACCAAATAGACCATGTCTGCCAACTTTCCGGTTCCATTCGACATGTTGGCCTCGGTACGGATCTCGACGGCGGTTACGGCTTTGAACAAACGCCAGCCGATCTGAATCGCTACCGCGATATTCAGACTTTGGTCGCGATTCTTCAACGACGAGGTTATCCACAACAGGATATCCAAGCGTTTTTCCATGGCAACTGGCTGAGGTTCTTTGGCGAAGCGCTGCCGGAGTAGGGGCTCTTGGCAACCCTATTGTCGCCTTTCGTTCCGCGAAAGTGCGCTTCGTTTACGCACTTTTGCGGAGCAAAAGGCGACAATTGGAGCTTACTCCCAATCGAGTGGCTTTAGCCAGGTTTCTCTTAGGTCACGCCAAGGCTTATCGATTAAGACTTCATTGTCGCAATGAACCACGACGTGATCGTGTTCCGCAACTTCACCCAGCCGGAAGCAGGGTAGTCCTAGCATGGCAGTCTCAAATGTTTTGGCCAGTGCCGCGGGAACTTCGCATAACAACCGGCTGTTGGATTCGGAAAACAATGCCACCTCGCGATCAACGAAGCTGGCTTGTCGCATATTCGTAATGTCAATCGACACGCCAAGTTCGCCTGCGAATGACATTTCCGCCAGCGAGACGGCCAATCCGCCTTCGCTCAAGTCGTGGCAGGAGACAATCAGTTTGCTCTTCATCGCTTGATGGATCGCTTGGTAGCTTCGCATGGCAAGGGTAGCATCCACAGATGGCACCGTGCCCCCCGTTTTCCCTAACGCCAACGCCGCATAAGAGCCAGCCAACTCATCACGAGTCACTCCGATGAGATAAACCGCATTGCCCGCTCGTTTGAAATCCATCGTAACCGCAAGCCTGCAGTCATCGATCTGCCCCATCGCGCTGATCAACAACGAACAAGGAATGGCGATCGTTTGCTTTTCGCCGCGGGCATTAAACCAGGAGAACTCGTTGTTGAGACTGTCTTTGCCACTGATAAAGGGGGTCTTCCACTGAATCGCCAAATCATGGCAAGCAATCGCAGCACGCACCAACGTCCCCAAAGTCTCTGCTCGTTCGGTATTGCCCCAGCAGAAATTATCGAGGATGGCTAAACGGTTCGGGTTGGCACCAACCGCCACGGCGTTGCGTACGGCTTCATCAATAGCGGATGTAGCCATGTGATAGGGGTCGTAATCACCCAATCGTGGGTTCATGCCGCATGACAGAACTAGCCCTCGGAGGCTGTTGAGTTTGGGGCGGATAATCGCCGCGTCGCTTGGCCCATTGCACGACGGACCGACCAAAGGCTTGACCACGCTCCCCGCCTGCACTTCATGATCGTATTGGCGAATGATCCAATGCTTGCTAGCCACGGTTGGGTTGGCCAGGATTTTTTCTAATGTCGATTCAATTGCAGTGCGATCGAGCGTTCCAAGTTGGCAAGGCGTGCTGGGAGTAGGTTGGTAGACTGCTTGGCGGATCACAGGCGGCCTGCCCTGATGCAAGAACTCCATGCTTACACAGCCAACTTCCACGCCGTGGTACATCAACCGCAAAAGCCCAGTCGGTGTGAATTGACCAAGGATCGCAACCTCAACATCCTCGTCAATGCAAAGTTTCTTTAGGCGCTCAATGTTATTCGGAGGAACCGACATCACCATCCGCTCCTGAGCTTCGCTGATCCATATTTCGGTGTAGCTGAGCCCTTCGTATTTAAGAGGCGCTTGGTCGAGCCAAACTTCCGCACCGATGGATTCCCCCATTTCGCCAACAGCGCTGCTGAAGCCACCAGCACCGCAATCGGTGACGGCCGTATAGAGTCCTTGGTCGCGTGCTTGAAGCAGCACATCCATCACCATCTTTTCGGTGATTGCATTTCCGATTTGAACCGAACCGCCAGAAATGTTTTCGCTTTCTTCCGTAAGTTCGACGCTGCTGAACGTGGCTCCGTGGATACCGTCGCGGCCTGTTCTGCCGCCGATGGCCACAATGAAATCGCCGGGCATCGCTTGCTTTTCCACTTTGTTGACCGGGATGATGCCGACGTTTCCACAATAGACAAGCGGATTGCCTAGATAGCGGTCATCGAAGTAAACCGCTCCGTTAACGGTTGGAATGCCCATTCGATTGCCGTAGTCGCGAACGCCGGAGACGACCCCTTTCATGACTCGGCGTGGGTGGAGAACGGCGGGAGGTAAGTCGTTTGGATCGAAGTTCGGTGAAGCGAAACAGAACACGTCGGTACTGCAAATAGGCTTGGCGCCCAAGCCTGTCCCCAACGGATCACGGATCACGCCACCCAGGCCTGTGTTCGCCCCACCGTAAGGTTCGATGGCGGATGGATGGTTGTGTGTCTCGACTTTGAAAACCACATGGTCTTCGTCGTCGAATTTCACGACCCCAGCGTTGTCTTTGAAGACGCTAACGCACCAGTCGTCTTGCCCCAAACTTTCACGGATCTGAACGGTTGCAGCGAAGATCGTTTCTTTGAGCATGCTCTTGAAGTGCCGCGTGCCATGCTCGTCTCGATACTCGATTTTGCCACCGAGCGTTTTGTGGCTGCAATGCTCGCTCCATGTTTGTGCAATGGTTTCCAATTCGATATCGGTCGGATCGCGATGCTGTTCGCAGAAGTGGGCTTGCACCGTTTCCATTTCGGCAATCGACAGATAGAGCTGGCCCGATTTGCTCAAGTGCATAAGCGACTCGGCATCAAGGTCGCGTATTGGAACCACGGTCAGCTTGAACTGATAAGGCGAACCAACATCAAGATGGTCGAGAGCTAACGGCCCTACGACGATTTGCTCGATGGAGTCATTAGAAAGGACTTTTTGGCAAATCCGTTGCACCACCGACTTTTCGATTGAGCTTGCTCCGTGGCTTGAACTGATCCAATACTTTCGAAAGGTTCGTACTTCGTCAACTTCGTATTTAAGGTCGCGAAGCATTTTGAGAGTACTTTGAGCGACCGGATCCATCACCCCCGGCTTGAGCATGGCATGGATAAGTACAGTTGAGGATGTGCCCGATCCGTCGATCGGTTGGTTCAGGGCGAGGTCACCGACGGCGGTTGCGACAAAGCGTTGCGCAATAGGATCGGATAAGAGTTCATTAGCAATCCTCTTGACTTGATCGGAGCCGAGTGCGCCTTGAAGAAGAAAGCCGTATGCTCCGCGAATGGAAAGATTACCGGCTATTCCAAGTTCACAAGTCGAGGTAAGTGCAGAGTGCCCGAGTGAATCCGGTTGGCCATCAGCCGGATGAATGTCTACTTGCCACAGCCTCACGTGTTGCTTTTCCCGCTTTGAGTAGTTGTTCGATGCGGTCGAAATCGGACTTCTCCAAAGCGTCGACCCAAGTTTCGCAAATTGTGGCAAAGTTCTTCATCGCCTGTAAGGCAGGCGCATGGTTTTCTTCCAAGATCTGCCGCCACATCTGGGAATTGCTGGCAGCGATCCGGGTTGAGTCCATCCACCCTTTCCCGACAAACTGAAGTATTTCCGGAGGCGTGGCCGAGGCCAGAGCCGAAGCAACCATATGGGGCAAATGACTGGCGGTTGCCAAAGCTTCGTCATGATCGCTGGGAGAAAGGCAACACGTTCGCGAACCCATCGATTCCCAAAACCCTATCATTCGAGTGACTAATTCCGGAAAGGTATCCTCTCCAGGAGTGATCACTACCAACGCACCGTCCAAAAGGGTACCGACTGCGTGCTCCACTCCGCTGTGGTGGCCACCCGCGATGGGATGGCTTCCGATGAATTGGTTTGGAGAAAGGCGACCGTGTGCTGCTCGAATGATGCTCAGTTTGGTGCTGCCAACATCGGTAAGAATGGCGTCGGGTTGAGCCACACTCGCCGCCACCTGGAGGGAATCAACGATGGACTGAACTGGCGTGCAGGCGATTATTAGGTCGGCTTCTTTAGCCCCTGCCAGGATGTCGTCCGTGGCAATATCGATGGCTCCGCGTGCCAGGGCGATATCGAGTTTTGAGACGCTTCGCCCAACCCCCACCACGCATTGTGCCAGCCGTTTTCGTTTTAAAGCTAGGCCGATCGAACCGCCGAGCAAACCAACTCCAATGATGCAAACTCGCTGCCAAACCATAAATGCCACAGTGTTCGGATTGCCAACACAATTCAGAAACGGGCACATTACCCGGTCATGCGTAGTAGTGTAACTACAGCCAGGGAAAATGCGAATAGAATGACCCAATCCTGAACCACAGAGACACGAGGAACACAGAGGAAATTTCGTTTTCTCTGTGGGGATCGTGCCTCAGCGGTCCAGTCTGGTCCGTGTGACCGGTTGATTGTCCCAGCCGACCTACTAACCGTCTACTCGATCACAATGCGAAGCGCTTGTCCAGCTTGCACGTTTACAGTTCGAGTCATAGACGCTTCGTAGTACTTGGCATCAACCGATTTCAAGGCCTGCTCAGAGTTCTTGGCCGCGGACTTCGCGACAAAGAAAGCGTATTTTCCAGGGACAATTTCTCCTTCGAAAGTACCATTCTCAGACACTTGCAATGGTGCAGGGTGACCGTCACCAAGTGGCTGTAGTGTCAACAACACGTTGCCAATCGGTTTCCCTGCTGACGTTTCAAGCTTGCCTTTGACGATGGACGAAGCGGGCATCGGTGTGGCCGACGAACCGCAACCCACAAGAACCACGAGCGAAAGAACCAAAATTAGATTTTTCATTGAATTCCAGCCTATTCTTGAGCGTTGATGACCGTGCCATCTTGTGCACCGACCATAAACTTAATAATGACGCCATCGGTACTGGAGGACATGAAGCGCACCGATCCATCCCCCATGGCTGCGTTGGCGCCGCCAGTGTGAAAGGAAAAGGGCTCATCGTTGGGTCCGCAGTTATTGACAGTCCATTTACATTCGGCCGGTCCACCGATGACTTGTCCATAATTATTGATTTTCGCAAGCTTTGAAGCAGGTGTTAGGGCGTTGCTCGGACCGGAATACCCGTTCGTACCCGCATCAGGGTCTGCCCATGAAAACACGCGGCGCCCACCGGTCGAACCACCCGTCCAAGCAATGGAATCTGCAGGTGCAGAAACCGGTGAATTCCGTGCGGACAATGCCCCAAACCGAGAAACATTTGGATGGGAACGGGATGCGTCCTCAATCATCATGATTGTGTTGGTAGTACCATCGGTCACGCGTGAAAGTCCCCCGTTTTCGCAGTTAAGCATCCCAGCAACGACTTGCTTGAGCCATTCGGCGGAACCGGTTGGGAGTTCACGACCGCCGAAGTTTGCCATTCCGACAGTAGAATTAATGTCTGACAAATCAGGGAACATGTAGTCGAAGCCTGCATAACCATGCACGGGGTCTCGTGACGGGCCATCAATGGGAGCTGACGGACAGATAAAGGCAGGGACCTGGGTCTTTGCGGCAACTTGACCTGACGTAAATAATGGATCGTCATAGGTCCGACCCTTTGCATTCTTGTGGAGCAAAGCCCCAGTCGCGGTCATGTAGTGCCCGTTGGACTGCAGTGTTGCGGAATACAACGTGAATGGGTTCGAGCTAGTATCAAACATCTGGTACAGTACTGACTGCTCGATATAAGGTAGCAGCTGAGTCGGTACGGAATGAATGGTATACGCGGTTGTTGTGCTCCCTGTTGATCCGCACTGGCCGGACGATGGCAGCTTCTTAAAAGCCGATTCAAAATTGTGAACAGCCAAGCCGAGTTGCTTGACGTTGTTCGAGCATTGCATGCGTCGCGCTGCTTCGCGAGCAGCTTGAACGGCTGGCAAAAGCAACCCAACCAAAATGCCGATGATTGCAATGACGACTAGCAATTCCACCAAAGTAAAACCGGAGCGGCCATGTTTCTCGCCCGCTGCCTGTTTGAAAAAAGATCGTTTCATGCCTGTAACTACCCCCACCTAATCGAAAATAATGCGGATGTTGCCCAACGCTGCACCTCGCCGGGGCAGAGTATCTACGAATCAGATCGAAACTAGATGAAGATAGGATGAATATCCGATGAAGAAACGCCGTGTTCGCCATGGCGAAGGAATCGGCAAGACGAATGGCATCTTCCAAAGCATTGCGAGACTGTAACGGACGTCTCGCTCGCATTCGTGTCTAGCGAAGTTACATAGTTAGTTACTTGTTTTTTGAACCCAGACATTTCGGAAAACAACCGGATTGCCATGATCTTGCAAAAAGAGTGGACCCGGCTTGTCGGCTTCTTCGTCCTTGCCGGGTGTTCCCTTTGGCAACTCCAAACCATCGTGGATGGTGACTCCGTTGTGCTTCACGCTCAGCTTTGCGTTGCTCGACTTTTTTCCTGATGCGTCATAGGTTGCGGCTTTGAGATCGATGTCGTACGTTTGCCATGAAAGTGGCGGGTAGCACATGTTGATCAAGGGCTTGGCTATTTGATAGATACCGCCGCACTCGTTGTTCTCACCAGCAAGGCCAAACGAATCCAGCACCTGCAATTCATATCGTCCTTGAATGTAAACGCCGCTATTGCCTCGTCCCTGCCCTGAGTCGTCCGGTTGAAAGGGAGTGCGAAACTCGATATGCATCCGATGGTTGCCGAATCGTTCCTTGCTGGTTCCACCAACCCCCAGCAATCCGTCCTCTCCCATCTTGTTTCCTTGGAAGTCGTTCACTCGATTCACGTCGAACAGCACCGTCGCATCCGCTGGCGGATGTGCCCCCAAGGTTTTGCTTTCGCGAATGAGCTTTGTCAAAATTCCAAGTTGTTTGCCAGTCGCATCTTTGATGGTCAACGTGTTTGGTTTGACTGCGACCGAAATCGCGTCCTTGGTTGTCTCGGCTATTTCATTCTCCGAATCGATGCTGGCCTCAAATACCTTCGATGGCGTTTTGCCTTGGAAGCCCTGTCCTGGTAAGCCGCCCTCGAGCAAATGGATCGAGATCTTTTTTCCTTTAACAGCAATCACTTGCGCCCCCCAAGTTCCACCCCAGGAGTCTACCACTCCCATATACTCCCCTTGCAAAGTGTAAATCGGACCGGCTTTGGCAGCGGAGGTGAATGTCTCGGCAAAAAGGTAGGGTGACGCAAAAACGTGCATCGCGACGAATGAAACCAAAAGCAGACTCAGTTTGCAACGATTGCAAGTACGATGTTGGTGGCTGAATTTCATGGTCGTAAGGCCTCATTTGGAATAGGAAAATGACGTCGATCCCGTAGGTCAGTCGCTCCGCCGACTGACGATCAGTGTAGCATCCGACACGAGCGGTTGCATGAATCGTCAGATTGCACAAAACTGGACCTTTTCGTCCTGTATTGTCCTTTTGCATGGAAAGGGCTATACTAGACACCTCTGTCCTGTTTAAGTCAGGCGTCAGACCAAATAAACCTCCTCTCAACAAGGCGTAATCATGTCAACTTGGAATGCACGATTGTTTCTTATTGGAACCGCAGCCCTGACCGCATTCGGTCTTTGGCACTATGCGGCTGGCAACGACAAGGAAGCTTCCTTAGAAAAAGACCGGAATTTGCGGAGTGCGAGACGAGAAACCAAGATGCTCGATACGCTGTACAAAACAGCCATCGTTTCGGTAACGCAAACGTATGTCGAGAACGACTCGTCCACTGCCGCGATCACCACCTTTCAGCCAGTCGTGAAAGCGATGAAGGACGGGAATTACCACGTCGTCAGGTTGGTTGACGGTCTGGGTGAACCAATCAATCCAGAAAACTCTCCGAAAGACGCTTTTGAGAAGCGAGCCGTTAAAGAAATGCTTGCCGGTAAGGACATGATCGATGCGGTCGAAGTCATCGACGGCAAGGAATACTTGAGGACCATGACGACCCTGCCGATGGCATTAGAGAAATGCATCCTGTGTCATGACAACTATCGAGGCAAAAAGATCGTGGGTGGTGTATCCTTTCAATTGCCGCTCCACCGAGACGGCGAATAGCGAGGCTATCAGGAGAGTGAAGTATCCCAACCCGAAGCGTAAGCGAGGGAAAAGAGTAAGCGAAGGAAAACTTCGCAGGCCCCTCACTTAAGTTTCGGGTTATGATTGATGTTTTTCACATCGCAACTCGCTTTCCTTCGCTGCATTGATTTATGTTTTCGCAAACGGTTGAATACGCGCTTCGGGCAATAGTACACCTGGCAAAGCTGCCAAAGGTGCTTCAAACGACTGCGCAAATTGCAAAAGCGACCCAAGTCCCTGCGCCTTATCTTTCCAAGGTTTTGCAAACGTTGACCCGAGAGGGCCTGATTACCGTAAAGCGGGGAGTAAGCGGCGGATTTTTGCTAAGCAAGACTCCGGATCAACTAACGATTTATGAAGTTGTCCAATGCGTCGATCCTATTCAACGCATCCACACCTGCCCGCTAGAACTGTCTAGCCATCGCAAAAGGCTTTGTTCCTTGCACAAGAAGATGGACAGCGCCTTGGAAGGTATTGAAGACGTATTTCGATCAACCACGCTCGCCGATTTGATGAACAGTCCGAACCCTAGCGTTCCATTGTGCAATGGATAGCTATTTAGGGAAGCAAATCCACGCCTGTACAAATCGCTCCGTTACAAAACCGAACGATTGATAAAGGCGAATGGCGGGTGTGTTTCGCAAGTCCACGGCCAACGTAAGCCCTTCGATTCCGTGTTCCAATGCCCAGTCTCGAACAAAACTCATGACAACTTTCGACAGGCCTTGGCCACGCCACTCGGGTTCCAAACCGAGATAGGTTATTTCACACCACTTCGTTGCCGACGGAGTAAGCAGCAAACAGCCGATATTGACCCCTTGGCATTGCACGGCCCACCAAGTCTTCGGGACCCCCTCAATCGTCGATCCATAGCCTTCCAGTGTGCTTTGAATGTCACGCAGACCATTTAGCTCTGGAACGTCGCGAGTATCTACATATGTGCGTTCAACCAACTGGCTCCATTCCAGGGAAGATAGTTCGTGATGCGAAACAAAGGCAAGTTCACAGGGCCCGTTCACCACCGAAGAAATGCCGGGCGTTGCAACAGTCGGAATGCCAAGGCACTCCATCTGAACAAGTTTAGCGACAGGCTGCATGCCAGCGTTTCTCAAAACTTCATCGCGGTGTGGGTCTGGAACGACGAACGCAGGTTCGGATGATTTGGTAGGAGTCGAGGCAATCAAAGGAGAAATGGCTTGAACCATTTCGGCGCCTGAATCGAACGCAGCCTGAAAGAGTTCCTTCGCTGTCTTGACCAGAAACGCATTCACTAGATCCTCGTTGTCTCGCGATTCGGACCTCAAGTTGCCAACGGACGCGAGGGCTCCTGGGTACAAGACTAGGTAGCCCCCAGCGCAATCCCCTGCCTCGTATTGCATCTTGGACAGGATCGGAGTTGAGTAACGGGAACGCAAACTGAGATCCGTCAACAATTCGATCAATGCATCTACCGACTCTTGGTCTTCGTTCCAATGGCACCATCGGACACATTCGATCCATTCCATGTTCTTATCTCTCCTCGCATTCGAGTTCGCCCCATTATGGTCGCCTTTCGCTCCGCGAAAGTGCGTTTACGCGGCGCACTTTCGCGGAGCGAAAGGCGACATTTCCTAGCGACTCCCACGCCGTTCGTATACTCTGGACATGCCACACGCAATGCCATTAGCGAGCGGCGGGTGGCGAGGACTGCGTTACCAGTGGACGAACAAAGCCGTTATCCGCATTGGCTTCACTGAGTCGAACCAGTAGCAGCACCGGTTGAATTTCACCCGTTTGTGTTTTGGTATGAAAGAAGTGTTCGCCCAAACCGCGAGAGTCTGGGGTTGGACCGATGATAATGCAATCGCCTTTTTGAATCCGCAAATCGATGGCGAGCTGCTCCCATGTTACCGATTCCCGACGTGTATCTGTGCGTATGGCCGATTCCCGTGCGATCACTTTCTTGACCAGTTCTCCGTGTTGCATTTCCGGGGTCAAGCGGATGGTGGCGGACGCGTCTCCGTGCGGAGTCGCTTGAATGGCGTAGATGAAATGGGGCGCGTCGTATACATGTCCCTTAGAGGCAACATCATGGTAAAAAACGCATGTCGGTCCCGTTGAAATATTTCGAACCGAGAGTTCCTTCCGAACGTTGGCTCGACACCGCCATAACTGTGAGAAAGACGAAACGTCCGCCGCGAAGCCTGCTTGTTCTAGCGGATCTTCGCCAATGCGTTGAACTGTTTGCCGAATCCACTCATCCAGTAGCGGCGGCGTGTTGCCAGCGATTTTGCCGGCTCGAAGCCCATTCTTGTCCATAGCGATTCGCAATTCCGGCTTCAAGGCTTGCTCGTCGATTTGCGCCCAGACCGCAGGGAGTCGGTCTGCTTGCGACGGATTCAGCCGCACCAAAATCGTTTCGACCCCCGCCGCGTCGCCCGTTGTTACGGTCGACCCAAAGCCAGCCATCGCATGTGCTGCTGCGGGCTCTTCACCCGATGGGAGCCAAGTAGCGCAGCCAGCTTGAAGAGCCAAGCCTGCGCACACGAAAACGAGTGCCAAGAGTTTGAAATGGGTGAAGCTCATCCGAATGGATTCATCACTTGATAGGGTTCTGTGCGGCCGGGTTATTGGCAGCCCGCAAATTGTCTACCGCCGGTGGAGCGAAAACCTTGTCTTCCACTTTCCAATCCTTGGGGATATCGAATGGAATGAACTCTTTGCGGAAAAGCTCACCGAACTTCTGAAGTAGACTGGCATTCTTCACGCGATCGCTGAATTGAAAGACCTCTCGATTGTCGTTCAATACTTGACCTGGTTCGTCAACGTGCTCCGGGTTGAATTTGATGAGCATGATTGGCAAGAACAATTCTCGGTCGAGATAAATCTGAACATGGTCGTAATTGACTGCATCCGATTGCAGTTTGGGGTAGGCTTCGATGACGAAAATGTCATCTCGCGGTTTTTCGTTTTGGCCCTTAGGAGGCGGCAGTAATCGCACCCAGTAGCGTGCCTTGATCTTTTCTGCTTTGACCCCAAACATGAAGGGCATTGGCGATTCAAGAATTCCAGCCCCTCTCAATTCCGATGGCATCGTAAATCGAGTGCATTCTTTTCTGCTCCGATCGTACTCAAACACCTTTTCACCATCGCAAAGCCACCATTCTCCAAACACGTTGTCAAACTCCTTCATCTCCTTTTGGTTGGTTGCATCGAGTAGACCTGTAAGCTTGAGCAACTTATCGATTTTGAACAACCCTTTGTCAGGTGCCATGTATTTCAACTCACCCGAGGCACTCGAAACGTTGACGTTGCGAATATCCGTTCCCAACTTTTTGGCCAACTCAGCAACGAAATTGTCCGACGAGTTGTACTGCCATCGCAATAGTTTGCAGGAATAGCGTTCGATATTTGCGGTCGAACCCTCCCAGTAATTGAGCACCTGATCCAGATGCGCTTGTTCCGCGGGCGAAAGTGCGGGAAAAGGATTCTTGGTGACAACTTCTTTTCCACTGCCATTACCCGGAATTGGACTCGATACGGGGCGTTGATTCAAAGCTGGATTGAGCGCCGGATTCATTGCTGGATTCTGGGCCGGACTGGCTGGCGTTCCAAGCCCCTGGCCAAGAGCTGGACGACCTGTCGGATTGCCTCCCGCTTGTGGCCCAACGGGCTTTTGATTCGTCGTTGGCGCTCGGTTGCCATAGCCCGCTGCAGGTGGTGCGACTCCCTGTTGGCCTACTGCCAGTGAGCCCACGCCTAGGAGCCATGCACCGGCAAGGAATCCAAGTGTAGAGTGCCTATAGAACTTTTTCCCCTGATTATTCATGTTCATCATCCATGACATTGCTGAATTTAGATTCGCCCTTCCATGGGCTGCTTGCCGACAGCCGACCTGCCTATCGCTGGCACGATAGCAACTGCCCCAAAAACTACCTAGACCGAATCTTCGGGTTGTGACGATTGAATCGCAAGAAAGTTGCATCAGGTTGATTCGGAAACTTAGCTATCAATCGCATTTTGACCTAGGGTTGCATGCCAGCCTCTGTCGGCCACCACCCTAACCCAAACGCCATCTGCCATGTCCACCCTAGCCCCATCGTACAGCAACTCGGTTAGTTCCCCTTTGGTCTTATTTCGTGGCGAAGAATTCCTTGCCCAGCGCGAACTGTCTTCATTGCATCTCATTAACGGCGAACACTTCTCGGGTGCAGAACGGGTCCAGCAACTTCTCGGCAATCGATTGCCCGACTTTGGCGTGTCCGCTCATTTCGCATGTTTGAAACCCGGCAAATTTCCCGAATTATGCGGTTTGAATCGCGATATGGTTCGATCGATCGGGATGAAGAGTCGTTTCGACCTGAGCATTGTCCAACGCATCGCAGACTACGCATATGAGACGCAGTCGGATGTACTCCACGCACACACACCAAGAACGGCCATGATCGCAAGTTTCGTTTCAAAACGTTGCGAACTACCTTGGGTCTACCACGTCCATTCCCCAACCGCGCGCGATTCTACCCGAGGTATGGTCAATCGAGTCAACGATTGGGTAGAAGCTTATTCGCTCCGAAACGCAGATCATATCATCACCGTATCGAAATCGCTTCGGCGCGAAATGCTCTCGCGCGGTTATTCACGCAACAAAATAACCGCGGTCGCAAATGGCGTAGCAGAGCAACCTCCTATCGATCCGGCCATTCGACTCGATCAACGGACTTGGAAACTCGGAATGGTAGCTCTGGTTCGTCCTCGCAAAGGGATCGAGGTTTTGCTCGAGGCGATCGCCAAATTGAACGGGGCAAAGGATCGAATCACGCTCGAAGTGATTGGAGGGTTCGAGACCCCAGAATATGAATCGAGCATTCGAGGACTCATCCAACGGCTCAACCTAGATGGGATCGTGCATTTGCGTGGCTTTACCAAAGACGTTCCGGCTGTCATGCGAACGTTGGATGCAATGGTATTGCCTAGCCTGTTCGGTGAAGGCATGCCGATGGTCGTTTTGGAGGCGTTGGCTTGCGGCGTTCCTGTGATTGCGACCAGCGTCGAGGGTACTCCTGAAGTGATTCGACACGGCCATGAAGGCTTGCTCGCGCGGCCTCAGGACTCAGATTCGCTTTCTCAAGCGATTCAAGTGTTCATCTCAGACCGTTTAGAATGGACTCGGATGAGTCGCTTGGCAGTCGTGCGACATCGCCAAGGATTCTCGGATGTGAAGATGGCCGAAAGAACGGCAAGGTTGTACCGCAAGCTGATTGGTTGATTCAAATAGAGGATGGATTGAACGCGTTATTCCGCTAGCCACGAAAAGGCACAAAAATCACAAAAAGGGTCTAGGCTGTTAGCCTAACAATCTATCCGTTTCTGCTTTTGTGCCCTTTGTGGCTTTTTGTGGCTAGCCATCACGGGCAGAACGACGATTTTGAGACCAATCGCGGCGTTTCTGCCTAGTTCAAGCAAGCATCCAAGAGACGGTTCCAGCGAAACGATCCGGACTTAGCAACTTGCTTTTCGACTTCGCTCGCAAAGAGTCTCGCTCGATCGGCTTGACCGTCTAGTTTCAGCAATGCGGACAATAGCAGCAACTCGCGCCCAGATTGGTTCGGCGATTCTAGCACCGACTGCGACAATAGTTCCAATTTTGCGTTGATGTCCACTAAGCATGCAGCGAAATAGTCCTGAAGTGAGTCTTTCGAGAGCTCGTTGGGTAACACTCGGCTTCCAGCTTCACAAGCCAGTTCCAACAAACGTAAGACTTCGTCGGTCGAGGGTTTCTCGGCAGAACTTCCGTCGTTCGCGAAGTACTTGAGCAATGCTTGTCGAAGGTACACACCTGCCCCTTTGGGTTGTGTAATGCGTTCCATGCTCTGGCACGAAGAATGGGCATGGTCTAGTTCGCCAGCGGCCACCATGTCATCGACGATACCGACGGCGGCTTTGGTCCATATGGGCGAATAGGGCTGCAGCAGTACTGGCTTGTTGGAAACAAACCTTAGACCTCGTTCGTTGTCGATCGTATCGCTTTCCTTCGCGACTTTCGTAAGGGAGTCCATTTTCGAAACAGGTAAGCTCGCGAGCGGCGAATTGGGTTGAAAAGTGCGAGCCTGAGCGGCCAGCGGAACCTTCACTTGATTGCCAGCCGCGAACCAGTTCGCAGTCGACGTTTGAGGAAAACTGTTATTTGCGATAGGGAAACCGACGTTGGTCTGAACGTTGCTCCAGGATGAGCATGGGTAATACGCTGGGGCGTAGTAAACAGGTGAATAGTACGCAGGGGCGAAGTAAGTCGGCGTGTAGTAATTGACCGAGTAATAGCGAGGCGTGTAGCAAAACGAAAGGGATGGGTAGTAATACGAAGACCGCAAGCCATAAAAACTAGAGTAACCTCCGTAATAGTGCGAGCCCCAACCGAAGGAGCTGTAGCATCCGTGATGATGGTGAAAAGGAAAATGGCCAAATGCCTGCGACTCCATCACCACAGAACCCATCGTTACACAACCGAAAGCAAGCGTCCACTTTGCAATGGATCTGGAAAACCATTTCGTAGTACGCATGCTTTGTCTCGCTTTTCTTTCGTTGCAACCAGTATCCGTAACGGAACTCTCTCTAGTATTGAACCTACGGAGTCAGTTTGCCAGTACCCAGGTCGGTTTTGCCATGAAAAATCGCCCCAAAACCTAGAGTGATCCAAGCTAGCATCATGGTTGCTCCACCCAATGGGACGATGCTCCAATGCCCCATAGCGTCGAAGAAAACCATGCTGTAGAGCCCGCCTGAGAATAGACTGATCCCAACCAAGAAGAGAATGCACGCCACTTTCCAAGCTCGACTGGTTGCGGTTGCGGGAGCAAGTCCAAGCGAAAGAATGGCCAAAGTGTGAAACATTTGGTACTTCACCGCAATTTCACATTGCCCGATTTTCTTTTGAACTTCTATATCCGATAGGCCAGCTTGTTGGAGGCGTTTGGGGAGCGAATGCGAGCCCATGGCTCCAATTCCGACACAAATGAAACCGGAAATTGCTGCAACAATCACCAACCAACGCGAACCAAGCATGGAATTCCTCAGTAAAGATTCCGCTGGTAGAACGGGTGTCCACCATCGGTGTTCAATCTAAGTATCGCTGGCGTCGGAACTTGTAACAAGCCCCAAACGTGTGACATACCCGAAACGTGTGGCACGCCCAAAAACGTGTGGCACGCCCAAAGCGTGTGGCACGCCCAAAGCGAATGCGTGGGCGTGGGAATTGAGGCAAATGTTTCTAGCGACTCACCACGCCCTTCGTAGACTCGGGACGCGTCACACGTTCAGGTGCTTGGACCAGAGCGAGGGCCTCGCTCAGCTACAGCGACTCAAAGCCTTGCCATGCGGAGCACGCTGAGCAAGAAGCTCGAAGCGGCGCATTGAACCGACAACGCGATCATTCCCACCGCTGGGATAATCCACCGCATGGATGTCGCATAATGCAGCTCACCGAAACCAGAGGCCATCCACTGAAAGGACACGCTGGCGATCAAACTGACTCCGACGGCAGCCATCCCAAGTGAAATGGCCAGCAATCTTTCGAGTGTCATCACCCGCGCGAACACCTCCAACCGATGGTTCTTCGGAAGTACGCCTTCGGTCACCGCGAATGTTTTGGCGAGGATGGCACACCAGATTAGTTGCGATGCGATGAGAATCGCAAGAGTGCCCACGAGCAAGGTATGAACATCCAGCGCGACTCCTGCGAGTTTGAATCCCGGCAACGCCAGTGCGCAAAGCAAAAAGCCGATCGTTCCAAGCGAAACGCCAGGGACTAAAAACGTCCAGCGCGGACTCAACAACATAAAAAACCGAAGCGTCCGCCAGCCGTCGCGAAACGTTCGCAGATGCGAACGTTGGTTGATTCGCCCATCGGGATGCAACGTGATTGGCACTTGGTCCATCGCACCGCCGAACAAGGTCGACTTAATGATCATTTCCGTGGCAAATTCCATCCCCGTGCAGCGTTGGTCCAAGGAGGCTTGCCATTCACGTCGAAAGCCTCGCATCCCGCAGTAGACGTCATGAACCGAAGTTCGAAACATGGTCCGAACAAGGCAGGACAGTAGAGGGTTCCCAAGCCATTGATGTAGAAAAGGCATAGCGCCTGGTAGAACTTGGCCTCCACCGCGAGGCAGTCGGCACCCTTGAACGATATCCATACCGGCGTTTAGTTTTTCGTAGAATTGCGGCAGCGCGGCAAAGTCATAGCTGTCGTCTGCATCCCCCATCAGGACGAATCGTCCGCGAGCTTGTCGAATCCCGCCCATGAGAGCGGCGCCGTAGCCACGTTCGGCGACATGGACAACTCGAGCTCCGGCGGCGCTGGCCAATGCCTGGGAGCCGTCCGTACTGCCGTTATCTGCGACGATGACTTCGGACGCGATTCCCATTGCGTTAAGCGTCGCGATGGCCTTTCGGACGCAACTCGCGACCGTATCCGCTTCGTTAAGGCATGGCATCACCACCGAAAGCTCAAGGGGCGAATCGGGGGCGGTTGCTTTCGCAAGAATGCGTTCAGCGTTGTCGAACGAGATGACAACCTGGTTTTCCTCTGGTAACTGCGCGGCGGTGTTTTTTGATATCGCACAAGGGACAGAGGTGCCTAGCACTGCCTTGTTGTCCGTTCCTAACGGGTATCTCGTGGCATCTTTCGCTATGTCGCAACTTTCCATGTCTCTTTTCCGCGCCTTCCACATTGTCTGCACAATCGCCGAAACGGCGAGCAAATTTAGGTCATAAACAGGAAATGAGCCAAATGTTGCCGGGAAATATTGGTCAATCGATCGCCACAATCTTCACATATGCCTTCTATGTTGGTTGTTCTGCCACTTCCGCGATTCTTCAAGCCGATTTACCATTAACCGATCGAGCCGGCAAAACGCACTTAAGTCGGTGCGGGAGCGAAATCGCGGATCGGATTGCCTGGGGTAACTGGTGGCCAACGAAAATCGAACGGATGGAAGAGACGAAGATTTGGCCCATGTTTTGGGCTACCTCAATTTTTCGTCCGGAAAATCGGATCCAAAATCCCTTGCCGCTCTGAATCGGCTTTACGGCTTAGCTTTAGCGGGGACGCCCGGGCAATACAGTCCCTACGCTGGCCTGCCTCCTTGGCTGACGATCCAGCAATGGCTGCAAGACCGGCTTGGCAAGCTGCGCGACGAAAAGGAGATCTTTCGCGAAAGCGATCAGGCCAGTCAGGTTCTCCAAATCGTCTGGCTGTACTTATTGCCAGATTACCTGGATTACCATAGCGACCTGCTCTTCCACCAGGAGCCTGAGGGATTATTCAACGGGCTGTTCCTGGGCCGAGCTATCGAATGTGTGCTACAGCAGGGGGCTCCCTGGAATGAAATTGATCGGATCGTGGCCAAAGCGATCGACCAACTGAACGACTATGTTGGATTTCGGCCGGTCGCAGTCCTTGAGGGCCGGCGTTTAGAACCCAATGGTCACGAGTGGCTTCGTCCGATACCTCTCTATATTCGTGATGTCGGTGTCGCGAACGGACCCTATTGTGAGATCATTACCAAGGCCCTCGAAATCCTTAGGAAGACATCGCCAAACATCCTGCGGGATGCTCAGTTCGATCCGAACAACCTCGATGAATTGGCTCTCGACGTCCGAGCCTACGATTTCGATCACCCAGTCAACAAACGACCCAATTATTATTTCGGTCAGTGGGATCCACACTTGATGGACCAGAGCGGAACGTACCGCCGCTTTGTACTGCAGCAAGTCACGGTGGATGCGTTGCTCGATAGGGTCGCTAAAGAAAAAGAACTTCCGCACGACGAGACTCTGACCGAAGCAGCAGTCGTGCTGGCTGGAACCATGCTGATGGCTTCCGGTATTTCAGGAGGGAGCGCCAACTCGTTTTCGTCCACAACGACCCTTGTTAACTTGCTCGCGCAGATCGCTTTGTATCGCGATGCGTTTTATACCGAGTTTTTGCAACAGTTAACCGGAGTTCACGCAGAGCGTTTGCGCAACGAAGCGGCGATAAGACGTCAACCCTTGGGCGGCGCACGACAACAACTCAATACGACCCTGGCCCGTTTGCGCGCATCGCAAGTGGAACATGTCCAACTCGCTCGCATTTTTGCGAGGATGGGAAGTGCCAACGCTGCCAAAGAGGAAGCGGACGATGTGCAAGTGCCCTCCGCCAGAATCCTTTGCCGAATAGACTGTTTGTTAACCGTTGGGAACCAATTGCTGCGACGTGGCGAGCTTGCAAAAGCGGGCGATGTACCGGACCAGATTTTTGATTTGATACAACGTGGGGTCGAATGCGGGGCTCTGGTTGATCCATGGAACATTCTTGGCTTTGCTGGCAATTTCCCGCGTTTTGTTGGCTCGGATTCCACCGTTATCGACGAACGTGTGGAAGAGTTGGTGCAGATTATGGAGCAAACCTTTGGCTTCCTGTCCCGACTATGGCGAGAAGCGGCGGCGACCGACCAAGAGGCGCTCTCCAAACGAACCGAAGAGCGTTTTCAAGCGATTTCGGACTGGTGGCGAAAATACGCGGCGCACCAAGTGAGCGACGTTGCAGCTACCGATTCCCAGGATGCACTCGAATCGTCGCAATTGGTTTCTCGCGCATTAAGGCTCTGGCACCAAGGTGGGGCAGCAGCTGGCGATCTCAAGTTTTGGGCGCCGCACGCAGACTTGTTCGATTCCCCCAAGGCGTACGCATTGGTCATCGAAGCGTTGCTTGACCGCCACGACTTCGTGGGTGGTATGGCTTTGCTTGTTCACTGGTTGAGCCAAGCCGGGCGTGTTGGACTGCAAAGCGGAAACACCTCGTACTCGGATCTAGCTCGCATATGGCTGGAACAGTTGTTCGAATACTCTAACGAACCGCAACCCACCATTGCCGTGGAACAGGTTTCGGACGCTCAAAAACAAACAGATACACCTAAGTCACCCGATTTCGTTTGGTCGATGGTCGAAAAATTCTTCGACTACCTGGAAGCCAACGGAGAGTCCTTTTGGGCGGTTCCAGAATTCCGGCTCGCTAAACCGGGCAAGCCGAAAAAGCGACCGGACGATAAGTCGGACTTGATGGCCGCAGGTGACCGAAATGAGGACGAATCCAGTGACGAAGGCGAAGAGGCCAACGACAAGGCCTCGCTCTTTGACGCAGCCTACGAAGGAGTGACCTATTCCGATAGCACCGACGACGGAGTCGAGGGGCCTGTCTATGAACACGACGAAGGTTCCTCCGAAGAATTGGTATCCGAGTCCAAGCGATTAGGAGAGCATCTGACTTTTTTAGCTGCTCTAGCTCAAATGTGGAAACTGGTTTCGCAATCGACGCAAACCCTCGAAACGGAACCGGTGGGGCCGTCCGAATCCGTCATCGCGGGTGCAGCCCGAAGAACGCGTGTTGTCGCAGCCTTGCGACGTTGGAGCGCTCAGTGCCTGCATAATCGCAACGCGTTGGTCGATTTGCTCGATCAGATTCAATCGTTCAAAGTAGCGCGTGGTGGAACCGATACCGATTCGATGGCTCGCTACGATCGGCAGCGGGTCATCAAAGAGTCGTTGATGGAACGCATCTTGGCTGCAGCCGTAGAAACGGCGGATGCTGGTCGGATGTTGATCGGGGCCAGTTTGGCGCACACCGACGATCTTGCCAGTTGCCAGCCGCTGCTCGATGGACTGCCTAAAGACGAAGTCTTAACGGTCGAGTTGTTCGGTGACTTGATGGCGGGACGTCGCAGCCGGGTCGAAAAGACGTTCCCAAGTTTCGTGGCGGTGCTACGCGAACAAAAGCTACTTTATGTGTCGTTAACCCGCGGCGGACAACCTCGCGATATCCTGAACGCTCGCGTGCGTCGACGAGCGTTGACCCACCTCTTGACCTGGCTCCCTAGGCAAGGCTTCTTCTATCAAGCGTGTCGGCTGGTTGATACCGCTCGCCACATGGAGCACCAGAATCCAGTTGGACATGGTGCCGTGACCGAATTTGACGATCTATTTCAAATCGCATTCAAATCGATGGTTCGTTGTTTGGTTCGCAACGCCTATCAATGGCAAACCGAAAATCCAGGCAAACCCAGCACCGAAAAACGACGCAACAAAAAAGCCGCTATTCGGCCCGAGTGGTCCAAGTTAGAACTGGACAGCCTCGTCGATCAAAATCCGCCTGAACCCAATAACGACCAATTGGTCCCGTTGCTAGAACAACTGACTGAGATTCTCCTGGGTAGCTGGCTGTCGCACTCGCGTACGCTTCGCCTAAGCGTACTCGAGACCATCGATGGGTCTGGCACTTGGAAACAACTGTCTCAGTTCATCCAAAAGTATGGCAAGGGGATATTTACGCAAGGCTTCTTGAAACTCTCCAATGTCAGGGCAATCCTGCACCAAGGGGTTGGGAACTACCTGGAGCAAGCGATCAAGAATCAAGATAGCGACGAAGTTCAGCCATTGCTCGATGCGATTGAGAGTGGCGAAATCCCGATTGAGGAGGCGCAACGTTGGCTGGCCGTTGTGTTTGAAGCCATCATCGATCACTACGCTGAGTACAAGGACTACAACAGCACCACCACGCAGTCCGATCGCGGTGAAATGCTATACATGTTGTTGGATTTTTTGAGGTTGCGGGTCCGATACGATCGCGTTTGTTGGAATCTGAAGCCGGTCTTCTGGGCTCATGAAGTGCTTGTGCATTCCGGTTGTCAAAACTCGGCTCAGCAATGGCGTCGAGCCCTTGCCGAACGCGTGGCCCGCGAGTCCGATCAGTACCTGGAAAAACTCGCAAAACTTCAGCAGCAATATGCCATGAAAATGCCAACCGTGGCCGACCGTTTGAATGAACGTTTTGTCAAGCCAATGACCATCGATCGGATGCGAGCCCTCATACGTCCGGCCATGCGACAATTGCGTGCAAGTGACAAAGAGGATAGCCGTGCCTTTGACTTGCTGATTCAAGAATCCCACTTGATGATGCGTGAACCGACCGGCGTCGGCCTAGACATTCCGGCATGGCTATTGATGTTGGAGGAAGAAGTCGACCGAGTCCTGCATAACAACCGCAATGCTCCGCAGGTACAGCGTCTCGAAAGAGCCGTTCCAGCCATCCCTGTAACGCATCAGCAACTTCTCGAACAATTCAACGCAGCCATGAGCCAAAACCGTGGCATCGAGGGACCACCAGGTTGATCGGGTGCGTGTCCCCCCCTCAACCATCGTTGCAATGCCGAATCGATTGAAAAACAACGGGAGGGCGAGGCTCCTGCCGAGCGGGCGCGGCCATGGTTCGGCAGGAGCCTCACCCTCCCGAGCAATGAATGGGTTGGACAAAGTCGATGAAGACATGGTTACAGGAGTGGCTCGCCCCCCTCAACCATGTTTTGGCGTTCTAGTACCTATTTCAACGTAATGCCGAGCTGATTGATCGCACTGCCGTTGTTCTTAATTTTGGCGATGTTGGTTTCCAGGTCATAAAACTGCTTGAGCAATTTTTCGCGTTCTTTATCCAGTCGACCATTTAAGAACGTAACCCGATCCGTTGAGTTTTCGATTTGCCTTTGCAGCGACTGGCTGCGATTGACGAGTACGCTGTTCTTCACACCGACCAGGTTATCCAACACGGCTTTGGCACGTACGGTGAACCCAGTCTTTTCCGCAGTAAAGAAGGTTTGGACATCTTTGGAATTGGTCTCAATGGCCGTGGCTAGCTTTGTCTTGTCGAATTTCAATTTGCCTTTGTCGTCGAGACTCACTCCTAATTGCTCAAGCGATTGTATTTTGCCTGACGAGAATGTTCGCTGACTGATAAAGCGAGTCAACGCTTGATCAACTCGTAATGTCTCGTTGCTGCCAAACAATTGGCCAGAAGTTTTGGCGGTCGAATCGAACGCTGTTTCCTTGTCGATTTTGTCTCGAACTTTATTGAATTGGTCGACAAACAGTTGCAAGTTCTTCTCGATCGTCGAGTTGCTGGACGTCACACTGACTTCGATTGGGGTTGCAGAAAGCTCCTTGACGCTCAGCGTCAAGCCATCGATTGCGTTGACAATCGAACTCGTCGAGGATCGAACCAGTGTACCTCCCGCGTCTCCGCCACTTCCAACCGAGATAATCGCATCTCGCCCTGCCCCGGACGAATTGACTGTTAGGCCAACCGCGTCTCCCTCTGCTACAACCCGACCAATGTCTCCACTGGCTCTAGATGTAAACAGGATTCGAACGGAGCTTTGGCCTGAGGTAAGAATAGAAGCGGTCAACGGACCGTTCGATGCATTGATCTTTTCGACAACCTGTGCGATTGTTTCCGTGCCTGTCAAGCTTAGTTTGAAGGTTTGGGATCCATCGATTTCTTGACGCGACGGGTTTGTGAGACTCTTTCCAGTTCCCGCAATTCCAAGGTCTGCGGCTGCGTTGTTGGACAAGGAATCCGTAATCGTCAATGTACCAGAGCCATTGGAAGAGTCGACGAGCACAATACCATCGCCATTTTCGTTCAAACGCGCGACCACGTTGATGTTGGTGTCGTTGATCGCTTTAATGACATCGCCTACCGTTGCCGCGCTGATTTGCGTAAGGTTGACTGCAGACTTCACGCCAGCAGAATTCGTTATCGAAAACGAACCCAAACGAACCCCCCGGCCTTGGTTGAGGCTCTTCAGGTCAGTCGCTTCGCTCACATATTGTAGACCAAGCGAGTTCGAGTCGACCGTGTTCTTGGCTGCGTTCACGGCCAGATTGAGCTTGGTTGCCGATTGTTTGCTGTCACCATCCGCGACGATTAAATTACTGGTTGTCGAACCCGTCACATCTTGCAGGACGATGCCCGTGCGGGATTTATTGAGCGATGCTGTAACGCCAGCGTTCCCAGAGTTGACCCGATCCACCACCTCTCGGAGGCTGACGGCACCGGCCAAATCTATGTTGGTAGTAATTCCTGCTCGATTGGTGATTGCGACCAAACCGGGGGTTCCAATGCCTTGCCCGCCTTTGAGTGATGACAGGAGTGGTCCTTGAAGCGTGCTCTGGATTCGAATTCCGCTGATTGTTCCGGAAGCTCCACTCGCACCCGTAAATCCTAGTTGGTCTGCGAGCTTTCCCGTAGCAGCAAAAGTGCTAGCGCCTGTTGTCTTATCGATCAATTCGAGTCCAGACCCATCGGACTTGATACGAGCTTCGAGTTTGCTCGAGTCTGCAGAGTTGATGACGGTGAGCAACTGGTTGACCGTGGCAGGGTTCTTGGTCGCGTTGGCATCGATGTTCAGCGTTGAGCCGTCTCGAAGGGTAACCGAAATATCGGTGCCTGCAGAAAACGCCAGGCCTCGATTATCGCGCAGCGTACTCAGACGCGTATTGCTGCCAATGAAAACGATGTCTTCACCTGTTGCCGAGGTAGCGGCGACGTTGACACCGCTGAGTCCAAGATCCGCCGCGGTATGGCCCTCTCCAACGTCCTCGACGATCAAATTGGACGTAATCTGACCTGTCAAATCACTCAAGACGATACGATCGCCAACAGCTTTTGCGTTGACTCTGAGACCGCTGGTGTTGTTGATGGTCTTTAGCAAATCATCGGTCGATGCCGCGAATCGCAGGTCAATTTCTTTGCTCGTTCCGCTACGGTCGGTAATTCTGATTCTGCCTCGCGCAATTCCAGATCCGCCGAGCAGGTCATCGATGGCACTACTGGCATCCACAAACCCACCGGTCCGAACTACGAAATCACCGCTTTGGAGTGTATCGCTGGAACTTGTAAAAGGTGTGCTCGCGGCAGTGGCTGTTTGCGCGGTTTGGATAGTTTGGACGGAATAGTTGCCAGCCGAGGGAGTTCCGGAGGCGACGACCGAAAGCGAATCCGGTTTGCTCGAAGCAACCGAGGTGCTTGAAAGTCCCGACACTTTTCCTAACTTGTCGGATTGGAGTTGGATACCGATGACGAGCGCTGTCAGCTCGTTGATTGCAACCTGTTGGGACTGAAACCCCTTGATGCGCAATTGCAAGCGATCGATTGGCTGTTTGGAAACACCAATCAATTGATTGACCGTGGATTGAATGTCGAGGCCTGTCGTCAGGCCGATATTTGATTGAATTCTACCCATGGTATCCAAGGTTGGCGCGTGATTCGTAAATCACTGGGTTGTTCGACTGCAAAAGAGGTATTCATGCACCGAAGTACTATCGGTGTCATGCGAGGGTGAACTTACCGAGAACTGCTGTTCGCAAGAAAAAAGGCGTGAAGGAAATTCTTCCGTCACGCCTTTTTAGCTTTTTTACTCAAGAATCGCGGTTTGGCTTATCGCAAGAGCGACAGAACCGATTGCGAGCTTTGGTTAGCGATTCCCAACACACTCGTGCCGGATTGAACCAGGATCTGAGCGCGTGTCAAGTTAGCGGATTCCTTGGCAAAGTCGGCATCGCGAATCGAGCTTTGGGCTTCGTTCAAGTTAGCCAGCGTATCGTTGAGCGACACGGTGTTGCTGTCGAGAGTCGTTCGTTGAAACGCACCCAATCGACCTCGCAAAGAGGTTACTTTTTCGACGACGTCATTGATGATCTTGGCAGCGCCGTTGGCGTCGGTGGCCAACGACTTACCTTCACCGCTACCAAGTTCGTACAACTTGCCGAAGATGCCGCCCAGGCTGCCAGTGTTCACCGAAGCGATACCGAGTCGAGCTTGTTGCGAACTGACCACGTCTGGGCCCAATTGGAACTGAGCGCCGCCGCCACTGATGGTAAAGGACGATGTCCCCGTGAATCCAGCTTCAATGGTTGCCTTGAAAGCAAGCGTTGAAGTATTGATAGATAGCGAGTTGCCATCACCTTTGGCGCGAAGGCCATTGATGGTTGCGATAATGTCGTCACCTTTGTCTCGCTTCTTCGAAACTGCACCCAGACCGGTTGTAATCGATCCGCCCGATCCTTCCGAAATAACGTTGATGTCCACGAACGACTTCGAACCGTAATCATCCGATTTCAATTCGAGAGTGGTTGTCGTGGTCGCATTGATCCCAGCCGAAATACCGGTCGAGTCTTTCAGCAAATTAATGGCATCCTTAAGCTGATTAATCGTGGTTCCAGCTTTGAAATTGAAGACTTGCGATCCGCCCTTGCCTGCGAGCGAGAAAACCACGTCTTGCGAAAGTCCACCCGTTGCGGCAACACCACCACCGAGCGTAACTGCGGAAGGTGGAGTATCCAGGGTATCGATGTAGTTTTGATCGCCAGCTGAAGCGGTAGCCGCCGCGCTGTAACCGGTTGCTCCAGAAGTGATTGCTGCTGCAATAGCGGAATAAGAAACGGTTCCGTTTACCTTGACAACGATGTTGTTGCTGACGTCGAGCGAAGCCACAGCACTGTTGCTGGCAATCCCGCTGTCTTCTGAAACGGTTACGGTTTTACCATTTGCAGTAGTACCGGCATCATTTGCCAGAATTCGAAGTGTCGCTGAACCCGCGTCGCGACCACCTGTCAATCCCGATGTGGTTGAGCTAGCCCCGGTAATCGTGTTGGCGTCTGTTCCTGCAGAAGCGGTAAAGGCACCTCCCACTCCGTTCAGAGCTGCTTTCAGGTCCGCGATGGTTGCTGTGCCGCTTGCTTGCGTCAAGCTGACGGAGATCGTGTCTGTTCCTGCATTGTAACCGGTGCTCGCAGAAACTTGGCCGTAGAGTACGTTAATGGTTTTAGCGCCGTTGCCTTCGGCACCATCTGCGGTTCCGCCAGCTCGAGCAACCAAAGTGATGGCTCCACCCGTCGTTAGACTGACTGAGCCACCGGTCGCCTGTGTGATGGCTTTCGAGAACGATATGTCTTGGAAAGCGTTGGCAGCAGCCGTTGCGGCTGGTACGTTCGTGATGTCGACTTGCGATTTGGTCGCCGCTGCTGAGATCGTTGTATTAACGGATACGGAGCCAGCTGCACCCAAGTTCGCTTGATCGATCGAGTAGTCCGTGATCTTGGAAAAATTGGTGCCAGCAGTGGTTTGGAAATCCAAGCTGCCGTCGAGAATGCGTCGACCTTGGAACGTCGTTGTCTGCGAAATTCGATTGATCGCTTCCAGGGAACTGTCCACTTGCAATTGATTTGCAGCGATTTCGTTGTCGCTCAACGCACCGTTGTTGGCCGCCTCTGTAACTAGGCCACGGATGTCGTTTAGCAAAGAGCTAACTTGTCCTAGGGCCGAGTCAGCTGTTCCAATGATTTGGTTGGCTCGCTGTGTGTTGGTAAGGGCTTTATTGATGCTGGTGATGTCGCTTCGAAGCGATTCGCTAGCGATCAAACCGGCTGGATCGTCTTTACCGCTGTTGATGCGGAGACCTGTGCTCAAACGCGTCAAAGAGGTTTGCAAGTCGCTTTGAGTGCGTTGCAGCCTGTTTTGTGCCGTTAGTGAGCTGACGTTTGTATTAACTCTTGTCATTTCTAAATACTCCCGAATGGATTGGTTTAATTCACCCTAAATGTTGATCAGGATGTGGCGTATGGAGACGCCTGTGTAAGTCCTAAGTTGAAACACGATGCATTTCATCCGAAAACCCACACGCTACCCTGCTGAACTTCATTAGGGGTTGCTAGTGGCTGTGTCGGGAGTCTGATCAGGCCCTCTCAATCACACGGACTCGCAACACTAGCATCGGATTCCGCACACAATGCATTCATAGCTCTATAGAATGATTATATTTATTGCCGAGATCCCGGCAGCTTGTTGGGCGCTTTAAGCACAATCGCTACAATGCGCACGGTTTTCCTGATCGTTAGTGTTTACCACATAGTCGCAACCAGATTTCGATGATCCGCAGAATAGTCCTTTCAAATTTTATGGCTCATGCCAAAACGGAGCTCCGATTGGCCGATGGCCTTACCATTTTGGTCGGGCCAAACAACATCGGAAAGAGCACGGTTGCGGTTGCCTTGAAAATTCTTGCACGAAATACGAACTCGAATTTTGTGATGCAACACGAGCAGAAGGAATGCTCCATCTCAGTTGAAACGAGCGAGGGGCACTCCATTCAATGGATCAAGCGCAAAAGCCCAAGCTACGTTATCAACGGTCAACCGAAGGATCGCCTTGGTCGCGGTGGTACCCCACCTGAACTGGATGAAACCCTGCGGCTTGCCGCAGTCGAATTCGAAGACAAAGACTTCGAGCCACACTTTGGCGATCAGAAATCACCCATCTTCCTGATCAACCGGCCCCCAAGCCAAATCGCTCAGTTTTTTTCTACCACTTCAGACGCCGAAAAACTGGTCGCGATACAACGCCTCCACCAGCGGCATCGCTCCGAAGCACAAACCCAGACCAAACTTCTTTCGTCAAGAAATGAAGCTCTTCAGCTATCGCTCGAGACGTTGGCCAGTATACCAAAACTCGAAGCCGAATTCGTTAGCTTGGAACTCGAAGCCCAGTCACTCGATAGTCTAGCCAACGAGATCGCGAATCTGGAAAGGCTCATTCGAAACTTCGCGGAGTCAACGTTGGAACAACAGATGGAGTTGCATCGAACCAACTGCTTGTTGCAACTCCGGCCAGTCCCTGTTATTCATCCAACCGAGCATTTGGCAGGGTTCGCAGTCGAATGGGAAATCACAGCGGAAAGTAACTGCTTTGCACATGAGTCCTCTCGGGTACTCGCAATACTGACGACGGCCCCCGTGATCGTCGATGACATCCCGCTTTCGAACATGACGACCGATCTGGAATTTGCGATTGCGAAATTCACCTATTGCGGAGAGCGTTCGTTAGCCCATCAAGATCTTGCACTGCCGTGCAAATGGGAAGCGACCGACACGTTGCAAACTTTGGTCGTTGGGATCAAGACATTGGAAATCGAGAATCATAGATTGGCAGAGATCGGACGAGCGGCCGCTGACTTAAGAGAATTCCCCACGTTCGTTCCGGAGGAGCCTCTTGGCGGTACCATCCGCCAGTTCGATCAAGCGACTCGCGACTGCTTGCGACTAGACGCGCTCCTGACCCTTCTCAAGCCGATTGCGCCTACACCTCCGGTAACCGATTCGAATCCTTTGAACGAGACGATTGCATCCGTCGAAAAAACAACCGAGCAATTCACCAAGTACCGATCGCTGCTCGTCCAAGTTCAAGAGGAAATGGGTTCTCTTGAGACTGAAACAGAACAATGGCTCACGACGGAGCCTAAATGCAATATGTGTGGTGGGAAACTATCGGTCGAATCGATCCGGTTCAAAATGCATCGGCACGGGACGAAGTCATGACCATCGAAATGGAAATTCATGCGATTGGCGTATTCGTCGAACTCAAGCGTTATTCGGGACTGCTGTTCATTGGCGATCCGCATATCGAGGGACGCACGCCAGGTTTCCGGCGGGACAACTACCCAGAAACCATCCTGACCAAACTGAAATGGTGTTTGGATTATTGCCAACAGCAAGAGCTTCATCCGATCTTGCTCGGGGACATCTTCGACAAACCTCGCGACAACCCGAACTGGCTCATCTCACGGATGCTCGACCTCTTCGAAGGCCAATGCATTCCAACGATCTTCGGCAATCACGATTGTGCAAACCCGCACTTGGATGAAAACGACAGCCTAACGCTCCTAGCTAAAGCGGGCGCTATCCGCTTGCTGGATGAAAAGCATCTTTGGGCTAGTTCCTTCGAAGGTCGAACGGTGGTGATTGGCGGATCTCCGTATCGCTACCCGATTCCCGAGACCTTTTCCATCGACGCAAACTGTCTTGAATTGTCGTTTTCGCATTCAACCAGGGCTTCCGAAGAAAAGTCCATCGATTGGATAAAAGCCATTTCCAAACCTGGCCTGGTGATTTGGCTGACGCATCACGATTTGACCTTTCCGAATCCCAACGAGGCTGTCGTTACGCACCTGAATGAACTCTTTGGCATCGATTATGTGATCAATGGCCACATCCATCGGCGAGCGTCAGCGGATGTCGTTCGAGGCCAAACGACTTGGGTCAATCCAGGCAATATCGTTCGTCGCTCGCGAAGCGACTCCATCCGAGGTCACGAACCAGCGGCCCTGCGCATGGATATCGCCTGCGACGGCCAATGGATGCACACTGTGAAAATTCCCCATCAAGATGCAGATCAAGTCTTCTACGACTTGGAATCTTTGGGGACAGACGAAGCCGAGACGAATCAATCCAGTTTCGTAACTGGATTGGCCATGCTTCAATCCAGAAAAACCGAATCGGGCGCTGGCCTTATGCAGTTCTTGAAAGAAAATGTAAACCAGTTTGAAACGGAAGTTGCCGGAGAAATTCTCAGGCTAGCCGATGTCGTCCTTTCCGAATCGAACCAACAGAGTGAGCCCTTATGATGTCCAAGAAATCGACCGTCCCAACGCTGCTTCCCGGGCAGCTTTCCATTGAACAACTGCAAACAAAATACGATGAGCTGAACCGTCGCAAGATCGAGGCAGAAACGCGGCATCGCGATGCTTCCGATCAACTGCAAAAGCTGAAAAGCCAAGCGTTGGCCACTTGGGGAACCGACAATCTGGATGAACTCAAACTGAAGCTCGTCAAACTTCAAGAGGAAAACGAAGCCCGTCGCGCCAAGTACCAGTCGGATCTTCAGAGTATTGAAGCCAAACTCCAAGAAGTCGATGAGAAATATCAATCGCTTCGAGAAACCGGTCGCGATCCTGAATGACACGACTCCAACCTGTGATCACCAGCCATCACAACGAATGGTTCAAGGCCACCATGCAACTGCATCAATCGTCCGTTCGACGCGACAAGAAACGGTTTCTCATCGAGGGGACACACTTGCTCGAGGAAGCGATTGCGACAGGCTGGCCGCTGGAATCCATTTGTTACGAGGAGTCGTGGGCCGAGCAGAATGGATCGTTGTTGCAACGAATGAAAACGGATCCAAATCGCGGAAGCGTCTTGCTCCAACCCGCCTCGCCGGACCTGTTACGACGCCTTTCTACTACCAACACTCGATGCCCAGTTGTCGCGGTGGCCATCCATCTGGAGTTTGATGAAGCCAATCGAAAACCCATTTCGTTGGCGTTGGCGATCGAATCGTTACAAGATCCAGGCAACCTCGGATCGATGATTCGAATTGCTGCGGCGGGTGATGTCAGCCATGTGGTTCTCAGCCGTGACGGTGTGTCGCCGACCAACCCAAAAGTCCTCCGTTCCACCGCTGGCCAATGGTTTCGAAGTCCACCCATCGTTGTCGATCTCCCCCAGTTCCTGAAGATACAAGCCGCAGCTTCCTTGCAAATCCTGGCAGCCTGCGCTGACGGGAAATCCTTTTGGGAAGTGGATCTAAAACGTCCGACGATCTTCTTGTTGGGAAACGAAGGAAGCGGATTGAGTTCGGAAATGTTAGCCCTGGCATCAGGCCGGATCGCCATCCCAATGGCACCGGGAGTCGAGTCTCTCAACGTTTCGATTGCCGCCGCCCTGCTCATCTACGAAGCAAAGCGGCAACGCGCGTCTATTGCAAATTCATCTTGACTTCCGCGAGCCATAAACGAAACGCGTGCAACTCCGTAGCATTTAACTCGCTACTATCGGTTGCTTTGGCTAACTCGAGGTATTCTCTTGCTTTAACCGTGTCCGCCAATTGATGATGAGCCATGCAGGCGATGCAGTAATCCAGTCCTTGGAATGAATCGTTCTCAGTCGCTAGATTGCCTTGAATCGCGTCGAGCGACTCTTGGTAACGGCCATTGCGATACAACGCCAGCGCGATCGCAAACGAGTGTTTGCGGCTCAAAGGTGCATTGTGCGAACGAAGGCGATCTATAGCAATCATTGCCATGGTAGGACGACGCAGCGAAATGTCCCACCCAGCCGTGGCCAAAGCATAGGCAGAGAGGTCCTCATTCGCATTGCTCGTATTCAACTCAAAATTTTCTCGGTCGATTACAGCATCTTGCATGTTTCCTAAAGCCTCATTGCACATAGCCCGTAAGGCATACGACATGTTCGCTTTCGTCGTCAATTCAAGAAACCGGTAGCAATCACCGATCGATTCTTGGTAGCGGCCCAGTTGGTAGTTCCACTCTGCCCGCTGCAACAGCAAATTGACTTCTGGAACTCGATTTAGCACAAAGTCCGCATCCTCAACTGCTCTATCGAATCGTCCATGGGCAGAAAGTAGATAGGATCGCCACAGTCGGCAAGTGACAGATTCTGGTAGCAATCGGCTTGATGAATCAAGGTATGCAATCGCTGCATCGTAGTCTCGCGATTCTATTGCGGACATAGCTGCCGCGAACTGAGCGAATCCAGCGTTCGGAAATTGTGCCGCTTTGACAATGGAGCGTGTTCTGATCTGGTCGAACAATTCGTTCGTGCTGGAAACCTGTTTGAGTTCGTCTGCGAGTTGGATCTGGTTAAGGGGTTGCGGCGGACGATCCACGTATTCGGGGGCGTCCCAGTCCAATCCATACTCTTTGAGATGAGACCGGATCAATGGCAGATCATAGAGATCAAATGTGTTATCCACTTTACTGCTAACGATTCGCATTCCATTCGGAGCAACCTTTGCGGAGCGAAGATCAACTGGTGAGTCAAACTTGGCAAGCGTCATACCTGTTTCTGACTTGATCAACGAAAGCGTCGATCCGAGAATGCTCAGAACGAATTGTCCGTCCGACGTCATGCCGATGGGTGCTCCAACTCCTAAACCCACTTTGGACTCCCACGTTTCGGTTGAAAGTCGTTTGCCATCCGCAAGAAACCATTTGCAGTCGGCGTTAAAAGTAGGTGTTGATCCAGTTGGAAATTGGCGAATGCGTTCGATTCCTGAATGCAATTGAAAGACCGTGCACTCAAAGTTCTCTTTGCGATTTCGCGGCTCCAGCAATGAACCGACAAAGCGACCGTCAGGCGATACGGCACAGTTTGCTCCATGCGCTCTAGTGTGCACATGAAGAGCCGCCGGTTCATCGAAACGCTTGATCCAGCAGCCAGAATAGTGCAGCGTGCCAAAACCATTCCAAGCTCCGGCTGCAATCGTATTCCCATCATCGCTTGTACCAAGATAAAGATTTCCTGGAGGAAGATGAACTTTCTCTGGAAAGCTAATTTCCAATGCAGTTGAATCAACAGGTCATTCATAGGGAAAACGGAGGGTTCCCAGATGCGTGCTGCAATAAAAATGTCCATTTCGATCGAAGGCCAAGGCTTGACAGTTAAAATCTCTGATCTCAATCGTTTTCAGGGATCTGCCTGTCTGCAAACAGAAGATTTCGATTCCGTTCGATAACGCGGCGAGAAAGAATCGGCTGGTTGGATCAATACCCACATTGTGGTTGGATATCGTGCCTGACGGTAGAATGGAATTGCATTCATGCCCTTCCGACATAGCCACGATTCCCCATTGGTCTCGTCGTTCCGTCTTCGATGTGAAGCTTCCTAGTCGAGCAATTCCGTCAAAGCGAGGCCTGATTGCAGTAGGCAGTCGGCGCCCGTCTAACTGCGAGACCACTTTCCCGGAATCAGCGTCAAGTATTGCTTGAAGAGTACCCCAGCCCCTTAGATGCAAACGGTCCCCGACCGAGTTGAATCGGACTTCGGCACCTCCATCCAGAATGGCGGGTTTGGATTTAACAAGGGTGGCTTGTGCTTTAGCATGGTCAAAGGAATACCAAAACAGAGACTTCCCGCTCCCAGTGACGGTACAAAACCCAGTCCCATCCGGAAACCAATCTGCACCTGAGAATACGCGATCGCTTCCTTCGCCAACCTCGGGTATAATTTCCTGAAGCAACTCTCCTGTTTCCGCCTTTCGCAGTTGCAACATTGCGGTTCTGTAAGAGTAAAGCAAAACGAATTCATTCGAGGGATGAATTGCCGCCATCGATTCCAATTTGAAAGGAGCCATGTTCCAACTCGACAAGATCCAACCACTACCGGTCGCGACCCAATGGAAGGCTTCATTGCATACGATTGCTAATCGCGATCCATCTTTCGACAGCTCATAGCAAACAGGATTGTCATTCCGTTCCTTTTCCTTGATTTCAAATCTCCACTTGCGAGTTGCCTTGCCTTCGGTCAGCGTCCACAGTTCGCCTCGAGGCTCGGATTTTGAAAGGGACAGCAAATCGTTTCCAAGAAAGTACAAATAATCTGCTGGTTCTGTCGATTCAAATTCAAAGAGCACCTTGTGGCTTTGGAAATGGCGAACGGATACTTTGCCACTGTCAAAACCTAGGGCATACTGGGAGTTGCCTTCGTTCAGATCGGCACTGAGGACGGGCTCGAGTTCTTGCCGGTACTCCGGCACATACGCGTCTGCCAATAATATGGCAGCAATTGCCTCGTCGCGAATCGGATGAAACCAGGAGTTGGGCTGTTTCAACTCGTGACCGATGTCAACGGCTTTTCGAATGGCCTTCAACGCTTCCAAACGCTGCCCAGGACGATGACTTAGACGAATGCCGTACGCTCGCCCAACCAAGGCTTCTGCTTGTCCTAACTTCGCGGCTGATAGCGCCTTACTCAGGCTACTTGCAAAGAGTGTCGAACCAACCGCAAGCGTTAGCAGCAGTAAGATCGAAGCACATGCCAATCCCGAAGCCAGCGGATACTTGCGACCGATTCGAATTGCCATTTCATGCCACCGCTCTTTGCGAGCCAAAATGGGCCTACGCTCCAAGTATCGGTTCAGGTCGTCGGCATGCTCGTAAGCGGTCCCGTAGCGTTGCGACGGTTCTTTACGAAGGTATTTGTGAATGATGGTTTCGAGGTCGATAGGGATACGTGGATCGCAATAGCGCACCTCAAGCAGCGGTTCATTGCGGATCGCGTCCAAAAGTCGGGCGCGGTCGATATGCACAAATGCCGGTTTCAGGGTCACGAGTTCATACAGGACCAAACCAATTCCGTAGATGTCGGAGCGTTGATCGAAAGACCCTTGAAATCGCTCGGGGGCCATGTAACGAATCGTGCCCGCGAAATCGACCGACATGGTTGAATTCTCGTCGAGATCCTTGGCTAGCCCGAAATCGCTGATCCATGCAGTACCCTGCGCATCGAGTAGGATGTTGGCTGGCTTGATATCGCGATGCAACACGCCTCGGCTGTGCGCGTAGCCCAACCCATTTGCGATCTGCTGCCCAATCTTGGCAACGGAGCGAAAGTACGTCGAGATTGACGACGAAAGAGAGCTCGTTGAATCGCGACTTGCAAGGGTTGAGTCTGTTTTGAATTGTCATTTGATGGGCTGCTATTCGTAAGTGGTCGCTTGATACCAAGACCGCTGGCCGAAAAATCTCGCGAATCGTTGGATTTGCTTCGGACGCCAATCATCTGAATGACATGATCCAAGCTCATGCCCTGAATGAGCGGCATGGTAAAGTACGCAAGTTCGTTTTCCTCGCCAATGTCATGAATCGGTACGATGTTGGGATGCTGCAACTTGCTAGCAGCGCGAGCTTCTCGTTGAAATCGCTTTTTGGCAGTCGGATCCTGACTCAAATGGGGTGCCAAGATTTTGAGCGCAACTCGTCGTCGAAGTTCGACATGTTCGGCTTCAAAGACAACCCCCATTCCTCCGCGTCCGATCTCGCGAATGAAGCGGTAGTTGGTTAATGTTGGGAAAGGATCAGTCGCTCTAGGCAAGTCTGATTTACTCGACTGTCGGGATCGGCGACCTTCTTGGCGCTGCACCGATTCGATCCGCCCTGCGATGCTTAGCGCCTCTCGAATCTCGTGTTCTAGTATTGGGTGTTTTTGAATATAGCTTTCGATACTCGGGTTCTCACCGGCCCGAAGTCGGTTGGAAAAATCCTCGAGCATCAGATCGATGAGATTCAGGGCTTCGGAGTCGAGCGTGGTCATTGTTAAACAGCCCCACTTAAGTCCGAATTAAGGATGCGTTCGAGCCGCTGGACGAATCGGCAAGAATACAACGCACCCTAGCTAACGCTCTGAAGTAACGCTTGGCAGCAGCCGCGATGGAGATTCCAAGCGATTCGGCGGCTTCGCTGCGACTGAGTTGTTCGCAGTGACGCAGTATTAGGATTTCACGATCGATAGGATCCAAGGACTCAAGAGCGCTGTTCAATCGGCATATCAATTCTTCACGAGCGACTACATCCGACGGAGAGGTGATCGAATCGACGAGCCATCCAGCAGCCAAATCGGGCGTGCGCTGAATATCCATGAAGCGAGTTTCTCGCCTTGGGTCCCTACGTTGTGCACCGAGATGCTTCCGCTGCAGATCGATGACACGCCAAAGTGCGATCTGCCTGAGCCAGACATAGGGACTGAGCGATTCCGATTCGGTATCGCTTTCAAAATTGCCGCCGCCTCGCAAAAACAGGTCTTGCATTACATCCGACGGGTCCATGCGTTGACGAAGCCGCCGATCAAGCCTCAGCTCGATCAACCGTTCCAACCGCGGTCGATAGCGTTCCAGCAATTCCCCAAAGGCCTGCTTGTCCCCGGCTCGGGCGAGTACGGCCAGGGAAGTCAACTCATGGTTGTCTTTGGGAAAGGTTTCTTCGGAAGGATTCATAGCTTGTAGGCGAATCAAACTTCGAAATCAGGACGACTTGCAAATTTACGGTTCCGATAGCATACGCAAAAAAGTCGGACTTACGAGAGAAAATGTCATTAAGGCTTTCCAAAAAGCTACGATCGCAGAATCCATAGAATTATTTTCAAAATATCAGTCCTCCTTTGTTGGCCGCTCACGATTTAAAGGGGAGGCACTTAACGCCCCATTGTGTTCGTAATCTGGAAATTACGGAAATTCGGGTCTGGGATCATGACGATACTCGTGAGTTTTGGTGCAGGATGCAGGCTCTAACGCTTTAAAAACGGCCGTTCGTGCGTGGACAGCTAGGACAATGAAATGGCATTTTCCAAACACCGACAAGAACGAATTCGCTCAGTGAACGCGATGCGTTTTCGTCGTCGACGGTTCGCAATCGAGTTGCTCGAAGACCGACGCCTACTTGCATCGACGCTCTACTACAGTGCCAACAATCAAATCCGGTCGGTGCTGGACGATGGGTCGGCGGATGCGGCACTCTTCGCTGGCGATATGCCAGTCGCTTCCCCCAATGGCCAGTACCTTGCGTTCCGTCGCGGCACCAATCCGACAACGTACTTCAATGATTTGTGGGTTCGCGACCTAACTAATGGCACCGAACGCCTCGCGTCTATTGGTACAACTAGCTACATCGTCGGATACAGCTTCACGGTCGACAGTAAGAGCCTACTCTTCGACTATGCCGATGATATTCGGCAGTACGAACTTGCCAACACCAGCTCGAGTCGATTGACGATTGCTTGCCTTTGGCTTTCGGACAGCTGATGCCAAAGGTTGTTCAGTCGAACTATCTTCGATTGACGATTGTCTTGCGCTGCCCGTTGGACAGTGCGGCGCGGGGGGGATTTCTGGCCTTGGCATGACAAACCTCCTGTGTCAGTTGTATCCGTTGGGTTATTAAGAATTCGCTGCCTCGCCCAGTTTGCTAGCATAATTAGCGACTGGATGCTGACGCGATAAACCTTATTCTTCTCAGGCTGCAAGCAAATACAAGGGGTATCTTCCGTCGTATCTTGCTTGGTATTTCTCAATGATCCAGCGTTGGGAGTAGATCAGTGCAATGATCTCCGCGGGTACATCGAGCAGGTTCGTTGCGATCCGCAGGATGCCATCGCTGTTGGGGGCTTTGAAGCGACCGGGTTTTCCACCTGTTCGGTTTTTGTGCGGTGTGCAGCGAATCTGGAGCAGTCGAATTGGATGATCGGGGTTGATGCGTGACTTGCCGGTCTGGTTCCCAAAGCGGACAACCTGATCGCTGAGGATATCGGCTTCAATGGCTTCCTGAGATAGGCTACGATCTTCAACAATTTCGTAGATGCTGTTGTCTCGCAAACGACAGACGTAACTGCTCCTTCCCGCAACCACCTCGTTGAATAGTTCGAACTTGGCGTAGCCACGATCCATCACGTACAGCTTGTCTGGCTCGATCGTTTGTTCCAGCATAAAGCGTTCGTCGTATTCACCGCCGCCATCGGGCGTCACGTCGATCCGTGTCGGGATATATCGGTCGACTTCAAAGTACGTATGCAACCTCCATTTCACCAATCCACTACCTTCCGTTTGCTTGAGGATCGATGCTTGGATGAGATTCGGCAACGCTGACACGAGCGATCCGTCAACGAGCGTGATCGTCTGTGGTACATCTGTCAGTCGTTGCTTCTGGTTTACCGGCGCCGCTTGCTCGCCAAGTTCAGCGATAATCGCCTTGAGCCGATCCGAGTCGAATACGCGGGAGGCTTCGCTTAGCGATGTCAGTGATGTCTTCTCGCAACCCAGCCGCTTCTTGACCTTGGCTAGTTCGCTGGCCTGCGGGATCGACCTTAGGGCAGTCACGGTTGGATTGAACATGTAGAGCAGGATCAGCATGGAATACTGATCGTAGTGCAGATCTCTGTTTCCGGCTTTGTCACGCTTGCACATGTCGCTGTGCAATCTTTCGAGCAAAGGCGCGATCATGTCGAGATACTTGAGACCCTGAATGTCCTTGCTTTTGACTTTTGGCTTGTCTTTGGCAGTTGAAGCTTCGTCGCCATCGGCGGGTTCGATCGCGTCGATGCAATCGGAGTCCTGTATCGCAAAAGACTTACGTCTCTTGGGCAGAGCTTTTTGTTTGGGTGATCTGCTGGGCAGATCGAAGTCGTGGAGCAAGAAATGGCTAAATTCCTTGTGAAAACACCGTATGTTCTCCTTATGAGTGTGACTGGTATCAACGTTGTTTCGGCAGCCGGATTCGCGGGTGAAGCTGGCCCAATCGAACACTACGCAACGGCTCGGGCAATCACTGGGCGCGCTGGTCTCTTTCCAACAAGATATCAGAGCGATCAAGTCGATCACGCCGATGGCGCAGTCGCGCGAACATGCAATCGAAGGCTTCGTGCGGCTGCCATCTTGATCGCTAAGAATTGTAGCGAATCACGAATTGTTTGTCGGTAACGCATAGAAAATCCCGTCGTGGTCGATCTTTTAAGGCAAATTTACGCGTGGTTAGTTACACTTGGGCGATTCAACCTTTCTAGCAACGAGGGCACGCCCCATGTCCGATGTTACCCGTATCTTGTCTCAAATCGAATCCGGCGATCCGAATGCTGCTGGTCAATTGTTGCCGCTTGTCTACGATGAGTTGCGAAAGCTGGCGGCTGCAAAGATGTCCGGAGAATCGTCCGACCACTCTCTAAGCGCCACGGATCTCGTACATGAAGCTTATTTGCGGCTAATCGGGGAACAGAAATTTGAGGGCCAAGGGCACTTTTTTGGCGCCGCAGCCGAAGCAATGCGACGTATCTTGGTCAATCATGCGAGGGATCGGAATCGGCTTAAGCGGGGCGGTGGTCGTGGCCGAGTCGAGTTGCTCGATCAGGCTGGCTCCATAGGCGAGGATCCCGATCTCGTATTGTCCGTGGACGACCTCTTGACCAGACTCAGCCTGCATGACCCCATTGCGGCGAAGGTTGCCCATCTTCATCTCTTCGGAGGTATTTCGGTGGAGGAAGCTTCCGTTGCTTTGGGAATCTCGCGGGCGGTTGCCTATCGAAACTGGAAGTATGCGAGAGCCTGGCTCCGCGATGCTTTGGAAAAATAATTAAGAATTGGCGAGACAGTTTTCTGGTGGATGGGGCATTGAAAGTAAATACCGTTTCAGAGGTGAACTATGGCTGTCGATCCCGCTTTAGCGAAATCCATTTTTCTCGCCGCCTCGGAGCTGCCCGATTCGGCAGAGCGTGCGGATTACTTGCATCGCGAGTGCGCAGGCAACGAGGAACTTCGTGCCCGTGTTGAGGCCCTACTGCGAGTCAACGACGCGATGCCGTTGCCACCAGACGAGGCCACAGCTGTTAGGCTGAGAAAAGTCAGTGCGCCTTGTACGAAAACTGAAGACTATGGCGATCTAAATGCAGTCGCCGGTGCGCTCATCGCAGGGAAGTACAAGTTGCTTCAGCAAATTGGCGAAGGTGGCATGGGGACTGTCTGGATGGCCGACCAGACCGAGCCCGTGAAACGTCGTGTCGCCGTAAAGCTGATCCGGACAGAGCGAGGACAATCGAAGACAATTCCTCTACGAACTGCTCACCGGTACCACACCTCTCTCCCGCGAGACCATCAAGAAGGTCGCGATGGACGAGATGTTGCGGTTGGTGCGAGAGATGGAGGCCCCCGCGCCGAGTTCGCGCCTCAGTTCGAGCGATGGGAAACCGACAATCGCTGCCAATCGCCAGATGGAGCCTGCTAGATTGGGAAATTTCGTGAAGGGTGACCTGGACTGGATTGTGTTGAAGGCCCTCAGCAAAGAACGCGACCGCCGCTACGAGACCGCCAACGGCTTCGCAAGAGATATCGAGCGATTCTTGACACATGAGCCCGTACAAGCTGGACCGCCTAGCACTAGTTACCGTCTGCGAAAATTCGTACAACGAAATCGCCTGCAGGTGATTGCAGCCTCCGTGGTATTGATGACACTGGTAGCTGGCATTGTTGGAACCTCGCTGGCATTGTTCGAGGCTCAGCGCCAAAAGGAAATTGCGTTAGCCGAAGTCGACAAGAAAGACAAGGCTCGGAAGAACACTCGAGAGGCCCTTGATACGCTCACTTCCGACGCTCTGTCAGATTGGTTCACCCGCGAGCAGTCATTGAGTCAAGTGCAAATCGATGTACTCCATCGGTTGCTTGGACATTACGCTCAGTTCGCCGAGGAAGGCGGAGACGCGGTCGACGACAGGAAAGGCCAAGTAAAAGCATTGCTTCGAATGGGCCGGATTCAGCGTGCACTCGGTGACCTTAAATCTGCTGGCTGGTCGCTCCGGCGAGCAGTCGAATTGGCGGGGACAGCGGCAACGCCGATTACCGATGACGCCGATGGATTGGAATTAGTCAATCTCTCCAACGAAGAGGTCTCAAGACTAAACAAAGCGGAACATGATCCCAAAGAGGAGGAGATCCACTCGCGAGAATCGCTGGCTGCTGCAATCCGTATAAAAAGTAAGATTGAGCCACCGCATCGAGTTGCCCGAATGAATATAGCTGTAGCGAGAGTGAATTTGGCCGCGTCCCTGACTGATCAGGACTGATTCGACGAGGCAGACGAAGAAAACCGGACAGCCGCAGCGGAATTGGAGCTGTTGCTAGCCGAGTTTCCGAAAGATCCGCTCGTCCGGGTAAGACTCGCCGTCCTACTACATAACAGCGCTAATGCATTAAATTTGCGGGGGAAGTCTCAGGATGGTCTAGTGTTGAATTCACGCTCGCTAGAATTGATACGAGGAGCGTTGGAAGAGGAACCTAAATCATTGAATCTGCAATTGGAATTGGTCCAGGGGCTGCGAAATCAGTCATGGTTACTCAACAATTCCCTCCGCTTAAGCGAAGCCGTAACAGTCCGGAGAGAGGCGATAGGAATCGATTTTGCGTTGTGCAGGAAATTTCCATCCGTCCTCAAATACCGGACTGATCTAGGAAACGACCTTCGGGCTTTGTCTCGTCACTTGGGTGCTCTGGGCTCGACTGAAGAGGCTGCGGAGGAATCAAGCAAAGGAGTGGCTGTGATACGACAAGTCGTCGCCGACTTCCCTGACGTCCAGTCAGTCAGAGTCGACTTCATTGAAGCGCTTTGCGACTCAAGCCAACTTGCGATTACTCTCAACAGCTTCCAAAAAGCAGAGACGACTGCACGTGAAGCCCTGGCTGAATGCAAGCAATTGTCAAATATGGGATTCGACCAGTATCGCCTAGGAGTGCTTCGGGTGCGCGCTTTGGAAAGAGTGGCTAGAGCCCTCCAGGTTCAGGGGCAACACTCGGGCTCGGTCGCCGTACTAAAGGACGCGATAAACGAACTTGTTTTGCTTGGGGACGAGCACGCGGACAATGTGTTATTTGCAGAGCAGCGCTGTAACGTACACATTGACATCGCTAGATCCATGATTTTTCAACTGGACCCAGATGCCGCCATTAAAGAACTGCAGGCTGCTTTGCCAATCCTTGACCGGCTTTCCCCTGCAAATCGTGAGCGGCTTCACTTGGTAGTAGTGTTTGAATTGAGCAAAGCTTTCGGCCTTTCCGGCTGTTGGACCGAGTCCGAGGAGTACGCTGCGCAAGCTGTAGATGGGGCAAAATCGCTTATCCTAAAGAATCCCGATTTTTATGACCACAAACTATTATTGACTCAGTCACACTGGCACAGGGCCACAGCGAGGGACCAGCTTGGACGGTACTTCGATGCTGCGACGGATTGGAAATCTGCGGCTGATCTAGCGGACATTCCGATGGACAAAGCCTTCTACCTTGCACACTGCGGAACTTCTTTGGCTAAATCCGGCAATGCAGAAAGGGCGACCAGCGAAATTGCGGCGGCCTTGCTTGAGGCCAACACCGCACTGAAAGCGAACGACCTTCCAGGTCAAGCTTTTTACGACGCTGCGGTGGTTTACTCGCTCGCTTCAGGAGCGGTGACGGATCCAGGCACAGCGGAGACGCAAGCAGTGGAAGCCGTCCGACTCCTCAGTCGAGCTGCTGAGGTTGGTTTTCTCAAAGACCCGGCTCAAGTGCAGGCCCTCCTCGCCGATGACGCATTCATCCCGGTGCACGAACGCCTTGATTACAAGAAACTCCTCTCCAGACTCAATCAGAAGATTCCGCCCGATTGAAATTCACTTTCACCGACTCTTATCCGGACAAAACAAATGCTGAAATACGCAACGCGATGGCAAACGAAATCAGTACAACGGTCTCAAGGAGCCAGAGAACCTAATCAAAATTAACTTGCAATTAGGTTTTAATAAGTTGAACATAGTGAGGTGATTGATGATTAAATACTTGTCGTCTAATGATTTTTTGCGAGGCTGATAATGATGAGGTAATCGGAAATGACAGCTCTGTTGATGAGAGCGATAGGATTACTTGGCTGCTTTTGCGTTGGCCCGACCGAATTTAGCCGGGGGTGAAACCAACGGCGTCGAAGGCAATTGCCCATGCGATTCCCGGCGGGACGGCAACCTTTGGCTTGATCGCAAATCCTATTAAACAAAACAAATTGAGCTTAACGAAACGGCAACAGGGAATGAAATGGGGACGCGGGGCGGGAACAGCTGAAACAACTGTTCTACTCTGAAACGCGTCCAGCAGGAGCAGTGTATTTCGGTTGATTGGTTACGACTTTCAATAGATTTTTTCGAGGTGAAAAAATGGTAAGAAACAGTTTTGCTGGTGTTATGCGTTGCTTACAAAGGCCCACAGATCGAAAGGCGATTTTCACTCGTCGCTTTCATCTGGAGCGACTCGAGGAACGGGTCGTTTTCGACACGTACCTAGTTTCCAATCTTAGCAATAGCGGTGCTGGGTCGCTTCGCGCTGCTGTAGTAGCGGCCAATGCACATACTGGCGAAGACTCCATTCAGTTCAAGTCGAATCTGAATGGCGTTATCGTTCTGCAGAGCGAGTTGTCGGTCACCGGCGAAACGCACATACTCGGTAACTCCAACCGTAGGGTCACCGTCAGTGGAAATGATACAACGCGTGTTTTGAAGATCGCGGCCGGCGCAGATGTTGAACTCAAAAACCTAATCATCACGAAAGGCAAAGCCACCGACGCAGACGGAGGTGGCGGGATTCTCAATTTCGGGAATCTCGAAATCGAACGGTCGATTATCACTGGAAATCGGGCTGATCGGCCGAATTCAACGGCCACCTTTGGCGGCCGCGGAGGTGGGATTCATAGCCTCGGCAATTTAGAAATAGACGACTCAGAAATTACAAACAACTTCGCGGGAGTTATAGGTGGTGGTGTTTTCAATGAGGGGAAAGCCATCATAGAAGATTCGCATATCGACAAAAACGAGGCCGGAGAATCTCGCACAGGCGTCGGGACTATCAGAGGTGAGGGTGGAGGAATCTCCAACGGTATTTCCAAGGGTACTCCGTCGGCCGCGACTCTAAAAATCGATCATTCGACCGTCGATCAAAATACGGCGGGAGGCGATGCGGCTGGAATCTTTAGCGGCCAGGGCACAAACCTTGTCTTAAACCGCTCGACAGTTAGTGGGAATGTCGCTACTAGATTTGGTACGGGAGGGATTGCCATCGCTGGTAATGCGACCTTGTTGGATTCTCAGGTGACCAAGAATACGGGTGCGGCGTCCGGAATATATCTTTTCGATGATTTCACCAATGCAGTTGAAACGGTTCGCATCGCACGAACAGAGATTGCGGAAAACACAGGCAACGAATTTGATAAGTCGTTTGTCGGTGGACTTTGGAATCGATCTCATGCAGCCATCCAAATCGAGGATTCGTTGATACGAGATAATACCGCTACGTTCTTAGTTGGCGGAATCGAGGTTGGATTTGCTGGGGAGATGAAGATTCTTCGGTCGACAATCAGCGGAAACCAAGGAGGATTAACAGGCGGAATCGATGGCGGTTCGTCAGTGACCGTAGACTCTTCGACGATCAACAACAACACAGGAATAACCGCTGGAGGAATTAGCACCGGCTTTAATGGCAACTTTAAGATAAACGCATCGACTATCAGTAACAACAAAGCGACGCCAACCTACTTTTATGGTGCAGGTGGCATATTAGGAAATGCACAACTAGTGAATTCGACAATCAGTGGCAACGTTGTGGATGCCACAAATGTACCCTTAAATGCGCCCTACGTTTTTCTGACGCCGCACGTTGCTGGGGGGTGGGCGGCTTCACCAAGCTACCTACCTGAGAACACCTCCACCGTCGAAAACTCCACGATAGCGTTCAATTCGGCAATCAATGTCGATCCAAAGGTGCAGTCAGCCGGTGGTGTTATTGGATTCAGCTATCTCGATCCCCCCTTCGTTGGCAATGCAAACGTTCAAACTCGCAATACGATCATTGCTCGCAATCAAGTCAATGGCCAGCAGAACGATGCGTTCGGTACCTTCGATAGCAAGGGGACGAATCTGATCGGGGTTCTAACAAACGGTGCAACCGGTTTTGTGCCAAGCGATCTTCGAGGGAGCACGGCTAGTCCCTTGGATCCTCGATTGGGGGCTTTGGCTTGGAACGGCGGGTCGACGATGACGCATCGCCTCCATCCGCTCAGTCCAGCAATCAATGCTGGAAATAATACGGGTGTGCCGGCCACCGACCAACGCGGATATAAACGAATCGCACTTGGTCGAGTCGATATCGGCTCGTATGAGTACTTGAGTTTCCCGATGTACTGCGATTCTGAATTTAGCCGCGTCGGGGATGATAGCGAGCCAATTAGTCGGGATAATTCTAAACCGATCGAGAGAATCGTCTCCGATGATGGTTTAGTGAAAGTGGGATTTGCTACGATCAGAGCAACGGGAAATTGGAATGTGTCGAGCACGAAATCTGCGGTAGTCTCGCAGGAATTCCCCAAGCTTAAAATCGGGATCTCTGGCGAATTGAATTCTCGGCTGGCAGATCATTTGTTCAAAGGCGATGTATCTAATTTGTTTGAATGACGCATGAGGTAAACGTGAATGACATAGCAAAAGCGAATATTGGAACAAGCGACGAAAAACCGGCTATCGAACCGCTTGGCAGTGTTCATACCAAGAGCTTCCCGATTGTCTTAAGGCAGTTGGGGATTTCGATAGCCGTGTCGACTTACCAAGCCGGCAGGCTCGTTTTCTTACGCGAGGATGGACAATCGCTAAACACACACTTTCGGACTTTTCGGAGGCCGATGGGTGTGGCAGCCGACTCCAATAAGCTTTGGGTGGGAACAGCAACCGAGGTCTGGGAATTTCACAGCTCGCTCGATATCGCTCGATCGGTCGAGCCAGTTGGCAAGCATGATGCATGCTACCTGCCTCGGCGAGTTCATTTCACTGGCGATATTCAGATCCACGAAATGGCTATTGCCGACTCTGCACTGTGGTTGGTCAATACGCGGTTTTCCTGTTTGTGTACACTCGATTCGAATCATAGTTTTGTTCCCCAATGGCAACCACCTTTTATTACCGAATTGGCGCCAGAGGATCGTTGCCATTTGAATGGCTTAGCGATCAAGAATCAGAAACCCGCCTTTGTTACGGCGCTGGGTGCAACGAACGTCGCTCGCGGTTGGCGCGAGAACAAACGCAATGGAGGAATCCTCATGAATGTTCCCGATGGCGAGATAGTGGCGCAGGGGCTTTCCATGCCTCATTCACCGCGATGGCACGAGGGGAATCTATGGTTGCTGGAGTCGGGAACAGGCAGTTTGGGAATCGTCGATCTTGCGCGAGGCGAATACAAACCTCTCGTGCAAATGCCGGGCTTTACTCGAGGCCTTGATTTTAGTGGTCGCTATGCATTTGTCGGCTTATCGCAAGTTCGCGACGCGGCGGTATTCAGCGGGCTGCCAATAACGGACAGCAATAGCGAACGCGCCAGTGGTGTCTGGGTGATCGACATTGATTCCCTGCAAACGGTCGCCTATTTACAATTCGATGGCTCCGTACGAGAAGTCTTCGCGGTCCAAGTTCTGCCTGGCGTGAAATACCCTGAGCTGATCCACGAGGATAGCCAACTGATTGCCGACTCGTTCGTCCTTCCATAAAAATGAAGACCCGATGTGATCGTTCTCCCTCAAAATATCGTAAGTGAGTCATTTCCATGTTTCTTAAGAAATTTAAAGCTGGGCATGGCTTCCTTCTCGATATTGGTTTTAGGGACCGCACAATTGACTTCGCTTCCAAAATTTTAGCAGGGTCATTTCTCATGTTTTCGATAAAACTCGAGGCTCGAATACGTTCGGCAAATAATCGGCATTATCGAAGTCGTTTGTTCACAAGATTTAAAGGGGAGCCACTTAACGCCCCACTCATCTATAATGTGGAAATTGCGGAAATTGGCGTCTGGGAACATGACCATACCCGTGAGTTTTGGTGTAGGATGCAGCCTCTAACGCTTACAAACAGCCGTTCGTGATTGGACAGCTAGGACAATGAAATGGTATTTTCCATACAGCGAAAAGAACGAATTCGCTCAGTGAACGCGATGCGTTTTCGTCGTCGACGGTTCGCAATCGAGTTGCTCGAAGACCGACGTTTGTTGGCCGTTGTGACCTGGGATGGCGGGGCGGGAACACTCAACTGGACGGACGCGAACAATTGGGACAACAACCTCATTCCCGCGACCGTCGACAGCGTCGTGATTCCGGATTTGGTCGGCACCCCAACCATCGTGTATGGAAGCGGTACTCGAACAGTTGCCAGTATTCAAACAGCGGAAACCATTTCTGTAACTGGCGGTTCGCTCAGTATCAACGGGAATCTATCGGGTGTTGGCAGTCTTCGGGTCGCTGGAGGAACCCAGTCCTTTTTGGGAACAAACTGGACGAATACCTCGACCCTTGTTCTCAGCTCCGGCACGCTGAATCTTGGTGGCAGCTTTACGACCACTGGCATTGGCTCTCTCAGCAGGACCGGCGGCGCGGTCAACATAACTGGGGTAATGGACAACGCAAATGCTACGTTCGATGCGTCGGCTGGCGGTTTCGCCTTGTACGGCTCGATTACCGGCGGCACCATCAACACCGGGGCTCAGCATTTCAGCGCCGTAGCCGGCTTCCTGGACAATGTCACGATGAATGG
>JANMLD010000200.1:0-7338 GCA_031372345.1 Pirellula sp.
GCTTCGCTTGTTTCCCTCGAAGCTCTGGAACAATACCATGGCCGCAGGAATGGCGACCACTAAGATGATGAGTTGGGCCGGGATGATTTTGCAAATGGCAAACTGCTTTTTCAAATGCGGATAGACAAACAAAAGAGTCAAACTGGCTAATCCGATCGCTGCTACCTGCCAAGCGAAATGCGGTATGTGAGACGGTAACTCAAAGTAAGCTTCATATGCCTCAGTCGATCCGTTGGGCTTCAATCCCAGCAGCATGTACAACTGCTTGCCAATAATGATCAGCCCGATCGAGGCCAGAAGTCCATGGATGACCGCAGAGGGGAAAAGGTCAGCTAACGAGCCAGCCCGAAGTGCTCCAAGTAGGATCTGAAGGACACCAGCCACGACTGCAACCGCAGCCACCGATGGCAAGTATTGCATATAGACCGAGATATCCGTGTTGCTCATCTGATCCTTTGATAGCCCGGCTGCCAAAGCGAAATCGGTTACCGCTCCAAGGCAAATAGCAATCATCCCAGCCGCTGGCCCCTTGATCGTCAATTCCGAATTGCTTAGAAAGACGCAGATAAGTCCACCAGCAATTGCAGTGAATACTCCATTGATCGCCGGGAAGCCACTCGCTCCGGAAATTCCTAAGCACAGAGGCAGTGCTATCAAGAATACAAGAAGACCCGAGACCAAGTCGCTCTTGACGTTGGTCAATAGTCCCTGCGCGTTTCCCACTGGTACTGAACTTTCAGAAGTCATCGTCATTTTCTAAGTTGAGGTTTCTATACCATTGGCGTCATCGAACACCATCGTGGATGCGACTATATCCAATCTCCATCGGCGAGAATACCTTCTTTATCGAATGAGAAGCCCTCCCTTACAGGTTTGTCACCTCTGCCGCTGGCAGCCATCGAGACTTGGGCTTTGGCTCAATTTCGATACACTATTGCCGGTTCATGATTTAACGGTCTCGGATTCTGCATTAACAAGAGTTTGCAACAAAGGAATGGCCCGTGGCTCGCAACGAACAACTTATTCGCCAGCATAAAATCATCCAAGTCCTCGAACGACGACGGTTCGGTGCCACGCTAGAGGACCTACGCGATTCAGTCGTTCAGGAACTTGGGATCGGAACTTTGCATGTTCGGAGTATTCGCCGAGATATCGAGGCCCTGCAAGCGGCGGGCATGAACATCATTACCGAGGAGACTCAAACCGGCAAAGTTTGGAAGATGAGCCGGGTCGAGAAAGGGCTTCACAAAATCGCGATCACCGCCAGCGAACTAATCGCCCTGTCGATGGGACGCGATCTGCTCTTGCCTCTGGTGGGTACCCAGTTTTGGCAAGGTATCGAGGGGTTCTGGAACAAAGTTCGCGAGCAACTACCGACGGGCGTCTGGGATCACTACCAACGCTATCGACGAACCTTGCGAGTTTTGGGTGTCCCGGCCAAGACCTACGAAAAACAGCAGGGAATCCTCAAAACAATCAACCGCGCGATCCAGGAACATCGAAAACTCGAGATCGAATACGAATCGATCGGCAAGCCCCCTGCGACGCGATGGCTCGAACCCTATGGTTTGGTCATTTATCAAAGCAGCATTTATGTCGTCGCCATCGAATCGGGCAAAAACGAAGATGCGGAGTCTGACGAACGTCTTCGCCATTGGAAACTGGACCGATTCACCAAAGCCACCGCGCTCGATGAATGGTTTAAAGTCGACGAGGATGTAGACCTCGAACATCATCTTGGAAAAAGCGTCGGGATCTTCAGCGGCGGCGAAAAACCGGTAACCTATACGATTAAACTATCTCGCAACGCCGCGAGGTGGATTCAAGAGGAACCGTGGCATGCAGACCAAAAACTAACTTTTGAATCGGACGGTTCCTGCATCATGAAAGTGCCAGCCTACCACCCCATGGAAATTATCCCAAACGTCCTGAAGCTTGGCAACGAAGCCCAATTGCTAGAACCCACCGAAGGTCGCAAGGAAATCAAACGTATCGTCCAACAACTCACGAAACAGTACACGGGGGAGGCTTAAGGCTAAAGGCTAAAGGCTTAAGGCTTAAGGCTTAAGGTGTAAGGTGTAAGGTGTAAGTCTCACGGATAAACGCAACTGAAAACTGAAAACTGAAAACTGAAAACTTCTCCCATGCAACCCATCGTCCAAATCTCGCTCGACCTGACCAATATTGACGAAGCCCTTGAAACAGCCGCTATGGCAATGCGAGCGGGGGTCGACTGGCTCGAAGCCGGAACGCCCCTCATCCTGGCCGAAGGCCTGCATGGCGTGCGGGCACTTCGCGCTGCGTTCCCGACTACGCCGATCGTCGCGGACCTCAAAACGATGGACGGCGGATACCTTGAAGCCCAAATGATGGCTGGGGCAGGGGCCACGCACGTGGTTGTGATGGCTCGAGCGCACGAGGAGACAATTCGCTGCGTTGTCAAAGCTGGCAGGGACTTTGGCGTCAAAGTCATGGGGGACAATATGGTTTGCCCCGATATGGTCGCAGGTGCCAAGTGGCTGGAGGACCTGGGCTGCGACTATGTGATTCATCATATCGGCTATGATGAACGACGCGGCATTGCAGCCCGAGGCGAGCGCATGCCAAGCCCCCTGGATCAGCTCAGGCAAGTCGCCAAAGCCGTAAAGATCCCAGTCCAAGCGGTTGGCGGCTTGACTCTAGAACAAGCCATTCAGTGCCCAGCCTACGGTGCCCCGTTGGTAGTTCTAGGAGCACCACTGACGATTGATGCGGACGCATTCAAAACCGCCAGCGGCGACCTAGAAAGTTCCCTCAGAATGATTTGCGAAGCCATCCGTAGGTCCGTCGCTCCGCCGACGGACGGTCAGCGCCGCACATAACCCACACGCTATTTCCTTCAAATCCACCTTACGAAGTTAAGTGATTAAAGTTAACTTTTTTCATTCATGGCCACGCAACCGTAGGTCCGTCGCTCCGCCGACGGACGGTCAGCGCCGCACATAACCCACACGCTGTTTCCCTCAAATCCACCTTACGAAGTTAAGTGATTAAAGTTAACTTTTTTTGTTCAAGGCAACGCAACGGCACGGAGTGCCGTTCTACACTGGTGCCGTTCTACACTTACCCTAAAACCAATCATGAAATCACCTGCGGTTGTAAACTACGCTCCTGAAAAACACTCCGTCGAGATCCGCGAAATCGAACGCCCAGGGATCGGCGAAGACGACGTGCTCTTAGAGGTAGCCAACGTCGGCGTATGTGGGAGCGATTTGCATCAGTGGACCGCCGACCATTCTTGGCCAGTGAACTACCCGGTTGTCTTGGGGCACGAATTCGGTGGTACGATCATCGAAGTTGGCAAACGGGTCGAAGGATGGCAGGAAGGAGACCGAGTCGTCAGTGAAACCGCTGCCATCGTCAGCCAGAACAACCCGATGACCCGACGCGGTATGTACAACCTCGATCCGACCCGCAAAGGCTTTGGTTACGGAGTCAACGGCGCGATGACTCGGTTCGTTCGGGTCCCTTCGCGTATTTTGCATAGCGTTCCGGACAACTTGCCGTTCGAACAAGCGTGCTTGACGGAGCCTTGCTGCGTGGCCTACAACGCGGTCGTTCGAAACGCTCGTATCGAGCCAGGCGATCGCATCGTTGTTCTAGGGCCTGGAACCATTGGGATCCTGTGCGCGGCGATGGCCAGATTGTGCGGCGCGCAAGTGGCCCTCGTGGGACTTGAACCGGACCGACACCGATTGGAAATTGCGAAACAATACGGTTGCGAAGCGATCATCGGTGACGCAAAGGCATGGTCAACGCAGCGAGATGGGCTTGGCGCTGACGGCATTATCGACGCAGCTGGGGCGAGCATCACACTCAAAATCGCGTTGGACTTAGTGCGTCCCGCAGGATGGATCAGCAAAGTTGGCTGGGGGCCCCAACCGCTTGGTTTTAATTTGGACCAACTGGTGCAAAAGAATGTAACGCTTCAAGGCAGTTTCAGCCATCACTGGGGGATTTGGGAGCGGGTGATCGCGTTGCTTTCCAGCGGTCAATTGGATGTCAAGCCGATCATTGGCGGAGTCTGGCCGATCTCCCAATGGCACGAGGCATTTGAAAAAATGCACACCGGCGCCGTCGTAAAATCGGTTCTTTGCCCTCGCTAAGGCGAGCCTAAGCCCTTCGCTAAGTATCGCCCAACGACTACTTGCGTTTTGTTTCGGTTCCTTGAATCAACGTACTCTTCTGGTCGAGAGGAATGTTGCGAAACATCTCGGCGTTTCCTCCATGCCAACGGACCTCAACCGACTCTACAACAGATGCTTTCCCTAAGCCGAAATGAAGGCAATTGCCATAGTGGCTTTGGTAGCCCCTGCCGCGATGCACTTCCTGTACGAAGCTTCCTAAATTGGTTACGACTGTGACCTGAGTTCCTACAGCATCACGATTGGACATCGTCCCGACCAATCGAATCTGCAGCCAATGGTTGTCCGACTTTGGGCTGTCATTGCGCAACAAAGTCGGACTCGAGTTGAGATTCAAAACCACGTTGTCGAGATCGCCATCCGAATCGAGATCCTCACAACCAATTGCCCGTGCGGCTTTTTCTAGAAGCAAGGCGCTGCCTGCATTGCGGGAGACATCTTGGTATTTTTTCCCAGAAAGGTTCTTTAACAATACATTGCGAGTGGCAAATTTGATCGAGGTGTCCAACCGGTCGGGGACATCGATTAAATGCCCGCAGGCAATCAAGAGATCAAGAAACGAATCGTGATCAAAATCGGATAGTACGATTCCCCATTTCACGCTGCGTGCAGCCGCACCCATTCCCATTGCGATTCCAAAATCTTCAAAAAAGTCTCCATTGGAATTGCGATATAGGTTTGGGACCTCGTCCTGAAAATTGGTAACAGCCAGGTCTAGCCAACCGTCGTTGTTGAAGTCCCCACAATCAACTCCCATACTGGCTTGACGGGCACCTGCATGGTCGAATGCGACACCAGCCTGTTTTGCGATCTCGGTGAAGTGTCCATGGCCATCGTTATCCCAAAGAAAATTCGCCTCGGAATCATTGCAAACGAACAGGTCCGTATCGCCATCGCGATTGTAGTCAAAACTGACGACCCCCATGGTTGGACCAGCCCACAACTCAATACCGGATTCAAGGCTGATATCTGAGAACGTTCCATTCCCATTATTTTTAAAGAGCTGTGCCGTATCCATGGGGAAATCCTTTGGGCCTTGCGCACCCCGGACGCCAAAGCGTTTGCGATCGATCTCAACGTCGTAACGGAACTTGACGTAGTTCCCTACGAATAAATCGAGGTCGCCGTCCCCATCGATATCTAAAAAGGATACGCCAGCACCGACGCGAGACTCATTGGCCCCAGGCGCGTCCCGCACGATTGAAAAAGTCCCGTCACCTTCGTTGCGATAGAAGACATTTGGGCCAAAATTATTGACATACAAATCGGGATCACCGTCGTTATCAAAGTCACCAACCGACACCCCCAATCCATGTCCAGTGTCCCCCACGCCCGATGGCTCCGTAACATCCACAAACTGCCAGTTGCCTAAGTTTCGGTACAACCGATTGGAGGGCATTTCACCCGATGGGGTTTTCAATGAGGTGTTGGTTGGCAACGCTCCGTTAAGAAAATAGATGTCCATCCAACCATCCCCATCGAAATCGAAGATCGCTAAACCGGCGGAGACTGTTTCCACCAGATAGTTCTTGCCTGTCCCACCGTTGGTGTGGATAAAATCGATGCCGGAGTTTTTGGTTGCGTCCGCAAAAAGCAACGGAGATGCAATCAACTGGGTCGCAACGGGAGCCTGGGCCAGTGTTTCACATGTCGAAATCCAAAGAGCAAACAAGCAAACCAACGTACCTTCAACCCATTTTGAAGTTTGCTTCATTGAGGAACCCGAGAACTCTTTAAGAGATTTAGGAGGGAAACGAAATTGCTACTTTCTGGATCCTTATCGATGGCCGTTTGCATAGCCTGGATTGCTTCCGGCATGCGTCCTTTGATCGCGAGCGACTGACTGTACGTTGCGAAATCCGAAGCCGCGCCACGCAATTCCGTAACTCGCTTTGCCATGGCAATAGCCTTGTCCATGTCGGTTTGTGAAGTGATGAAAAGGTGCGCCAGCGCTTCGTAGCCAACCGGGCTGTCGGGGGCAAGGGCCACCAGACGTTGATAAGTGGATTCCGCGGCCTCCCAATTCTTCTGCGTCGAATATAGACTCCCCAAAGAAAGTATGTAGTTCCCATTCTTCGGCGAGAGTTCCAATAGTTGACGAGCGAATTCGATGGCGGCTGCAGGCCGTTCTAACTTCAGCAAAACATCCACTAACGTTTTTCGAGAATCTTCACTCTTCGGATCGAAAAGTGCGGTTTGGCGAAGAAGGAAAACCGCATCCTCGAGTTTGCCGTGCTTAATATACACACGAGCCGTGTCAACGAGCTTCACCGCAATATCGATCCTTTCTGCCTCATTGCTTACGGAGAAATTTTCCGTCGAACGATTGCTTTGCACCCTAGCTAACCACAACGCTGCCTCTTGTTTGTTTCCAAGGCGTTGATGCGCGCTGCCGAGGCCTTTGATCGCAGGAGCATTGTTGGGATCGATGGCGAGCGTTTCTTCGAATGCGCCTTTGGCATTTTCGTAGTCTCGATTGGCCATATAGGCTTGTCCCAACAACAGCAAGGTCGATCTCGATTTTTTGTGTTCGGTGTTCTCCCGTTCCAACACCTGAATGGCTTGTTCGATTTCACCTTGCTTGAGTAGAGCATCCGATAACGCGTGAACAGGCAAACTATTGTTGGGCATGAGTTTGGCTGCTTTTGAAAAGTATTCGGCAGCCAGGGCATAGTCGGACCTTTTGAATGCGATTTTGCCCAGTCCGTCGAATGCATATCCATACTCGCTGGACTTTGCTAGCGCCTCCTGCCAACAAGCTTCCGCAACCTCAAGGTTCCCGATCAGAAAGTAGTACCGCGCCTTAACTTCCTTGGCATCTGGATCGTCGGGGAATTGTCTTGCCATCCGCTCTACCAAATCGCTGGCAACGCGGGTGGCTTGGTCAAAGTCTTCCGTCAAATTGCCGACCGGCGATTGAAAGTCTGTTTCTACCGGTTTATGCGAGACTTCTGATGCGTCGGCAAGCAGTTCCACTTTAACTCGATCGTCATGATCGGACGAGTTGACAGCGGGAGGTGGCTGGCTCTCCGTACCAGAGGGCAAAGAAGCTTTATCGCAGCCAACCCATACCAAGGAGAATATTACGGTCAGACCTTGCAACGATCGACCTGCACGCATCGGAAACGGCATTTTTGGAAAACTCCAAGGTGCA
>JANMLD010000235.1:0-29862 GCA_031372345.1 Pirellula sp.
TAGCGTAATTGGAATTGGCGAATCCGCCGAACAGTAAAGGTTGACCATCATGAAAAAGATAATTTCGTTCCTTCTCATTCTTCTTGTCGTTGGAGCGTGCATCGGCTTCGTTAGAGGTTGGTTCAGTTTGTCCACCAGCAAGGAGATTTTAGGAAACAAAGTTGACGTCAGCTTGAAGGTCGATCGCGATAAAATAAATGACGACCTAGGCGCTGTGGAAGAAAAGACGAAGCGATTGCTTAGCAAAGAGTGACTTTTAAAGCGTATCGCAACCTGATTCGTGTCTCATTCCTCTCCAGGTCAAAATCAGTCACCACTGTTGAAGAGTTTTTATCGCAACTCTTCGCGATCATTCCCTTTTGCTAGAAGCTGTATGACTTTTTGCATCGGTATCAACACGAGGCAGGGCCTGGTAGCTCTAGCTGACACACGCATCGTTAAGGGCGAAGAGCATCTGACGAAATCAAAACTGTCGTTTTCGGCAAGCGGGGGCGACCAGTGGTGGCTCGTAACTTCTGGATTGCGATCTATTCGAGACAAAGCCGTCGTTTATTTCGAAAGGGATTTGAGTGCGCGAACAGAGCCGTATAACCAGCTTTTCGAATTAGCAAATAGTTTTGGACAGCAGCTACGATGCGTGCGAGCAGAAGATGGACCGTCGTTGGCAGCTAGCAACTTCTCTTTCAATTTGCACGCCATTATCGGTGGAAAATTGTCGAAAGATGCTTCACCAAAGATGTTCTACGTATACCCGGAGGGCAATTGGATCGAATCGAGTGAGGATTCGCCTTACTTTTTGATTGGGCGGACGCATTATGCGAAACCGATTTTAGATCGATTGCTCCGGTATGACACAAGTTTGCGACAATCGGCCGCATTAGCGTTTCTCGCATTCGATGCAACGCAAGCGAGCGTGACTGACGTTGGGTTTCCCATTGACATGATTCTCTCGGAATTGCATTCGAAGCAGGCACTTTACCACCGATTCCACGAAGCCGACCTAGCACGCGCAGCAAGTTGGTGGCAACAAACCCTTTCGGAAGCCCTGCATCGATTCCCAGTCGACTGCTTTGATCAACTTTTCAAACCAGATATCCGTTAGCGGTGGCACGATTATTGCCATATTTGCCATGGTTGACGCAATTCCAATCAGTTGACTGGGATGTGTTCGGATGTCTTCGTGTTTGTTGCATTGCATTAATTGGATTACCAGAACGGTATCGGTCGTGAAATTAACTTCGTGTGAGCCGTTTTGGCTTAGGAAAAATGGGCTTCCGAATACTTATCCTCCTATCGATGAGGATCAAAACGTCGACATCTTGGTTGTGGGAGCAGGCGTCACCGGTGCGATGATCGCTCAGAGATTGGCAGAAGATGGGTTTTCGCTAGTGGTGGTAGATCGTCGAGACATTTGTACGGGCAGCACTGCGGCAAGTACTGCATTGCTACAGTATGAAATTGATCTCACGATGTTGAAGATAGCGCAGATCATTGGTCATGAAAATGCTCAAAGAGCTTATACCGTTTCCCACCAATCTATCGATCGGTTGACGGCATTGGTAGACCGACTCAAAATTCAGTGCGAATTTGAACGAAAGACGAGCCTGTATTTGGCGACGGATCGAAAGGCTGCCAAGCTGCTCGCTGACGAAGCACGCGCGCGAAAAGCAATTAAGTTGGATGTTCAGTATCATAATCAAACGGAAGTGAGCGACCGATTTCGAATTACGGGGGTTGCAGCGTTGTCGAGCAAGCAGGCCGCAAGTTGCGACCCATATCTGCTGGCGCACGGGCTACTGAAAAACGCGGTAAAAAATGGGGCTAAGATTTTCGATAGAACGGAGATAGCAGATTTTCGATGCGATGAGACTGGGGTGACGTTCAGTACGAGTCGCGGCCCGAAAATCGTCGCCCGCCAAGCGGTCATTGCGACCGGGTACGAGTCGCAGAGCTTGCTCAAAGAGCGAGTGGTGAATTTGGACAACACGTATGCGTTGGTATCCCAACCATTACCGAATTTGGGCTCATGGGATCGAGATTGGATGTTGTGGGAAGCCAAGAATCCATATCTTTACTTGCGAATTACAGGCGAAAATCGATTGTTGGTGGGGGGGGAAGACGATGCCTTTCACAGTCCCCTGCGACGTGACGCCAATGTGGCATCCAAGGCCGCAATCATCGAGACCAAAGTTCGGAAATTTCTTCCAGATTTGAATTGGGAAATGGAGTTCGCTTGGGGTGGGACATTTGGAACGACAAAAGATGGCTTAGCGTATGTGGGGCCTACGACCGAGTATCCAAGTTGCTTGTTTGCATTGGGTTTTGGGGGAAATGGTATTACCTTCAGCAGTATTGCCACGGATATTATTTCAAAGATGGTGAAAGGGCAAACGGCAGCTAATGCAGACCTATTTCGATTTGCCCGCTAGCACTTCCTCCGATCGGATCGAAGTGTTTTCGTTTTCTACCGTAGGAAAATGCGGGGGGACTGACCCTCGCAAAACGGACGGAAACCGCCAATGGTGACAGCCTTCCAGGCAACGCTGCAACAAACTACCCTGCAGATCTTGTATTAGGTCCTTTGGAGATCGCGGAGGAACGGTTAAAACAAGCTCAATATTTTAATGGGTGTTGTTCCAATGCATTAAGCAGGAATGATCCCTATAATTGACGCGGGCAAGTAAGTTGAGCAGTGACTTGCCCAACTAAGAGATCACAACAGAAATTCGAGGGTATAGTATTGGCAGACAATGTACGAAGCAAAGGACGTCCAATCGCGGGCGAGCGAATTGCGATTGGTGCCGTTGTTTTATTAATGGTTGTTAGCGGTTTTGCGGGATCGCAATACACGCAACGCCTTCGCATGCATACGAATTTGGTGAAAGAATCGTACCTTCTTCTCAATAAATTGGACAACCTTGAATCTACTCTTCAATTGGCCGAATCGGGGCAACAAGGGTTCATTATCACCGGCCAAGAGTCGTATTTGGATTCCTTTCAATCGGCCAGAAAAAGCGTTGAATCGTTTTTGAGCGATTTAAGTGCGTCAGGGAATGTTGATTCCACTGAACGTTCGAAGATCATTGCGTTGAAACCCATCGTGGAGCAAAAGATGATCGAACTCGCTTCTACTAACGACGTGCGGCAGCGCGACGGCTTTGAAGCAGCTCAAAAAATGGTTACCGATGGCATTGGTCTTAAATCCATGGATGCGGTACACAACGTCATAGAGGAAATACGCAACCTTGAAGGGCAATCGATGGCCAAGCGAGAGATAGACGCCGCTACGACATATTGGACAGCCCTCGTGGTGGGCCTTTTATCGACGATTGCAGGTCTAGCTTTGGTGGTGAGTGTTCTGTATTTGGTACAAAGCAATCGCCATCGTGCAGAACGCGCCGCAGAAACGATCAGCGCGGAACGCGAGCGGTTGCAGGCTAGTCTCGATCGCATTCGTCGTCTCGAAATAGATAACAAGCGCATGGACCAATACATGCGTTCGTTTGTCGAACAGGTGGAAGATTACGCTATTTTTGCCATGGATGAGGACTGCCGCGCAACGACCTGGAACAATGGGGTTTTGAAAGTTCTCGGATTTCAGGAATCCGAATTCATTGGGCAGGATATTCGCCAACTCATTTTTGTGCCAGAAGCGATCGAGCTGGGAATTCCGATAGCCGAGTTTGAAACCGCGGCAAGCATAGGGAGTGCCAGCGATGATCGCTGGATGATGCGAAAGGGAGGCCATCGCTTTTGGGCGTCCGGAATTACCAGCGCTGTCAAAGACGATCGAGGCAACCTCGTCGGATTTAGCAAAGTGATGCGAGATCTGACGGAGCGAAAGCGAGACGAGGATGAATTGGCTGAATTAGCGGCCCGGCATTCGGAATCGAATCGTCGCATGAATGAATTCATGGCGACGCTAGCCCATGAATTGCGAAATCCATTGGCTCCAATTAGAAATGCCATCGATCTGATGGGCATGACAAATTTGACTCCCGAACACGAAGAACTGCGGGCCTTGATGGGGCGTCAGGTGCAGCAGGTGATCCGTCTAATCGATGATTTATTGGACGTGTCCCGAATTGGTCGTGGAAAAATCGTTCTTCAAAGAAGTATCGTCGACTTGCGTGCGATTATCGAATCCTCGATCGAGGCGTTTAACGCCGTCATTTTGGAAAAGCAACAGCATTTGCAGTGCGATTTCTGCAAAACGGAGGTTCGAGTCTACGTCGACCCGGCGAGACTAACACAAGTTGTTTCGAATCTGTTGAATAATGCTTCGCGGTATAGCGACGACGGTAGTCACATTCGCCTCGAGTTGAAGATGGAGAAAGAGGATGACGATCACGGATACGCTATTATGGTTGTAAAGGACGATGGAATCGGTATTTCAACCGATCGATTGGATGAGATTTTTCAAATGTTCGCCCAGGTCGATGATTCTCTTGGGCGGGGCAATGCGGGACTTGGGATAGGATTGACGCTCGTCAAGACATTGGTTGAACTTCATAAAGGGACAGTCGTTGCTCAGAGCGATGGCATAGGACACGGCAGCACGTTTACCGTGCGAATCCCTTTAGCCGTGGCCGACGCGGATACGGTGGCCGAAGAGCCAATCACGGAATGGCCCATTTGCGCTCGAACATTTAATGTTTTGGTCGTTGAGGACATGAGAGCCTTGCGGACCATCATGGCTAGACTTCTGGAAAAACTGGGACACCGAGTGCAAGTCGCCGAAGATGGCTTAGCCGCTCTGGAAGCACTTACCCGATTTAATGCAGATATCATCTTTTCAGATATTTCGATGCCAGGAATGACGGGCTACGATTTGGCACGAAAAATAAGAGACCAGCCAAGTCAATCCGAGATATATTTGGTTGCTATGTCTGGATACGGACAATTATCGGATCGAATGCAGTCGCGGGCGTCCGGCTTCGACGAGCATATGATCAAGCCAGTGGATATTACGAAACTTCGCGAACTTTTCGAAAGGCTGTCGCGGGAAAGGCCATTGTCTTAAATTCCGTTTCCGTAGCCGTCTTGCGTGTTCGATAGTTCACCATCTTCATGGAAGTTGTGATCCCGATGCGTTGGATGACGTAGATTGCGTTGCCGCAGGTGCATTCGCGCCTTTATGAGCATTCGACGTAGAAAACAGGAAGTACGTTACGGCAACACAAAGCGCTGCGATGAGAGCAAGTGGATACGCAAAAAAAACGAGTGCAGGTTGCAATCCTGGGTGAGCCTTCTCAATTGGTGGATCGTTGCCGAGGAAAGCATCAGCGACTGGCGTAGCGGTTGGTTGAACAGGCTTGGCAGAAAGGGCGGCTCGTCCTATGCCCGCTTGGTTCGAACTACTTGATTCGAAATTGTTAATCGTATTCATAGTCTTGCTCACCCCTTTGTCGTAAAACGGTAAATTGATACTTCGTCTTGTATGCTAAAACCATACCGTTGGCGTACGAAAGCAATCCTTGGGCCAACCCGGAGTTTCAACAGGTCGGCAAATGTGTCATTGCTGGCCGTACATCGACCACTTTGATCGCTATTCGACCGGTGACGCACCAAGCTGGACATCCGAGTACTGTTCTTTGGTAAATTTTGTTTTGGCACAAGGGTTGCGTATTGCGGAATTTATTACCGTGACGATTCTTTTGAATAAGCACTCCAAACAGTTAGAGGTATTTTCTTTGAGTCAAATCAATGTCGGGTGTGAGCTCGAGTATGCAATGACGACTACAACCACATTTCTTTTCAATGTGGATGTGTCCAAAACGGATTGTCAGCATGTCATTCAGGAGAACCTCACTATCAATCCTGCAATTGTGGCCGAACGCCTCGAAATCGGGCTCGAGAAGAACTCGGCGCACAGATGCGTCGTTCAGCCTGGCAGTTTCCTGCTGCGATACGAAGCGACCGTCGATCTGATGGCGGAGATCGACTTTGCAAACGAGTTGAGCGAACAACCGTACAAGGAACTACCTCAAGAAGTTATTCCCTACGTGAATCCGAGTCGCTACTGTGAGTCGGATTTGCTGGGTAATTTTTCGATGCGCGAATTTGCCAAAAGTCCACAGGGCCTTTCGCGGGTAAGGTCGATTTGCGAATGGATATTCAACAATATTAGTTACGTTTCAGGCTCTACCGATTCCCAGACGACAGCCCGCGATGTCTTCGTGCAGAGGCAGGGTGTTTGCCGTGACTTTGCGCATCTCGCAATCACGCTGTGTCGAGGGCTCGGAATTCCAGCTCGCTATGTTTGCGGATATGCAGTAAACCTCCAACCACCTGACTTCCATGGTTTTTTTGAGGCTTATTTGGGAGAACGTTGGTACCTTTTTGACGCGACGAAGATGGCACCTGTCGGCGGATTCGTTCGTATCGCAGCAGGCCACGATGCAGCAGACGTTCCATTCGCCACCTTCATCGGCGCAGCACAATTGAAGTCGAAAAAAGTCTGGGCAACCTTGCCCGTAGGTTCACTCGCACCTGCTCCCCTCTCGGATCAAGCGGCGATATCAACGGTATAAAGCCAGGTTTCGAATTTCTCGAAACTTGAGTTGTAAAGAGTGTTCATTGGTAAATTGGTAAACTAACGAGGAAAAGCAATTTTACCTCAAGTAGTTATGGTTAAGAGTCAAGTCTAAATTGGAATGGATGTTATGTCGACCGAAAACCGTCTTGGAGTGTGGAAGTGCGAAACCGGTATTGGATTCCGTGTTTGGGCACCGCATGCGAGCGAAGTGTGCGTGGTGGGAGAATTCAATGAATGGCAATGGAACCGAAACCCCATGAATCGCGATGATCGCGGATGTTGGGTTGCAGAAGTACCAGACGCAAAAATGGGCCAGCAATATCGTTTTGAAATCAGCAACGGTGAAAAGCGTTTCACACGAGTGGACCCTTATGCGCGACAGGTTACGAATTCGGTTGGGAACGGTATCATTGCTGACTTGAGTTTCGATTGGGAAAACGATCATTACCAACTGCCGCCTCGGAATGAATTGGTTGTCTATGAGATGCACATCGGTACGTTCCATGTGAAGGAAGCAGGAAAACCTTCGACCTTTGATGAAGCGATTGAGAAGCTGGGGCACTTGGTCGAACTCGGGATCAACGTGGTTGAAATCATGCCATGCGCTGAATTTGCGGGCGATTTATCATGGGGTTACAATCCCGCCCATTTGTTTGCGGTGGAAGGTGCATACGGAGGCCCACTTGGGCTGAAACGTTTCATACGCGCCTGCCATTCGCATGGGATTGGCGTCATTCTCGATGTGGTCTACAACCATTTTGGGCCTAGTGATCTTTCGCTATGGCAGTTCGATGGTTGGTCCGAGAACGGCAAAGGCGGGATCTATTTCTATAACGACTGGAGAAGCACAACTCCATGGGGCGATACTCGCCCCGATTATGGTCGACCGGAAGTCCGCCAATTCATTCTCGACAATGCTCGGTATTGGCTGGATGAATTTCGCGTCGATGGACTTCGACTGGATATGACGCTCTATATTCGGCACGTGAGTGGCAACGGAGACCCAGGTGGCGAAATTGCTGACGGCTGGAGTCTTACGCAAGCCATCAACGATATGATCCATCACGACTTTCCTGGCAAGGTCACAGTCGCCGAGGATCTGCAGAACAGCGATCGATTGACACAGCCCACCGGCGATGGTGGAGCGGGATTCGACATGCAATGGGACGCTCGTTTCGTCCACCCCATTCGCCGCCTGGTTTGTTCGCCAAATGATGAAGATCGCTCGACCTCGGTGCTGACCCAGGCCGCTATAGCAACGTACAATGGGGATGCTTTCCAAAGGGTTATCTATTCGGAATCACACGACGAAGTAGCCAATGGGAAAGCTCGAGTGACAACCGAAGTGAACGCAAATGACCCGGATGGCTGGCACGCAAAGAAGCGCTCTACCTTGGCCGCCGCCCTAGCGTTCACTTCTCCCGGCGTGCCAATGCTTTTCCAAGGACAAGAAATACTGGAAGATGAATGGTTCCGAGATACGGATCCGATTGAATGGGAAAAGGCGAAATCGTTTTCAGGTGTGCTTCGGATGTATCGCGATCTCATCCGTTTGAGACGAAATTGCGAGGGCCAAACGAAAGGACTGACCGGGAGCGGATTCGCAATTCTCTATGAGCACCACGATGATAGACTCATTGCAGTTCACCGATGGTTTCACGGTGGAGTCGGAGATGATGTCGTTGTGCTATTCAATTTGAGCACTGTTTCGAGACCGGATGTTTCGATCCCCTTACCCAAAGCCGGAAAGTGGCAACTGAAGTTCAACTCCGATTGGGAGGGTTACAGTCAGGACTTCGGAAATGAATCGTCGGAGCAATTTATGGAGATAATTCAAGACGGTGATTCTGTCCCCTTGGTTATGCCACCCTACAGCGTGCAAATCCTTGTCTTGACAGGAGCCTTGCACTAGTGCTTTGTCGAGATTAGGTTGATAGGTCGGGAGGGCGAAGCTCCTGCTGAGCCATGTTAAAAACTCGCCAGAAGTTTTGCGATCCCGTTCCCCAAACCTCATTCTTGATCTGGACAGAGCAATCGTCGCGTCAGCTTAGAGCGTGAGACCGACGACCCCAATTTTGATTGACCGAGTGTTACGAGAAAAGGCAGCTGAGACCAGCTACCTTTTTGATTTGATCCATTTAGTCGATCACTGCCTGACGCGTTTCACTATTTGTTTTCGATGGAATACAAACGTGTCGTGCCTATCGTGTTTCCTGTCTGCACCAAGGAGTCTGTTCCGCCGTCGCCAAACAGGTTCAATTCGGTTGCCTGGGTCGTACGAATGGTGAACAGATCATTGTCGGATCCGCCGTAACCATATATCCTTTTGATCATCCCGGAATTGATTTCAAGCGAATCCGCTCCGGCATCCAAGAACACACGAAGCGTTTCAGCGGTAACTGCGTCCAACCGTATAGAGTCAGCACCATCGCCGGCGAAGAACTCCAAGGTGCCGCAACGAACGGTACTGAGGTGGACGAAATCAGAATCGCCTTCGGAGAATAACTGAAGCAAACGACCGACAAAAACGTTGTTTAGAACCATCGAATCGTTCGACGAAGATCCGTAGATGAAAGCATTCTGATCAATGGTTACTCCAACAAGCGACAACTCCAAAGTCGAAGTGGAATCATCGAAGATGAAGTCTCGACGCATTACGGTTGCAGAGAACGTTGCACTGTCGGAGCCGCTTCCTGGGAACACAACGCAATTCGAAAGAAATTCCACCACGGTACCGGATAAATCACTATCACCCATTCTCAACTCGTCAGCGCCATTTCCCAAATCAAACGTCGCATATCCGCGAACCATTCCGTTTACCAACGACACATAGTCATCTCCATTGGATCCGAGCACATAAAGCGAAGACTGTAGATCCACATATCCTTGATTTGCCTGCGGTACGACTAAATTGACGACTTCACTAGTGGCTGGCAATGAGCCAATAATCAATTCGTCGTGTCCATCGCCTAAATCGAAGTGCGCGGCACCGCGAACGACTGCATTCGAGAGCGTTACCGTATCGGAGCCAGCGTACATGTACGTAAAGATCCCCCCTGTCCAGCCAGAGAGAGTCACCGAACCGTTGACCTGCCCATTTAAAGAAGTGGTCTCGCCATTTCCGCTGGTGAATCCGACAACGCGTATTTGACCGGGTTGCGGCGAATCAATGGCAATGGAATTGTTCCCTTGATCGCCGTAAACATAAAGACTGTTGCCTGATATGCGTGCGGTTACATTGCCGGCAGTAGCAACCTCGCAGGTAAAGAACGACAACAATACACAAAAAAACACTCGTCTCATTTGACTATCCTTAGCAAAACGACCTGGAAAAAACAAACAGTTGCGGCAACGTCACGCAACTGTGATGCCAACTCGCGTAAACCGTGGCAACCCCCGGAAACTCATCCTCCATTGCCACAAACGCGTAAGCAATTCCGGTCTGATACCGAGCACAATGGCACCTCGTGCCTCAACTCGACTCGCAATCAGCCGATAGCGATACGGAGTCACTTGGCGAACCATCAAAGCTTGGAAGATTCCGTCGTGAAAAACGTGCTGGCACGTCCTTTGCTTTGATCAGTCTCTTCGACAAAGTAGACAACTAACGCGGGGAGATAATTATGCCGACGATCACGACGCAAGATGGATGTAGCCTCTATTACAAGACCTGGGGGCAGGGCAGACCCGTCGTCTTGATCCATGGATGGCCCCTCTCATCAGACAGTTGGGATGACACCGCCATGGCTCTGGCTGACGCAGGATATCGCACAATTGCTTACGATCGACGCGGATTTGGTCGATCCGAGCAAACGTGGTCTGGTTACGACTACAATCGCCTCTCGGAGGACTTGTCCGACCTAATCGAAGATCTCCAACTCAGAGACGTCTCACTGGTAGGCTTCTCCATGGGCGGGGGCGAGATTGCACGCTATCTTACTAAGCATTCCGCCAAACGGGTTACCAGTGTAGCCCTCATTTCAACGGTCCTTCCCCTGATGCTCCAAACTTCCGGCAACACCAGCGGAGTACCTAGCGCAGTCTTCGAAACGATGAAACGGGGCATCAATAAGGATCGACCGGAGTTCCTCTCCGGCTTTTTCAAGGAGTTTTATAATTGGGGACTCATGTCAGGACCAGTCAGCAGCGAAATGCTAGATTGGTCCAAATCCATTGCCATGCAAGCGGGACTAAAGGCTTCCCTTGACTGCATTGATGCGTTTTCGCAAACCGATTTTAGGCCTGACCTCAAGTCGTTCACCGTTCCAACGCTCATCATTCATGGTTCGAGTGATCAAATAGTTCCCATTGATTTGACTTCAAGGTGCACCGCGAAAGGAATCAAGCATGCGAGCTTCATTGAGTATGCGGGTGCGCCCCACGGCCTGTTTGCTACTCACAAGAATCGACTGAACAAAGACTTGATCTCCTTTCTAGGTGAACATCGTGCGACGGACGGTCAGCGAGCGACGGAGGGTCAACTGCATTTTTGATTGACCGCTTATTGATCAGTTAGCACGCAACTTGAACAGTTTTTAAAACAGACCACTTACTAATTGCCGCCATGGCATCACTTTGGGATTTTGAATCCGCTTGGCACGCCTGATGCATTGAACTGAGCATGAAATGACATCAAAGTCATTTTAAAATAACCACTTACGGTGAGGGATAGAACGATGACGACAAAAGAAGAAGTGCAAGGTAGTTGGAACCAGTTGGTTGGTGCCGTTAAGAGTAAGTACTCACAAATCAGCGGCGATGATTTGGCTGGGATCCAAGGAAATGTTCAGCAATTGGCTGGTTTGATTCAGCGCAAGACTGGTAAGGCTCGCGAGGAGATTGATGAGTTTCTCCGTACGGCTGGCACAACCACCGCCAATACGGTTGGGATGCTTTCGGACGCCGCCAATGACATGGCTAGCAAGGCTTCGGAAACGATTCGCGAAGGCTACGATTATGCAAGAGACGCATCGCGTGACGGCTATAGAGCCGCAACTCAAACCGTTCAGCAGCGCCCAGCGGAATCGCTCTTGGCTGCGTTGGGGATAGGTGTCGTAGTTGGAATGATCGTAGGAGCTTCGCTCTTCGGACGACGCTAGACGCATTCGAGATGCCCGAAGCTAAGCGCCTCGGCAAAAATAGCCTTCGTTTAACCGCGTGCCCATCGGGCCGCGATCGCCGGAGTGGGAACGCTGATAGCTGCCAACTCTCCAAGCGGCCTCGCCGTGTTAGCAGGGGCCGATGGTGGTGGTACTTGATCGAACTCGAAAAAACGGGAATTCCTTTAAAATTTGTGGCCGCGGTGTGGGCCGTTTACGCTTTGCGTGAGTATTTCCGGTCCGTCTTCTCGCATCAACACCGTATGCTCAAATTGTGCTGAGAGTCGACCGTCGCGGGTTCGCACCGTCCAATTGTCTTTGGTGTCCAGCTTGGTGAACCGAGTTCCGGCGTTGATCATGGGCTCGACAGTAAAGCACATGCCGGGCAACAATCGCTCTTGCTTGCTCTTGCGGTCCGGAACGTGAGGGATGTTTGGATATTGATGGAAGCGACGGCCTAAACCGTGTCCAACGTATTCCCTGACCACCGAGAAGCCACGCAAGGTCGCTTCCTCGACGACGTGGTCACCAATCACGCTGACCGGGCAGCCTGGTTCTAGGGCAGCAATGGCTCGGTGCATTGCATCGAAAGCACACTGAGTTACCTTTTTTGCCTCATCGCATACGTCGCCGATCAAAAAGGTCTCCGATTGATCTCCGTGCCATCCGTCCACAATGGAGGTAACGTCAACGTTGATGATATCTCCGGCTTTGAGAACATAGTCGCCAGGAATGCCATGACAGATAACGTCATTCACACTTGTGCAACAGCTTTTGGTATAGCCTAAGTATCCAAGGGTGGCGGGCGTATGTTTGTGCTGATGGGTGAAGTCGGTAACAAGTCGGTCGATTTCGTCCGTCGAGATTCCAGGTCCAACGTATTGACGCAAATAGTCCATGAGCTGAGCATTGAATTGCCCGGCAAGCCGCATCCCGTCTCGTTGAATTTCTGTCAATTGAAGCTTGCGAATATTCTGCAGCATACCAACCTCGAAACCGTCGCCTTTACAAAAGTGGATTTACAATACGGGCAGGCAGCCTGCCCAAAACCATAAAACAGTGTAAACGTTTGCGTTGAGTTCTTCAAATGATTCAGCTCTAAGACTCGAACATCTGGCTGATGGATTTGTTGGAGTGGATTCGGCGAATCGCCTCTGCCAAAAGCGGTGCAACGGTCAGGACCTTGATGGTCTCCAGCCTTTTCTCGAGTGGCAGAGGGATTGTATCGGTGATCACCAAACTATTGATGGGAGCCTTTCGGAGGTTTTCGATGGCACTTTCGCATAGAACGCCATGGGTCGCGGCCAAGTGAATCTCTTTGGCACCGGCTTTATGGACCAATTGAGCCGCACCGCAAATCGAACCCGCCGTACTGATCATGTCGTCAAACATGAGGCAGATTTTGCCCTCGACCGGCCCACCAATGATGTATTTCTGTTGTGTTTTGAGGGCGCTGTCGCGTTGTTTGTCGATGATCGCCAGCTTTCCGCCAAGTCGTTTGGCATGACCGATCGCCCGCTTGATGCTTCCTTCGTCAGGACTGACCACGACGATTTCAGCTGGGTCAAACATTCGACTCTTGAAGTAGTCCGTGAAAACAGGTGCGGCGTAAAGGTGATCGACCGGAACATCAAAAAAGCCCTGAATTTGAGGTGCGTGCAAATCCATAGCGAGAACGCGATCGGCACCGGCTCGCGTGATCACATTGGCGACCAGCTTGGCAGTGATGGGCGTTCGGCCTTCGTCTTTGCGATCCTGCCTTGCGTATCCGTAATAGGGCATGACGGCCGTTATCCTCGCAGCGCTGGCTCGCTTGCAAGAATCGATCATGATCAGCAATTCCATCAAGTTGTCGTTGACTGGCGGGCAGGTCGGCTGGATCAAATAAACGTCGCGCCCACGCACGTCGTCTTCAACTTTGCAGTTATTTTCACCATCCGGAAACTTGTTCAGCGTGATCAAGCCAAGCTCCAAATGCAAAAAAGTGCAAATGTCTTTTGCCAATTGAGGATTCGCCCGGCCACTAAATATCTTTAACTCGCGCATTGGTAACCCATCTCTCGCATTTTCGACTCGACCATTGCCATTTCATCAATCGTGTTGATGCTCAGCGCTTCGCAGGCCTTTAAGACGGGGCGTGCGTCGACTTTCTTGCCGTGGCTTAGCAATAATTCCGGACAGTCCGTTAAATAATACTCTGACTGCGAATTATTGTTCGTGAGATTGTCCAAAGCCCACAAAAGACTTGACCGATCGAACAAATACGTGCTCATATTGACCTCGCCGATTTGACGTTGCTCAAGTGAGGCATCTTTATGTTCGACGATTCGCAAAAACTGATGCTTCGAATCCCGAACGATTCGCCCCAATCCAGATGGATTGTCTTTGACCAAAGTTCCCAGAAGGCAATCAAACCCACCTTCTTCAAAGTCTTCGATCAATTCACGAACCGAACTGGCTTGAATCATCGGTGAATCGCCTGCCACAACCAAAACCGGTTTATCGCCTTTTTCAAGCTGCGGCTTGCACATGCGAACTGCGTGGCCTGTGCCTAATTGCTCGGTTTGGACCGCAAAATCGACTCCCCTGCCGGAAAGTTCATTTTTGACCAAATCGGCTCGATAGCCTACCACCACAATAATTTGTCGGATCCCCGCCGACTGCAGTGCATCCAGAACCCAGTGGATCATGGCACGCCCTAAGACAGGAAAAAGTACTTTCGGCAATTCGCTCTTCATGCGAGTTCCCTTACCCGCTGCCAGGACGACAGCTGTAGTTTCAGTCATTAACGGCTCCAATAATCAGCGACCCAGACAAGAATTCGCCGATTTTGACACAGGTTGGCAATTTCGGCACCATCCAACACATCTTGCCAAAGATATGGAAAGCTATCCAGGGCACTGAGGCTGAGAACCCCCAACATTGACGAATTTAGCAAATTTCGTTACTGTTCTTCCTGCACGGACGTGCAGCCTGGGGTTTCACCGATTCTAGCGCCCGTCTAAAACGAAATCACTTGCCAACCGCTCCCACAATCCTTAATCGATCAGAAAGTACCCTCAATGGCCGGAACCGAACGACAACGTGAACTTCGCAAACGTAGACACCGATCCAAAAAACTGGACAACCTTCACAAAAAGTGTGAAAAGGCCAACAAGACTGAGAAAGCCGCCATCGTTCACAAACTCCGTCGATTGAGCCCAGGTGCTGAGCAACTCATCCAAGCCTGGAAGCTTGCATAGGTACGAACGGCAGACGGAGAATGACCACGTAGTAGCGTTTCTCCAAAACGCTGGGATGTCCGCCTCGGAGCTGCGGACCTACGTGTGTAAGGATTTCGTCGCCGCGGAGAAGATTGAATTATCCGATCTCTGGGATCAATCGTTTGATGCCGCTCAGTTGGTACTTCCGTTCTTAGGGAATTCTTGACTAATCCTCAACAATTCAATCCACATTGTTTGACTCGCTCAACGCGTAACCTAACTTTCTTCCAGCGGGCCATCTTTGGAACGCTTGCTGATCGCTCAGCATAAGTGCCCCCGGAGTTGTCTGAAATCATGGCGATGAAATCAGATGAATTGCGAGGGAGTTTGTTATGTTCTTCACGTTCGGCTACGCCGAAATACCTGTCGGAGGGTAACCCCATGAAAAATCTCGCCATGAAACTAAAGCGCTTTTTGAAGAGTGAAGACGGACCAACCGCAGTGGAATACGCGGTCATGCTTTCGCTCATCATCGTTGTTTGCCTAACAGCTGTAACAAGCATCGGCAAGAACGCAGGCAGCACGTTTACCAACGTTGCTAATCAGCTTGGAACGTCCAGCTAATCGATTTCAAGCGCGTGTGGCACGCTCCAATGCGTGGCACGCTCCAATGCGTGGCACGCTTCAACGTGTGGCACGCTCTGAGGTACGAAGGGCGTGGGAGTCGCTAGCGGCCCACACGAATCGCGGTTGATTTCGGCTTCTCGCTACCTATGCGTTCGAGAAGTCGAACAAGCCACTAATCCGAAGACCTCAACGTTGACACCGCGCGAACCAATCGCATGATCGAACGGACGACGCATCGCGGGAAGTCCATTCAATTCGAACAAATCGGTTTCGTTGCATGCGACATCAACTTCGCAAAGGGGATACGGTGAATGGTGCACCTGCCCTTGGAGTACCTGTCCTTTGGAGTTGGCCGAAAAGAGCAAGTAGCGTTCGGCTAAAAAAAACTCCAGTGTGCCTGGCTGTGCATACGAAACATCGCTCTTATACGCGTACTTGAACCGACTCTCGGTTATTACGTTTCTTGGCAGCGCTCGACGCGAACGATAATCGATCGTCCGACTGTCTTCATATTTAGCCTGCATTGATGCGTGTTGATACGGCAAATGAAATAGTGTTCGCGCCGCCCAAACCGCAATCGGTTGGTTGCAATCCAGTGACAGGAACCATACTCCCGGCAAACCAGATTCGTTAAACACGTAAGTTCGCAGATTGAGTTCCAGGAAATTCGATATCCAAGGCAGGCAGGGGGTGGCTCGAAAACGTATGTTCCTCATAAAAAAGGGAACCACTCCAACAAATGCGTCCCCTCGAAAGCAATCAACAAACAAGCCAGCCGGCAACAGACTTTGGATGAGCTCTGGTTCTATCCGCCAATGCAAAAAAAGCAAATCAGCCCAAGTCTGGTACATCAATGCGGATCCGACAGGTCGCTGACGAACCGCAAATCGCTGTTCCTCGGTTGGATATTGCAATTTAGTCTCCGTATTAAGGCGAACTACGAGTTGAGGTAACGCATGTCACTTGGTTGCTGCCATTCCGTAAGCGACCAGTCCATTCGCAGCGGCAGCGGCTAGGATCGAAGCCGCGAGTGCAACGTAAAAACTTGCCCCTTGGTGCAGCATGCCTGCCATCAAAGCGATGAACAAGAGGGTCGGTAAAATAAACCAAAACGTTGCCATCAGATAGTCTATTAATTCGACTGTCGTCGCCTGGTCGATCTGATAACGAGTCACAATGACCAGCAACGTAATCCAAGGTATTGCGCTGATTAGGCCTCCCCAACGAGGCGAGCTTTTCGAAAGTTCTGAAACCAATGTAAAAACAACCACCGCAATGACAATTTTCGCAAAAAACAGCATAAAAGCATTCCAAATCGCCAAGAACCAATACAAACGACCGAGACTTGTGCAAACCCCTGTCGTTAGGAAATCGCGATATCCTACTGCGATTGACTTTGTGATACACCCCTCTTGGATTTCCGAAATGCTTTGGTAGCGTCAAGCATTGCGCGAAGGCGGCGATCTAGATGATCTAGATAAAGCGAGGTTTTTCTCGGTCCTTTTCCAGCCCACTGCGTTCGTTAACTCCGCAAATAGCATGGAAAATTGAAAAAAAGACTCAATTGTACACCTTGACATGCAGATATAAACCTATACCATTGAGTGCAGTAATGGGTTTTGCCCCCGAATCGGACCGTGCCCCAACAATCGGACCGTAGCAGTGCAGTCCTAATGCAAGCGGCAGGATGACGATCATCACCAGACAGAATAGTTCACTAGAGAGCCTTCAGGAGTACGCGACCATGCGATGTCGCACATCGACCCTTTCTTGGTTTTGCAGCTTGATAACGCTTGTCGCCAGCCTGCCGCTGTTTGCGCAACAGGATGGATTTGAACGGCCACCCATCGACTACATGAATACGGAAGTCCATGATCCGGTCGCAGTCCTGGCAGCCAAGCTCAAAGCTGGCGAAGTCAGCCTCGACTACGACAAGACATTTGGCTACTTGAAATCCGTCCTAAATGCTCTCGACGTTCCGGTCAGTTCTCAGACCCTCGTATTTTCGAAGACCAGTTTGCAACTGCAACGCATTTCACCGCGTCGGCCTCGATCGCTATACTTCAATGACGATGTCTATGTCGGCTACTGTCAACAAGGGGACGTGCTGGAATTCGCAGCGACGGATGCAAAGCAAGGGGCCACTTTTTATACACTTGAGCAAGTCGACGACGGCAAGCCCAAGATGGTTCGAGATAGAGGTGTCTGCCTTTCGTGTCACGCCTCAAACCGAACGCAAAACGTGCCGGGCTATTTGGTCCGGAGCGTCTTCACCGATGTCACAGGCCAACCAAAACTCGGAAGCAAAACGTTTACAACCGACCACACCAGCGACATCAAGGACCGATGGGGTGGTTGGTATGTTACCGGAGAGCATGGCACTATGCGGCACATGGGCAATACGCTCTGTACCAGCGGCGAGGAAAAATTCGATCGAGAAGCCGGGGCAAACGAACTCGATTTGGCTCAGCGATTCCAGGGCGACACCTATTTAAGTACTCAAAGCGACATTGTGGCCCTAATGGTGCTTGAACATCAAACCCAAATGCACAATGCGATTGCAGCCGCGAATTACGAAACGCGTCAGGCAATTCACCAATCCTACCAAATGAACGATTTGCTTCAACGCCCGAAAGATCATCTAAGCGATAGCGCGAAACGCCGAATCGCGTCCTCCGCCGATCGTGTGCTGAAATACTTATTAATGTGCGGCGAGTTCCAATTGACCGATACGGTAACGGGATCAACTCGGTTTGCCGATGAGTTCACGGCTCGCGGCAAGAAAGATTCTAAGGGTCGCTCGCTTCGCGACTTTGACTTGCACACACGACTGTTCAAGTACCCATGCAGCTACTTGATCTACTCTGCTGGCTTCGACGGACTTCCCGACGAAGTGCGTATCGAAGTGATCTCGCGTTTGACGGCTATTTTGGAAGGACGCGACACGGCGCAGCAGTACGCTCACCTAACGTCCGAGATGCGAAGCGAAATTCTCGAAATCCTTCGTGAGACCAAGCCTGAATTCAAACGTCTGACGCTAGCTGGTAATTGAGTCGGAGAAAATCTCTATGAACCATTGCCGACATCGTCGACTCGCACTGGCTTTTTTCTTGCTTGCTTTGCTCTTTTTCCGCAGCCAGGCTGGTTCGGCGCAACTGAATATGGACCTTGAGAATCCGCCGTTCAACTACGCGGAAACCGAAGCGGACAATCGGGTAAGCCGCTTGATCGGGAAGCTCGCGTCGAAGGAGATCGCGCTGGAGTACACTCGCGAGCACGGCTATCTGCGTTCCTTGCTTGCCGCTCTTGACATCCATGAGTCGTCGCAGACGCTCGTCTTTTCGAAAACGAGCATGCAAGTGCGAGTCATTTCTCGTCACAATCCGCGCGCGATCTTCTTCAACGATGACACGTATGTTGCCTGGGTCAATGGCAGTTCGTTGGTGGAGATCTCAACCGCGGACCCGAACCTTGGGGCTGCCTTTTACACTCTCGAAATGGCCCCTTGGAAACCGAAGATCAAGCGAGCCAACTACGACTGTTTGGGTTGTCATGCGACATTGATGACGCAGGGGATTCCCGGCCATACCGTGCGCAGCGTTTACCCAACTTTCGACGGTAGTATCCGCACGCAAAAAGAATCCTTCATTACCGATCATACCAGTCCGTTTTCGAAGCGATGGGGTGGCTGGTATGTGACTGGACGCCATGGCGAAATGCAACACATGGGTAACTCGGTACTTCGCGGCGATCAATTGGATACCTTCAACAACGGCAATCGACCGGATCTCAAAAATGAGTTCAATACCCTCAATTATCTTTCGCCCCATAGCGATATCGTCGCCCTGATGGTGCTGGAACATCAATCGCAAATGCACAACGCGATGACGCGAGCGGATTTTTCGATGCGGCAGCACCAATATGAACGCACGCGTCCTGAAACGACGCCTGTCGATCATGAGGAATTGCAAGCACAGATCTATTTGCTTGCCAAATCGGTGGTCGACTGCATGTTGTTCACCAACGAGTATCCGCTCACCAGTGAGGTTAATGGCTTGAAGACGTTCGCTGATCAGTTTATCAGTCGCGGCCCCAAGGATCGACATAATCGATCCTTGCGTGACTTGGATATGAAAACTCGCATGTTTCAATTCCCGTGCAGCTACTTGATCTATTCAGCAGCGTTCGATTCGCTTCAACCACCCCTTCGCGAAGAAATTTACCGTCAGTTGCGGCAAGTATTGACCGGTGAAAATCGATCCGAAGACTACAAACACTTAGATGTTTCGACGCGAGAGAGCATTTTTTCGATCTTGCTAGAAACCAAAGTAGGCTTGCCTAAGAGTTGGAAGACGCTTTCACTGAAGGGCAGATAGCCCAAATGTGGCTGAGCGAGGCCCTCGCTCAGAACTTGGTTGAAACAAGTTGAGGGTTTGGTTGACGCAAGTCTTGGGTTTGGTTGACACAAGTCGGGCGAAGGGCCTCGCTCGACCACCGCTTGTCGAAGCGCACTTTCGCGGAGCGAAAGGCGACAATGGGTCTCAGCGATTCTTAGCCAAGGGATCGGATTCAAGCAACCACCAACGAGGTTTCGGCAGGCCGCGTTTTAAGCCGAAGCTCTTCATGGCAACTTGGCTAATCATTTGGGCGATCTCGGTTGGCGAATCGCTAATGATAAATCGGTCCACGTCGATTTGATCAATTGTCTTTTGCTTCACCATCGTCTTCTCAAGATAATCGCTCAGGGGCTTCCAATAGTCGACTCCGACTAGAACGATGGGGAACTGTCGCATTTTGGCGGTCTGCACTAGGGTCGCAATTTCAAACAATTCATCCATGGTTCCGAATCCGCCGGGCAAAGCCACGAAGGCATAAGAGTACTTTGCAAGCATTAGCTTTCGAACAAAAAAATAGTGGAACTCGACAAACTGATCGAGATAGGGGTTCGGATGCTGCTCCTTGGGCAGAACAATGTTGCAGCCGACGCTACGACCATGAACGTCCTTGGCACCGCGGTTGGCGGCTTCCATGATCCCAGGACCTCCGCCAGTCATTACGGTAAAGCCCGCTTTCGCAAGTTCGGTGCCAACTTGCCGAGCCAGGATGTAGTACGGGTGCGTTTCCGGAAATCGAGCGGAGCCAAAGACCGTTGTGCAGGGACCGATAAAGTGGAGCTTTCGAAATCCATGAATGATTTCGCGAAAGATGCGGATCGCACGAACGAATTCCTTGAATCGGCTTTGCGGTCCTTCCAAGAAGAGACGTTCTTCTTTAGCTTCCTTCGTTTCTTGAAGCTCACTGGGCAAAGCTATTTCGGATGGCAATACCAATTCGTCCATTGAACGTCTTCGCTGTTCTGCAAGTCGGCTGTGATTGAGTTGATTTTCCATACAGTCATCTTAGTTATCGAGCCTTCTCGAAACTAGAGCAGCCATTACTCGGTGGGGTGAGGCGGTGAGGCCACCCCTGCAAACATCATTGCCTTGACTTCACTCAACGAAATAATAGCCCGGGAGGGTGAGGCTCCTGCCGAACCTCTGCGGCACCAGCTCGGCAGGAGCCTCGCTCTCCCACATGAAGTCCAAGCAGATAAATCTCAGTCTGCGGCTCGATTAAGCGAGGCGTCCAAGCCGCTATTTCATTCTTAATAGGGGTCCGAAGCCGATCAGAGGCAGCCCAGAAACGCGGGTGGCGTATTCTCGATACTCCGTCCCGACGAAGCGCAGCATGCGCTGATCTTTAGCGTAGCTTCCGGCATAGATATACGCCGTCCATATGCCAGTCAATACAGCGTGATCCAGCGTCATGGTGGGCGTCAACCAAATCAACCCTAGAAAACTCATGTAGATCGGATGACGCATCCAACGGTACGGCCCACTCTCCATAAAAACCCGCTGCGGAGGTCGTTGCTGTCTCATCCAGTACCACCATTGCGTCAGACCCGTCTGATATCCCATGCCGGTGATATACAAACTATAGAGTAACGCGACCCAAGAACCGTAAAAGCCAAAAAGTATCGCCATCTCAGCATAGCCGGTTGCGTTCCAAAGGACCGTAGGATGGAGACTCCAATTCTGAAACATCCATAGCAGTGTTATGCAGGTGACCGAACAGTGAACACAACCCATCATTCCAGTTGGGATCCAAGTCTTCATTCGTTTTTGAATGATTGGTGCCAATAGCAAACTGTGAGGCAAAGCGAAGCCAATCGATAGAAGACAATCCGCAAGTAAACCATGCCGGTAGCTTTGCGTTGAGCCATATCGGAGAAACAGGAATAGCTGCACGACGGTCCACAAGAAAAGCATTTGCGTGCCAATTCCAAATGCGATTCCACACAAACGAGTCAACGTGAGGAAAGCCGTTCGCTTTAGTTCTATGGGAACAGCGCTCATGACTATTCAGGTACCGCCCAAAGGTCACCGTAAATAGTCAGTTCGTCGGTCACGCCGACCGCGCCGAGCATTTTTGAAAATGGCTTGATGCCGTAGTCAGACTGCCGGATTTTGAACCCACCTCGAAAATGATTCCAACCATCCTTGACTTCAAGATCGCAGAGGATCTCAACGCGTCGCGTTTTTTCGTGAAGCGTAAAGTCGCCGACGAGCAAAACCTCCGGCAATTGTCTCTTGCTGGTTGTCTTCTTGGGTTGAATCTTGGCGTTCTCAAATTTAGCTGTGCCGAATTTATTGACGTTTAGGATTTCGACTCCGAGCATATTCTCATTCACCTTTTTTCGAGTCGCCTCGTCGGTGGTGCCCTCCAAACCGATATAGCTTCGGGCGCGTGGTGTGTCTGCGTCAAACGTCTTCATGTTAAAAACCAGAGCCCCATTGCTTGCTCCGCTTAGAAAGAGATTGCCGCTGGCCAATTTCCCTTCGATAGCATGTTGATGGCCGACCACACCGGTTTTGTCTACGAAAATGTAGACGCGACTGTGTTCCGTGTTGACTTGCCCAGCGGGTGGTCGCTCTTGTGCGCAGAGTATGCTGGCAACCAACGGGACTAAACTTAACGATACTGTAATGAATCGAAGCCAGAAAGCTACGTAACGCGGAGGCATTATTGAAATCCTTTTGTAACCAGAACGGTCGTCCATGATCAGTCCTATAGTACCACGCAGCGGGCTTGCAAAACTAGTGTAATGCGAGCGCCAGCATTGATTATATCGGGAGGGAGAGGCTCCTGCCGAACCAACGCCAAGCTCGGCAGGAGCCTCGCTCTCCCATTGGAACCCTTGGCAGGTAGTTTTTAGTCTGCCGCTCGCCCAACAACCGAGAAATGCCCCAAGACCGGGAGGGTCGAGCGAAGCTAGGGGACGCGAGGGGAATCCGGAACGTTTTACTCTCCGTTTTCACAACGTGCGGTGTATAAATGATTGGCAACAAAGTCATTGCGATTGGCTCGTTTTCCTATCGAATCGGGGATGCATTTTTCGTCGCTTGTGCCTAAACTCAATTAGGATCGCAACGTCGATCTATTTCCTTTCCATCACGAATGTAGATTGAGATTGAGGAGAAAACAAAAATGACCTGCGTCGAATTTCAGACTATTTGTCGCGTATGTGCGGACCATGGAATAGCCATTGGAAAAACGGATTTGGTTCGGATGGTTTGCAACGAATGTGGCTCGCAAGAAGTTTGCTCTGTCAATTCGGTTTTTCCAATTGAGGACGGCTCGAAAGCAGAGAGCCTATCGCAAGGTTGCGTCCTTATGAACGTACATGCGTTGGACGCAGAAGACTGCGACGATTCGAATTCGGTTGAGTGACCTCGTGTTCTGTGTCCGGCATCACAGTGCCGAGTCATTCTCGTCGGCGGTCGGGTCGAGATGTCCGGATTTGTTGATCGCAAGCAGAATTCGAAACGCGACCAACGAACTGATCACAAAGCCCACTAACCCCATGAGGGACAGGTCTTGCAAGCCGAGTGGGCCGCCACCCATGAATAAAAGCGGTGGTACCTTTGCCGCCATCAAAATCGAAGAGCCCAAGAGCAGACTACTGGTCAAAAGCCCCAGTACCAATCGATTGATGGAGGGACTAAGCCCTCGATGGGATAACTGAACATCGAGCTTTCCCTCTTGGACCAACTCCACCAGCGAACTAATCTGGGACGGCAGTCGCTCTACCAATCCCTCGAGTTCCACGTACATGCGTCGGAGTCGCCGCATTTGGCGACGAGGAGATAAACGGCTCCAACGCAACTTGCCCATCACCGGTTGAATGGCTTCGATGATACTAAAGCTAGAACCAGTCAATCGAAGTGTCCCTTCCAGGGTGACCAAGGTCTTGATCAAGATGCCCATTTGACTCGGAAGCGTGATTCGATGCCGATGTAAGATATCCGTCGCGTCATTAAGGGCCCCGCTGAGGTCCAACGAATCTAACGGTTGTGATCCGTAGGTGGCGATCAGGTCGGCCACATCGTTGGCCAACTGGGCCTCGTCGATGGATGCGGGAATTTTACCTGCGCGTTTGATCAACGATGTAAGAAGGGCGGAATCCTGTTGGAATACAGCCCACAGCATCTCCTCAATGGTTCCACGCAGCGAATCATCGATTCGACCCACCATTCCAAAATCGAGTAGAGCAATCGTCCCATCCTCTTGGATGAGAATGTTGCCCGGGTGGGGATCGGCGTGGTAGTGCCCTTTTAAAAAAATCGATTGGACATAGACTTCCGAAACCCGTTTTGCAATTTCCGTTCGATCGATGCCAGGTAAGGCGTCTGGACTACTGAGGCAATGGATCGATTGCCCCTCGACCCTCTCCATCGTTAAGACTCTTGCGGAGGAGAGTTTCGGGTGAGCGTGCGGAACGACGACTCCCTTGCAGTCCTTTAGTGCCGCTTGAAACATGAGCAGATTGGACAGTTCACGAGAAAAACTCAGCTCACGCTTGATGGATCTGGAAAGCTGTTCGACGATGCCTCTGGGTTGCCAAACAGCCAGTTCCGGAATTCGCTCCGCGAGCATCGCCAAGCCACGAAGGACTTCTAGATCTTCGTGCACTTTTGCTTGAATGTTGACATGCTGTACTTTGACGACCACGGGCGTGCCGTCGATCAATTTCGCCGCGTGAACTTGCCCGATCGACGCAGAGGCAATGGATGTTTCAGAGAATTCCGAAAACGACTCGCTGATCGGTTGTTTTAGTTCCGATTCAACGACCTCTTTGATTTGGTCGAACGGGTCGGCGGGAACTTGAGTCTGCAATTGTTGCAATTCCGCCGCTTGTTCGGAGCCCACCAGATCGGGACGCAACGACAGCACTTGCCCCAGTTTAATAAACGTTGGACCTAGTTCGGTGAGGGCCATCCGAACGCGGGCTTCTCTAGAGTAACTTGAGAGTGGAATCCCTTGATCGTCCTTGAGCCAGTCGCGAATGAAATCCACGCGAAGATGACTGAGCCAATCGGCCAGCCCGTATCGGCGCAATACCACGATGATCTCTTGCCATCGTCGTAGGTTGCGGTAATAGCGTGGAAGCGAGCTGATTCTCATTTATCAGATGATGACTCGAACTTGGCGGGAGGCGAGTCTGGGGACTGGGAGCTCTTCATTTTTGCTTCGATTCGCTTCTTGAATTCCGTATATTCCAAATTGCCAAAGTCGAAGACGGGATTTTCCTTCGACTCGTCTTTCGTCCAGTTTAATTCCACGCGAGTCCCTAGATAGTCTATTGCGATGGTGTTTTGGTCTGAAAGCAACTCCTGCGCGAATCCCAGACCGCGTATGGCAGGCAGATCGTCTCGACTATACAAAACCTTTCCATTTCGAATATCGACACACGCAATGGACATGAAGTCAACTGTCATGTTGGCTACTTTTTGCAGCTTGAGCATTCGAACAAACACCGCAACCGGCGAGTTCCTATTCTGCGAAACAGGGAAATAGAATTGTCGGACTACAGAACTCTGTTCCCATACACTGCTCGCATCCTTGGCCGATAGCGCCATCAGCCGCCCAGCGACCGGAACAAAACCCGGATCGCTCACTACGGGTTCTACCTTGAACCGATCCAACTCCATGGCCGGGCTGTACAACATCGTCAACATGGTGTCTTCAAATCGCTGCACCGATATCTGACTGAATTTCAAGTCGTTCTCAACCTGGCGGACGAATTCTTTTTCGTCCGTCAAATTCCAATAGGTCAGCTCGCCAGACATTTCCAAGATGAGGATACCTGTTTCCCCGTCCAATGCGATCCTTGTCCCGATGGAAATATCCTTCTTGAACACAGTTCGACCGTCCAAGGAATCCACTAGTTTGATCGCGTACTGTTTTTGAGCATCAATGGTCATTAACCAATAGCGTCCAATCGAAGCAATGGCGGACCATCCGTCTCCTTCTAAGGGAATTTCTTTGAGGGTGGAGCCATCCTGCAGATCGAGCGTCACGATCACTCGGTGTTTGGGATGATGAACCAGTAGCTTGCCTTGTTCGGATGCAAAACTGCATCCCCTGAATCCTGTGCGGTTCCATATCTTGGCACCGGTGATCAGATCCAAACAGGACAATTCGTCTTCCACCAGTACAACGATTCCGCTTCGCGAAACAGAAGCGACTCGAAATGGCCCCTTGGTCATCGGCAGTCCCCAGTTCTTGGGATCCTGCAATGCTCTGCCTCGGTCCCCGACTCTCTCAATATTTTCCACTTCGAATTGCTTTCGCCAAAGCACTCCATCCTGATCTCGCGCATTGGTTGTAAGCGTGTCAACTGCGATGATCTGTCGGTTGATCTCGAGGAGGACAATGCTGTCAACCGAATAAGCTGTGGGAACGGTCGATTTATCCTGATTACCCGCGTCTGCGTACACCTGAAAACTTCCGCCAGTGGAAGGATTCGAAAAAGCAAAAGTCACCGATCCTGAGCTGATCTCCCAGCCGGTCAATGCGTCTCCGATCCTTGTTTTCCATCGGCAGGCCGTTGCCGAATCCAGTTGCCCCGCTCGGTTGAACGGCAATGCGTCGCTCGGAATCGTCGCGACTTGGACTTTGCCTGTTGGCCATTCGCTAATTGGCTTCGACAGCTTGCTCTTGAGTTGGGTCGAAACCGATGGCAGTTTTAGACCATCGTTGGATACACCCGCAAACTCTTGAATGAGTTCATCCAATCGTTTCGTATCGCCATTTAATGCTTGTGCAGCTTGATCCAAGCGTTTCAAGCGAACAAAAATGCTCGCCAGAATTTCTCGCCTTCGGACCGCTTCGGGGGACTTCGGATCCACATTGTCTAGCAACCTGTCCGACATGAGCAACCGTTCCGCTTGCAAATAGTCTCGTTGCGACACGAGCGCCTTGGCGGATTCAAGCCTCATCGGTTCTGTCGCACGAATGGATTCGAAGTGCCCAAGTTTCACTCGACGAACGTGGGCGGGGAGTTTCGACATCGATTCCAGTTCCGAGGCGACAAGCGTTTCCAATTCCCTCACCTCGATCGGCGACAGTTTTTCGATCGCCATACGAATCTGAGTCGCGATCCATCGATCTTCTTGAACCGACCATTGGGGAGTCATGGCTATGCTTGCAGCCCCTGACATCTGCTCTTGTCGTTGCGAGGTCCGTAGCTTGGACAATTTCATGAGTGTCGCCAAGGAATCTTTGTAGCGGCCCTGTTTTTGAAGTCCCTTGACCATTAAGCGTAGATAGGGCACCTTGTCCTGATCCATCGCTAGATTCTTGAATAGATCGACCCGTTCCACATACTTGTCAAAATCCGCCGTCAAAGCCGCCATGCCAGCCTTGTTGATGAGCAGAACGACCTCGGAATTGTTGGGATCCAACTTTTGAGCTTGATCCAGAAAATTTAGGGCGGCATCGAAATCGCCATTTGCGAGAGCCAATTCGCTCTGCTGCGCAAGCCCGCTCGTCGAAACTGAATTGCGCTGTAATTCTTCTTTTAACTGCGTTTGAAAGGCCTCGCGGACGGAGTAGCAATCCAACTCAAATGGAGTCGCGCAAATGAGCCGATCGCCAACTGAAATCAGATTGCCTAACGGTTGCTCAACGCGAACGGAATCCGCAACCTCGCCTTTGGCGAGATCAATCTGCAAAATCGTTTGGCCGGACGTCGGCACCAAATAGGTACCCTCTTTTCGAACTCCTCGCCCGATCACTTGTTGTGCGTCGGGAAATTCGATCTTAGGCCATTTGCTCACACCGCTCTTGAGATCCACCGCCACCAAACAGGACTGACAAACAATCACCGCCGTGTCGTTCCATGCGCCAGCCACGTAACGAATTTGATCGATTTTGGAATCGCTAAGCTTCCAAAGCAAGCTTCCGTCTTCAATCTTGATTCCGTAAGCGTCACTACCGTCCGATGGCGCAAAAATCACCACGCCATCGCTAATCACCACCGACGTATCTGCAGACCGCGGCGTCAAGGGTGAAAAATCAGCCAAGTCGATTTGTCCGAACGCGCCCGCCTGATTGGAATTGGCAAGATCTGGCCTGATCGGATATTTGAAAGCCCATCGCATGGATCGATTGGCTTTGTCATATGCCACCAAGTATCCCGAAAGCGTTGGGCAAACGATGATCGTCCCATCCACTGCTGGCATTGCTCCTGTGCTTCTTCGCATCAAATCGCTGGATATCGTGCTGTAGTTGGTGGTGATCGGTTGCCGCCACAAAAGCTTGCCGGTTTCCGGCGCTAACGCAAACAGGTACAAGTCACTATTCAGTTCTCCCAGAACAAGTAGTTCGTTTTCGTGTGGCAGTGGCGAGCCTAGAAAGAGTGTTCCGGCCAACCTAGGTTCGGTCGGGCTTTTCTGTCCACCAACCTCCCACTTTGCTTTTCCTTCCTCACGTACACTCCAGCATTGCATCACGTTGTAGTTGCGGACCCCTTGAGGTTTAGCCACCCGGGCATTGGGTCCCAATGCAAAACTCTCTGAAACACTGATCGCAGGAAGCTCGCTAATATTGTAGATTCGCTCGCCGTCACTTGAAATTGCCCCCAAAAGAGATTCACCCCAAACCCGTTTTGTCAGATAGTCAGGGGCTGGCAAACGGAAGGAATGACTATCGCGATTGAGATACCGATCCATCGCAAAACCCATTGGCATACCGCTGTAAGGGCACTCCCATCCCAAGCGGCCTGTGAGCGTATCAATAGCTACGATGCGCTGGTCGTAAGTCGATGCGATGATCCATTGCCCAACACTGATCGGGTACCGTGATGGGATAAAGCTTGACTTCCCGTCGGCAAGCTTTTCTCTGAGAGTCAGGTCCAAATTCTCTTTGTGCTGTTTGGATTCATGCAATTCCGCATGCCAGAAAAGAAACGGTAATGGAATGCCCGCCTTGGTATCCGCGTTTCGATTTGCGTTTCCATTGAAATAGTGCGGTTGCTTAACAACGCGGGGAACAGCCTGTTGGCCGGTCAATTCCAGCTTATCGAGTACATTTTTGGAGAGTATCGACCGACCATCCCAACTGATTTTAGTACCCTTCCAGTTCAGTTCGACCTTGTTGAACTGAGTTCGCGTGGACTCAATAACACTCAACGCCTCGGCTTGCATCCCTGCCGACTGATAAGCGGAAGCAGTCAGGATGCCTAATTCCGGACCCAATCGTTCCGATGCACTTTTTTGCCGATAGACTCGAGAGAAAAGCCCAGCAGCTCGCCTGGCATCACCTTTCCGCAACCAATGTTCCCCCAAGATCACCGATGCATCTTGGCCAGCAGTCGTAAACCCAAATTTGGCCGCAACCACTGCAATCTTTTCCCAGTCCGATTCCGCGATAGCCTTTTCGATCATCTGGCTAGCCGGTGCTCCATACCGCAAATCAACAATCTTGGTGGCTTCCGTTGGAAGCGATTCAATAAGCTCGTAAACCCGTTGAAACACGGAACCCTTAGTCCGAGTTATTGCTTTCGTATCGGCAGGCCTTTGAGCAAGTTCAGGCAGTTCATCGCCTTCCAGAAAAAAGTCGACACCCGTCAAATCCGACTGCCGCACGTCCTCGAGACCTAGCAATATCCCCAACGCGAAGGTTGCCTCACTCCATTGCTCCTTCTTGATGTTCTGCTCCGCCTCGTCTAACAAGACGAGCACTTCCCTGGGCGCAGACATCAATACGACCTCCGAATTGATCCGTAGGGTCGGAAGCCGCGGGCGTTGAGCGTTAGCGGTGGAAAGCTCAAATCCAGGCACAGACATTAAGCTTGCGAAGGCCACTAGCGTCAGCCATGGAACTGACGAACCCATCCGTTGGTTTTGCATTTTCTTCGGTCCAAAAAACTCGTAACTTGCATTCGGCGATTTGATGATTGGAAAACGACCAATCACAACCCGATACCACCAATCATAACACGATACGACCAATCAATCATAACACGATACGACCAATCAATCATAACACGATACGACCAATCAATCATAAC
>JANMLD010000236.1:0-5850 GCA_031372345.1 Pirellula sp.
CGTAAAATAACTGCAAGCGATGTCTTGCAATTTCCCCTGTAGTGATAGTGTCGCTTTTCGGTCGGATTCGCTCATCCCCTGTAGTTCGGAAATACGGTCGATCTGGGATTTGAGAATTTGCGAGCCTGTTACACCCGGTGGAGCAAGCAGGATTAAGAACGCGACCCCAGGTTCCCAGACCGCTGCCATGGGGCCTACCAGTGCGCCTTCGCTATGCCCAAGCATCCCAATTCTTAAGGGGTCTATTTCCGGAATGGTTTTGGCGTGTTTCCAAACTGCAATTGCATCTTTGGCGAAATCTTCTGAAGTGGAATTCAAAAAGTCTCCCGTACTTTCGTCCACGCCGCGATCATCGAAGCGGAGCGAGGCAATGCCGTTTTCCGCAAGAAAATGGGCAATCGTTTGGAACGGCTTGTGACGCCCAATGGTCTCGTCCCGATCTTGTGGCCCGCTACCGGTGAGCATGATCACGGCGGGGAATTTTCCCAAATTTGAATCATCCAACACCTTTGGTAATGTGATAGTGCCAGCCAGCTTGATCTCGTTTTTCGAGACCTTCGCTTCTTTTTCTTTTGTCTTGAATCCTCCGTAGTTCACCTCGAACGGGCGTTCGGTAAAGAATGCCGTTGAAATGTATTCTCGCGTCGATTTTGGAAGGGGCGTCTCACTTTCTTGCAGCAAAGGACTTCCCTCTTCAAGGACCTTTGGCAATTCTTGTTTCTCTGTAATGGAATTCGGTGGCATCTTTTTGCTTGGCGGATCGTCTGTCTGGAGATTCATTACTAGGGGCAGTTGAACAGAACCTCGAAAAAAACGACCCTCCAATGCGTTGCCGTCGCTGTTCATCCGGGCCAAGAATTTGAAATCGGTGGATTTCATTTCGAACGTCGTCATGCCATTTTCGCCAAGACTGACTACGGTTGGGATCCCAATGGCTTTTTCTGATAACGAGTCAAAGAGCAACCTTGGCGCTTCGGCTGTTGCATAAGGCGGTTTGGAATAAACGCGGATGCGATAATCCATCTTTCGAAATTTCATGTCGAGTGTTCCACGCCATACGGAATCAGCCCCTAGGTTTTCGCGTATTCCCAATGGCAGCGAATCGAGCCTTCGCATCGACAGCGGAACCTTGATGCCGTTTTGCTCAAAGTCACCTACGACTTGATCGGCGGTGGATTGTGTGCCAGTGAAGGTGGCTGGATTCTTGACGTCGATTGGATTTTCGACGGTAAATTGCCAAGCCCCATCCGAGTTAAGTTGAAGCTTGCTGAGAGGAAGTTCTTTGGCCGTTTCATCGGAGTTGACGAGGAAACCGGAGGTTGCTTTCCCTTCCTTGTCGCGTTGAACGCGCAAAATAGTTCTCAATTGCTGATTCGGCGTTTCGTACCAGCCGAACCATGTTTCGGTTTGCGATTCTGAAACTTGAATGCTTGGATCGCTCGATTGCGAAAATGCAATCGAGGACGTCAATGACAGAATGAAAGCCAGAATCGAATAGCTTATTTGAGTCGCCTTTGACTTTGCGAACATTGTAAGCGTCGCGTTCAGGCCAGACTGGGAAATCGGCGATTCGTAGGTAAACATAACAAAGATCCAACCAAAAAAACTTTTCGAGGCACAACAATTTGGCGAGCGGCAGATTGGAGTATCCCAACCCGAAGTGTAAGCGAGGGACAATTACGCGGGTCCCTCACTTACGTTTCGGTTTGTGATTGGTAGTTTTACATCGCCGCTCGCCGTACAGAAGTTCAAATTGTACCTGATCGTTTACAAACATGCGGTTTCGAGACGACAATCCTAATCAAGATGTCACGAATCCCGCGACCAGATCTCGCTCAACTCAAGCACAAACCCTGGCACATGGCAGGTACGCCCAAATCGTCCGCAATAACCGAAACGGTCTCGTTTGATACAAAAGTCATTTGCCATTACCCCTAAGAGTAAGAATACTCTAATCGGAAATCGTTAGCAAATTTTGCACGACAGAGTTCGTCGTGCTTCTTGTTGAGTTTTCTCGGTGGAGACGACCGAGCCACATTAGTCGACGACTTTGGCGTCGATCCACTTCATCAAGCTGCGAAGTTGGTGGCCAACTTTTTCGATCTGATGTTGTCGTTCGAGTCGGCGTGAAGCCTTGAAGGCTGGTGCGCCGGCTTTGTTTTCTAGAATCCATTCGCGTGCAAACTTGCCAGTCTGGATTTCCTTGAGGATCTTCTTCATCTCAAGTTTGGTTTCGGCGGTGATGATGCGTGGACCGCGTGTGTAGTCACCGAATTCAGCTGTGTTCGAAATGCTGTAGCGCATGTAGTTCAAACCACCTTGGTAGAGCAAGTCTACGATGAGTTTGAGTTCGTGCATGCACTCGAAATAAGCCATTTCAGGTTGGTAGCCAGCTTCGACAAGCGTCTCAAAACCTGCTTTGACCAGTTCGCTTACTCCGCCACACAAGACCACTTGCTCGCCGAACAAGTCGGTTTCGGTTTCTTCGGCAATGGAGGTTTCGATCACGCCGCCTCGCGTCCCGCCGATTCCCTTTGCATAGGCGAGTCCTAACTTCTTGGTCAATTCACTTGCACCGGCACCTAGAGCGATAAGGCAAGGAACGCCGCCCCCTTTGGTGTATTCGCTGCGGACCAGGTGACCGGGCCCCTTCGGAGCAACCAAAAGGGTATCAACCCCCTTTGGAGGTTCGATTTGGCCGAAGTGGATATTGAAACCGTGCGAGCACATGAGCACGTTGCCAGGAACCAAGTTGGGCCGGATGTGGGTTCGGTAAAGGTCTCCTTGGACTTCGTCAGGCAATAGCAAATTGACTAGATCCGCCTTCTTGGTCGCTTCATCGATTTCCATGGGTTGGAAACCGTGACTGACGGCCAAGTCGTAGTTTTTGCCACCGGGCCGCTGGCCGATAATTACTTTGCAACCGCTGTCTCGCAGGTTCTGAGCTTGTGCGTGTCCTTGTGACCCGTAGCCCAAGATGGCGATCGTCTTGTCCTTCAAGTGGGAAAGATCTGCGTCGTTGTCGTAGTAGATTGTGGCTGCCATGGAATAACTGGTCTTTAGATTGGAGGTTGGAAGGTAACGATTTTCGCTGTGAGAATTGGCTTAGAACGGAATAGGTGGAATGGAATGGAGTGGAGTCTTGGCTTCAAATCTGGGATTTGCCTAACCCCAGATTTTTTGTTGCTACTAGAATTGTCGCAGTGACTATTCACTCCTGTGTTCGGCGGCGGACAAGTCGTCGAGTTCATTTGGGTTGCTGCCACGAACCATCGCAATTCGCCCCGTCCGTACTAATTCGAGAATGTTGTAGGGGCGCATTCTTTCGATGAAGGCTTGTATTTTGCTTTCGCGGCCAGAGATCTCGATCATCAGTTCTTCGGAACCGACATCGACCACTCTGCCTCGGAAAATGTCGACGAGTTCTCGAATTTCTGTGCGTTTGCTGCCGGTGGCGGCACCGACCTTGATCAACATTAAATCGCGTTCCACGTAGTCGCGGGAGCTAATATCCTGCACCGCGACGACGGTAACGATTTTTTCTAATTGCTTTCGGACCTGTTCCAAAACACGATCGTCCCCCATGACGACGAACGTCATGCGGGAAAGATTCTTGTTTTCGGTTTCACCGACAGCCAGAGAGTCGATGTTGTAACCGCGCGAGGCGAGCATCCCAGAAATATGGGCGAGTACACCTGGAACGTTTTGAACAACGGCGGAAAGTAAGTGCCGCATAGATCATCTAGGGGTTATGGATGTAGGAAAATGGAAAATCGACGCCCCTAAGCTGGGCTGCGACCTTCGTTGGGTGAAGAATGATAATTCGACAGCCCAATTTCCTCAAGGGTTCACTAATCGACAGCTCTCTGGATCAAAGTTGCGAATGTAAAGCCCGCTAGGTGCCAGGCACGGAGATCGAAAGGCACGGAGATCGACAGGAAGATTTCGTTACAGGAAGATTGAACAGATTATGCGGCTGAGAATTTTCCTGTCGTGTAATTTTCCTGTCGTATAAAGTCGAATCGGCCCCTACCAGCCTTTCTGGATTTTCCCACTAGGTGCCTGGCACCTATTGCTCAAAGTAGTAGGCACATTCCATGTGCCGTTCACCAAGAATCATTGTAAATTCACTCCAGCGGACGGCACGACGGAGCGTGCCTGCTACTTTGGTCGGGCTACGGTGGGAGCCGCGACTTGTTTAGGGCCAATCTGCGAACAAGATCGATCCGATTCGAACCATGGTCGCACCCTCTTCGATAGCCGTTTCGAAGTCTTGACTCATCCCCATGGAGAGTTCCCTAAGTTGCATCCCATAGCGTTTTTCCCAGACCTCGCGAAGATTCCGAAGTTCAGAAAAGTCTCGGCGGGCTTGCTCAGTCCCCCCTTGCAAACTCCCCATCCCCATCAACCCAACGATCGATAGATTTGGAAATTCATGGGATTTCGATTGCCAAAAATTAAGTAACTTCTCCCCCTCGGAAACAAGCATTCCAGTCTTTTCCCGGTCCCCCGAAACGTTCATTTCCAACAACAGTCTCAACGGTTGCGGACGCACGACTGTATCCAGTTGAATCTGTTCAAAAATCCGCACGGAATCTAAAGAATGCATGGTGGAAACCAATGGCAACGTACGTTTTGCCTTGTTCCGTTGCAAATGACCAATCAGATGCCAATCGACTTGCAAATCCGAAAGTGCCGCCGCCTTCTCCCATAGTACTTGCGGTCGGCTTTCCGCAAACGTGCTACAACCCAACTCTACCAGCCACCTCGAAATGGTGGTGTCCACGTACTTTGTCACCGCAATCGTCTGAATTTCGTCCTTCAGTCGCCCAGAACGACTCGCGGCTGCCTGGATGCGGTCGGAAACCTTCAAATAGTTGGCTTGGACCTGGTCCCTGGACGGATTGAACCTGTTCGACTGGTTCATCGAGATTGACTTTCCGGTTTGGTAGCCGAGAACAATTGGAGTGCAAATATTTAGGAATTCTTTTGCAATAACATTGCAGGTGCGCCTCGATTCGATATGATAACCAACGGGCAAGCTGTGGGAGCAACCACTGCGGGCACTTGGCTTTAGATACGGAGCCGAATTAAAGTAGCAGGACCACTATACCATGGAGAAAAGATTGAATCGGTGGAAAGATAGCTTGGGAATCATTGCTTCGGTCATCTGTGCCATTCATTGCGCAGCGACACCGATTCTGTTGGCTCTATTGCCGACGTTGACTTTCACAGAGTGGATGTCGAGTCCTCGATTTCATCAGATTGCTGCGGTTGTATGTGTTGGAATGGTCTCGCTAGCAATTTGGCCGGCGTTTCGGCGTTTTCGAGACTATAGCGTTTTGTCCCTTTCCACTGCGGGTCTAGGGTTACTGCTTGCTGCTGCTTTTTTTCTTCCAGATGAATGCTGTTCGCATTCGATCGCCAGTGTTTCGGGCTCGGTCGCACGCGGACAGCACGTCGATCCTTCAGATGTCTCTCATGGCCAACCCTTGCTTGCTTCACTAAAACACGCCTCGCACGACGCCCCATTAACTGTTTTCACGGCGAGTGTTGTCAGTCCAGAGCTGATAGCAATCGTTCAGCCATGGATGACGCCGCTAGGTGGATTGTTACTCGTCATTGCACACGGACTAAATCTGCGTCTACGAGTCGGTTCCAATTGCAAATGCGTACATGGCAGTTCAACGACCAGTCGCACGATGCGGTCAAATCGAATGCTTGTTGTGGTGAATTCTAGAGCCGCGTAAAATTGTCGCCTTTCGCTCCTAGGCTGTGAAATTATCCCGCCGGGGTTGTTTTAATGCAATTGGTGCGCTAAAAATCTCGCATGACAAAGCCAACATCTCA
>JANMLD010000247.1:0-2354 GCA_031372345.1 Pirellula sp.
CCTATCCTACGGGTTTGACAGGCTAGCAGCCTATCCTACGGCGACAGGCTGGCAGCCTGTCTTACGGTGTCAGGCTGGCAGCCTATCCTACGAAAACGAGTATTTGATTCAATTTTGATAGACAATCAACCAAGAACTTCAAACATGAACCGTTCCAACGGCAATTCGCCAGTCGCCGGAAAACCAGCCTCCGAGGCACAGGGCTACGATTTCGTTGGCGCTATGGTTCGCCGCAAATGGATCATGCTGCCATTTATCATCGCGGGCTTGCTGGTCGGGTATCTCTACTACACGAAACAACCACCTAAGTATGCGTCTAGCCTAAAGGTGATGATTTGGACGCAATCGCCTCCTACAATCGTCAATGGCGAAGCCGTTGTGCAACCCGTTTCGCTAGGAAAACACCAGAGCTTGATGACGAGTCAAGTGGTTCTGAATAATGCCATAAAAGAAGGTGACCTGGGTCAGTTGAGGACCTTCAAAGATTATCCGTATCCTTTGGGACAGTTGAAAGGTAGCTTGACTGCAGCGGCGGTTGACGGAGCTGCGGATACGCTATTGTTGACGGTCAAAGGGCCGGACCCAGAAGAACTGCCGACGATCCTCACCAGTGTCGTGACCGCTTACCAGCAGATTATCAACGAAGACACAGCCGCAGTTGGCAAAGAGTCGGTCGATCTGATCGCCAAGTTTCAGGATAGGATTGTCCAAGAAAAGACGGCTGCCGAGAAAAGACTTGCGGAGCTGATTCAGAAATTGCACCTGAGTTCCGATCCGCGCACGGGACAATACTTGAACCCAAACCTGTTGCGGGTCGATCAATTGAAAACGCAAATTGCCGGGGTTGAACGAAATTATCGTGAGATTTTGGAACGTATCGACAGTTTGACTGACATCCAGAGAATTGCCTCCGAAAAGCGTAGCGAGCTTTTGAAAGTCCTGGCTATCGAAGCCGCGAAGTACCTTTCATTGAAACCGGAGGAGGATCCTGCGACATCGGAAATAAAACAGGAGCAGGACGATCGTCAGAAATTGCTTACGCAACTCGGAGACCGCATTGATGTTTTAGATTCCAAGGTATCGGACTTACGATTGAAGCGATCCCAACTGAAGTTGAAGGACATCGGCGAGCAACATCCAGAAGTGTTAAGCGTCCGAACCGATTTGGACTTTTACGGGACTCAATTGACGGCGCTGATCGAGCAGCAACAGAAGTTACGAGCTAGTATCCAAACCGATGCCAATGCGAACAACGAGAAGACGACCAAGCCGACGACCAACTCTCCGCTGTCGCTAAGTGAATACGACAAGGAACTTATCAAGATCTACTATGCGTCGCTTAAACGCGAATCGGAGCGTCTCAAGAAGTCAATCGAAGGTATCGAAGAGGAAGTCATTCAAGAGGACCAAAAGGCGGCTGAGATTGGAGTCGAAATCGGCGAACTGAACCGACTGACAATCCAAATCAAAGACAAAGATGTTGAACTGAAGGGGATAGTCGATAAGCTTGCGCAAATAGCCACGGTGGCGACCAACTACACTTCGACAAAAATTCGGGTGATCGATAATCCCGGCAACGGATATCAAATTGAGCCAAGTCTTTCCAAAATCCTGCTTACGGCTGGTTTTCTTGGGGCTCTAGTTGGCTTCGGGATGATCTTGCTGCTGGATTGGGCGGACATGTCGTTTCGAAGTCCTTCGGAAATTCAAGACAAACTTGGAATTCCGGTAGTCGGACGAATTCCCTTTATCGAGAAGGACAAGGGGAAGATTATTGGCAAAGCGTCCGGTGCGTTGGCGGCTACCAAACAGACTTCGGCGGCCAATGAAGCTTATCGGAGCTGCCGAACGGCCATGTTGTTTTTAGCCAAGGAGAACAACGCTAAGACGATTCTGGTAACCAGTCCATCGGCGGGGGATGGTAAATCGACGACTGCCGCTAATTTGGCGATTTGCTTTGCCCAAGCGGGGTATAAGACAGTTCTGGTGGATGCCGACTTGCGTCGTCCTCGTTGCCATGTGTACCTCGGTGAAACGAAAACGCCTGGCCTGAAGGATATGGTGGCTGAATTCGTTGACTACCACTCTTTGATCAAGCCATGCAAGGACTACGACAACTTGAGTCTGATCGCCTCCGGTGGGCATCCTTCCAACCCGACGGAATTCCTCGAGTCGGTTCAGTTTAAGAAGCTTCTAACCGATTTGAAGGCCGAATTCGACTTCATCGTGGTTGACTCGCCACCGATCTTGCCGGTGGCGGATGCGACGGCCTTGTCGACCATGTGCGATATGGTGTTTATCGTGCTGAGGATTCGACGAGGGGTCGAATTGGCCTCCATGAAAGCCATCGAGAT
>JANMLD010000249.1:0-4485 GCA_031372345.1 Pirellula sp.
GTATAACCGCGAAACTGGTCGAGTGAAGCGAGCCGTTCCGCTTTTGCTGGCGCATTACTCTCGAGTTGTTGAGCTGACATGGAGTTCACCGCCTTCATTGAGACCGTTACGAAACGCCTGCGCAGTTAGAAGAAATTCTAAGCTTTGTGTAATATTCAACCTGCGCTGCGTCCCCAGGTTTCCCATCGCTTGCTTCCAGTCGCGGGCAGCCGTTGTCTCCACCTTTTGGACGACTGTTTTACAATGGTCGGACTAGGACCAAAACAGTTACATGCCCTTCGATTTCTGTGAGGTCGATCGTTCCATTGGCATCGACCGGACGAGTATGACCCCCGATTGCAGCAGAATCCACACGGAATCCCGCTGGAATTCGCACGCGAAGTTGAATCGACTTCGGCCGATTGCGAGTTGGTAATTTTAATTCAACAACGACACGCCCGGCTTCTATCTCGGACCGTGCCAAAACCGAGACTGGACCAAATGCGGTAGGGGCTCGATCGATCTGGATGTTCTTGCCATTTTCAAGCCAGCGGCGCGAGGTTCCAAAAAGCAACCGAAGGGATTCGGGTTGGCCGTCATCGTCGAGATCCCAGTCCTGTACCAACTGGCTGCGAAGCATTGAGAGCACGTGTGCATTCGCCGCTGTATTCGGAGGGCAGTAGAAGAAACGACCGCCATCGTCGACCGGTTTCAAGGTGCAGCCCTCGCCGCCAACAAAAGTGTTGCGTGTAAGTCCCTGGGCGAGCATACCGTAGAAACTGACCAACGCTCGTTCCGGATCATCACGACGAAGCGTATCTAAGGTATACCGTGTACCGTAGAGTGGATTGACGCGGTGCTCACCCGACCAAAAATTAAACTCGGCGCCGCCGGATCGGATCATCCCCATGCAGATTCCGCCGTGCTGCTCTTGATAACGTGGTATCCACGTCTCTTCTTGGCTGCCTGGGGGAAAGATGCCGCTGGCAATGGTATAGCCGATAATGATGTTCCAGTAACTGCCGATGCGAACTTCGGTGATTGGGTCATGTGCTGGTTCCTGGTCCAGCAGAGCGATGGGAACAAAGGGTGGAGACGTGTCGCGGTGGACACTCCTATCAATTGCAGCCAAAACGACTTGTCGAAAGTTGGTTGCGTTTTTTCGATAGCTGGCGGCTTCATCGACCGCACCCACGTCTGATAGAACAGCGCTCAAATCGCGAAGGGCGCGCCATGCCTTTGCATTGGCATTCAGATTGTATACTTGCGTACTGATGTCGCCGCAGTATCGCTCTTTTGGAAAGAGTCCGTTTGCTGTCGCCACGCTTTGGACCAAAAGCCAAGCTTCTTTCTCCCATCGGTGCCGCAACTTCTGAACACTTTCGGCGTCGCGGGTTTGCCAATAGTAGCGACAGAGATTGAGTATCTTTGTCCCAGCGTTGTTGTATTCGAGCCCCTTGCGTTGAAAATCAAATAAAGGCTCAAGCATAGAACGTACGTCAGCTTCACAGCCCCAGACCAACGCAGCCAGTGCGGCGTCGCTTCCCTCGGATTCGTATAACGAGTCGTACTGATTCAATGCGCTGTAGTGCATACGATTGCCACGCATCAACGCGTAGTTTTGAATCAATAGGTTCCGCCAAGCATGATTCACGAGCGGTTCGGGGATTTCAACTTGCATGGCACGCGACAGGATTTCATTCCACGTCTGAATGCACGCGAGTCGCTGTTTGCTATAAGTCTCTTCCGTCACCGACCATGGGGAGGTCGCTGGATCGAGAGCGATGGTCGCTATGGCTAGGGATGCTGACTTGCCAGCTGCAAGCTGGCAATGCGCTCGACCACGCTCCCAGGTCCAAGTCGAATCGAATACCGCCAACACTTGTCCGTCAGCCTTCTTCACGGCCCCCTTTTCGAACCTGAGTGACTCGGCATTCTCCAGTTGCACGGTAATCAAGCCGGACGCTCCTTGCGCCAAATCAAATTTCGCGAAGACGACGCCATGTTTGGCCAGAGCAGGCTCGGTGCTGGCAAAGGCTTCGAGACGATAAATCTCTGGGAGGCGATTCACCTTCTTTTGCTGCAATGGAACCGCGCCCTCGGACTGAACCGGGGACGGGTGCGTGTACTGGATTTCCACAATAGGCAGGAAGGCATTGGCCAACACAGGTTCACTTACCCGTTCCCTCAAGCCACCGAATAGGAACTCGTCGGGGCCGACACGGAACGTGATTGGGGTACCGTTCTCCTTCCAACTGCGAGCGCCGCCACGGAGGTTGATCCCACTGCCGTTGGAAATCAGACTTGCCTTCGAAAGGGATTGTGGTGCGCTCAACACGATTGGGTAATAGCGATAGTCCGCGTGGACGTATCGCGGCGGCGGGAGCAGATCGCGAAAGAACTCATAGCTTGGGCCATTCGGTTGACCCATTGACGCTTCGCCCCACAAATCCCGTTTTGCGTTGATCACTTCGGAGAGAGTTGGCAAAACCGTATCTTGACAGTGCAGAAGCGAGTTAGTCCCGAACCAAAAAAGGAATCCAGTTACGCTGATGGACAGGAAGCGAAAGTGCATTCGATAGGTGCTCGAGGTTGAGGGGTCAGACTGGTCAGACTTGGTTTTCGGGATTCAGTTTTGGTTTCTTTTCGACGGACTTTTGATGGCGAATAGCATCGTTTTCTTTTTGTAATTTCTTGGCTCCTCGCCGAATTAAGTCTGAGGCGCTGTCGGGGTAGCTCAATCCAAACTGTTCGGACATTTTCGGCAAGGTTTCCCGAGTATAACGACGACAAAGATAGGCTGCCATGTTAGGACCGGCAGCACCGCTACTAAACCCGACGTATTCATTTGGCGTAACGGCGTACTGCGACGCGGTAAACAATGTCGTACTCCCAAGCGGGGAATCGTGTCCGACTCTCTTGAGTAAAGGCACAACGACAAAGGCATCTGCCGAAGGCCTCGGTTTCTCGCCAGGCATCTCCAATTGAATGGTGAAAGGCACCTTTCCACTATTCTCATCCAAGCTGAACGCAGCCTCAGTGAGTCCAATCCATACGAACATCGGACCCCAGACAAAACGTAACATGCTGATTTCTCCTAGCAGTCCTGGATGATTGGAGTCACTTCCCTAAACTGTGTAGGAACAAACGATTCTGTTATTCGCCCCAAGTCGGCAGATCGAAGCCACCCAATACGATCCTTTGAGTGTAACTCTGGGTATGGGAATCGTACAGTCTCAGAATCATTTTCGCAGATGAATTCGGGAATCTTCTAACCCCGATTCTCCCGTGCAAGTAGCACAAGAATACAGCTTCCGTCGTCGATGACGTTGAGTCCCGCTTCCCGAGCGGCTTGGCTTCTTTTGGAATCCTCTGCTCCAGGTTGCATCCAGATGTTCTTTACACCGGCCGCGAGTGCTTGCTGGATTACTAGGCGTGTGACTTGCGGTGGCGTTACGATCGACAAGGACTCCGGGACAACGGGTAGCTCTGCGATCGAGGCGAACGCGGGATGGCCTTCGACTTCGGGTGCCGTGGGATTCAGCGGATAGACAGTGCGACCCGAAGCGACGAGTGCTCGAAAAACTTTGTTGCCATACTTGGCTCGATCCTGGGATGCACCGGCCACTGCGAACGAGCTTGCTGCTAAAAAATCTTCGATATTATTCATTGAGGATGGAGACTTTCGCTGAGTATCGGCGTTTATACGTATGTCGTGATGTTGGCTTGTTGCAAGAATTTTGGTGAACCAAGAAAATTCAGCGAACCAATTCATCTTAGCGACGTCTATCTTCCTGTACACGCTACAAGGCGTGATGAGGAATCTGAAAAGCAATCAATCACTGGATACGAGATCATGACTTCAATACGGCTGAGTACCGAACGATTTAATGGAAATGAGGGTTGTATCGTGTTGCAAAACGCGAATACGCTCCGCAATATCCATTTGGATGGGCATCCACATCGGAGGTAACACTCGGCCGTTCTAACGAAGCAATCGTTGGCGAACCCGGTGTTACACCAAAGTGACACCGGGTTTTTTCGTGCCTATTTCTAACGATTTACATACAGATGGACTGGTAGCTGAGACGGTATAGTGCTGGCCTGAAGAGCCGGAGAGGAGGGTTCGAGCACCTCCCAGTCCACTGAATGCGTTGTTTGCAAAAAACACTTTGAGGATAACTGCGCTAGAGGTGCGCACCTACATAACCAATATGGCTCGTTTGACTTCTGGTGAGGTTGCTGGTCTTTCAAGCCAGCTAGGTCGGGTTCGAATCCCACACGAGTCACTGACATGGGCTTGCCGACGGGTCGGCGCTTTGACTTGCAATCAAGGCGACAGGGTTCAACTCCCTGCAGGTCCACTGACAAAACAACTATCGGGCGTGAAGTGTAATGGCTGGCACAGGTCGTTTGGGGCGATCGAGAGCGGTTCGATTCCGACACACCCGACTGATGAGATGGTAGTCGAGGGCTGGAGCCCATATCCGTCTGATAAGCGGATCG
>JANMLD010000255.1:0-11602 GCA_031372345.1 Pirellula sp.
ATTTCTGGGGCTTAAGGATGAATACTCGGAGACCGATCTCGAAAACGCATTGATCGAGCATTTGGAGACTTTCCTTTTGGAGCTTGGAGGCGATTTCACGTTTGTCGGACGTCAACGACGCTTGCGAATCGACGACGAATGGTACCGTATTGATTTGCTCTTTTTTCACCGGGTGCTTCGATGCCTAGTGGTAATCGACTTGAAGCTAGGCAAGTTCACGCATGCCGATGCAGGTCAAATGATGTTGTATCTCGGATATGCGGCCGAGCACTGGACACGTCCCGGTGAGAACCCTCCAGTTGGCTTAATACTTTGCTCTCAGCACAACAAAGCCGTTGCTCACTACACCATCGATCGTTTGAACGACAAAGTTCTTGCCGCGGAGTATCGCCTAGCATTGCCTGATGAAAAAATATTGGTAGCCGAGGTCGAACGAACTCAAGTGGCGATTGAGCAGCGAACTCCTGTTTCAAAAGAAATGAAGGCCCCGACAATTGCAAAGAAAACAAAACGCAAGGCAGCCGGGAAATGAGCAATTCAAATTGGCCGTTAGTTCCGCTTTCGGACGTAGTAGTTCCTGTCGTTAAGGAAAAATGCCGTCGGGGAACAGCGTGTTCTGCTAACGGTTTCTATGACTCGGGCACCTATCCGAATACATGGAGTACGATCCCACTCATTTGTCGCCAAGACGTTTTGTAGTCCAGAACCATCGCTGCTGCGGATCCTGAGTCTGAAACCCAAACAACATCCAAGGCTAGCTAGCGCTCGCAGATTTTGTTGTGGGCGAAGACGGAATGAGACTTACCTACGATCGCTACCTTGAATGGGTGTGGTCTCTTCGGTGCGCTGAATTATGCGGCGATTGCTGGCTGGCTGTCAGGATTGGATGCGTAAGTTTCCATTTTCATGTTGTCGAGCTTGTTGAGGTAGTCGCTAAACGATGCGGCCCAATGGCCGCTTAGCAGGCTGGTGCGGAGCGTTAGTATCCGCGAGGCACCCTCAGCGGACCAACGCATTCCCGAAAGTTTTAACCGTTGCGTATAGACCGTCTTGCAAGCCGCTTCGGTGATTCCACTTCCCAGTGGAATGTTGGCTTTTGCGTATTCATCGTACCTCATAAATCTTAGCCGTTGTCGCAGGTAGTTGATCGCGGTTGTGTATTCTTGGAGCTTCTTGCTGTGCATTTTCCGGCGACTCAGTAGGGAACCTGCCGAATGCAGTACTCGACTGACGCCGTTTGACTTCTTCAGTAGTTTAAGCATGCGTCGCGCCCATCCAACCGCTTCGCGCGTGTCGGCTCCGAACAGGCAAGCGGCCATCGTCCATATCCGTTGCGATGCGTGATAGTAGTCAACCACACGATGCCAAATCAGCGGTTTGTATGTTACTGGATGCAACATCTTTCTCAACACATCTTTGAAATAGCTCGATTCGTTGGCACCCGCATCGGTCACATAGCAAAGCGTCGGCATGGGCCCTTGCCAGTTCAAAAACACTTCGCGAATGAGGTCGGTGAGCTTCCTGCTGATCGACTCTTGCCCGAGCTGTGGCACGTGCGCCAAATAGACCGTTACCAATCTCTTTCCCATGCGATCAAAAACCGTCAATGTCGCCACCGTGGCCACTTCAAAGAAGGAGTGTTTGTTCTCACGTAGTGTAATACCATCGCGTCCGACGCTAAGCACGGGCTTGCGATTTCCCTTGCTTTTGTTTGCTCGATGCAAAGCATCCAGCAGTACTTCCAACTGACGCTGTGGCTGAGACTCGGCGAAGGCTTCGCTGACGTGCTCAACGATCGCACGCAACCGTTTGACACCAATCGACAAGCCATAAGAGGATTTCAGCTTGCTTATGACTTGGCCTTGCGAAGCGCCTGCTAGAGCGAGTTCTTGTGCAATGACCTGGGCAACCGTAGCTGTAACGCCATGCACTAGTCCTAGCAATATCTCCAGTGGAAAGATGGTTGCCTCAGGAGAATTGCGATCCCAAGGCTGATAGCCTCGCCGTCGCAAACAGATTCTGCCAAAGATAGTCGCAACATGTTGATTTGACGTCTTGTCTCGAAGGCGTCGAAATCCACTGCCATCGTACAGGAGATCGTGAGGCATGCTGTCTTTTGATTCGGGTTCAAGCAAGTTGAGTAGCGATTCAAGCATCAAACGACCAAATTCTTGAAGACAATGCCGCAAAGTCTCTTCAAGGGTCGATAGCGAGCTAGCTGAAACAACGCTTGCTAAGAAAATACAAACAGCTTGATGGATCGGTCCACGGATCGCGGCCCAGCCATCGTCGATGATTCGGTCTGCCAATAGTTCTCGTTGTTTGGCGGTTGCAAAGGTATGGGTACATGAGCTACGATCCATTTGGGCGTCCTTTCCCTGAAGTTGTTTTGTGTTGCAACTAACAGATTCAGGCAGGACGCCTTTTCAATTCAATACCAACATGCGTACTTAACGCAAAAACGCTTCACTTTTCGCCAGAAAACCCCAATAAATCAGCGCATTGGCGAGACTGCACCCCCTTGAATGAATGCCTGTAGCTCGCATATCAATCTTATGCCTTGCGAAACATGTATTTGCATCTCTGCGACCGTAATTTCGGAATTTTTCAAAAGTTCGTATTAGGCTCGAAGTATTGGATTTAGTTGTGTCAATGCCCGCCACCCTCCTATTCGAACGTTGCTATACTGCTATAGCCGTTGTGGAATTGAGCCAACGATGTATGTGCAACTTACTGCGATGCAAAAAGATTTCGGACGGAATTTCATTCACGGCGACGATGCGAGTGTTCGTAAATTCATTAACTCTAACTTTTCCCAAAGTGAGGAGTGAGGAGTCAAGATTTTGAATAGCTACTCAATCGAGGTAGAAGTCGATAGCAATGTGCTTTTCGTTGGTGGGCTCCAAATGTCTTTGCGTCGAATTGCTCAAAGAGAGTTGCAAGCAAGATCGCGGATTCACATAAGTCAGATTTGTGGAGTGTTTAGTAAATGAACTTCTGGGCTCATAAAGATCAGCTTCTTATTGATCACCTAGCCGAAGTAGGTGAAATGGCAGGTTGCTTTGCTGCGGCATTTGACGGACGAGTGCAAGCGGAACAGGCAGGACTCCTGCATGATTTGGGTAAGGCTGAGGAGCAGTTTCAAAAGCGGCTTGCCTGCGACGACAAGGATAGCAAGCTCAAGAAGGAACCACATGCCCACCATGGAGCAGCTCTCGCCCTCGACCATCAAGCATGGCCGATTGCATTCGCGGTCAATGGCCATCATGCCGGGCTCCACGATCGGAGCAACGTAGATCGTATTCGAGCGGAGTATCTGCCTAAGGCTGAAGCTTGCTTGCAGAAGCTGCGTGAGCGCCATCCGCAGTGGTCGCCTCCGACGATTTCTGAGCCATTGCCACAGTGGCTTCAGAAACTGCCGTTTGATGCTCGAAGAATTGCCGAAGGATGGTTTGCAACGGATGTCTTCACGCGATTCCTTTTCAGTGCGTTGGTCGATGCAGACAGTCTGAATACGGAGCAGCACGAGCATGGAGGAGACGATTCCATTGCCGCGCGAAAATGGCCGGAGTTTGCACCGAGTCAGTGGCTTGGCGTCTTGCGGCAGGAATTGGCTCGGCGAGCGGCAGAAGCGAAAGAAAAGAAAACGGCGTCAAAGGAAGTCCAATCAGTCTGGGCCGAGGTCGGTGCAGCTTGCGAGCTTTCCGCTAAAGAATTGCCGGGCCTTTTCTCGCTGACCGTTCCAACCGGCGGTGGGAAGACACTGGCCTCCATGCTGTTTGCACTTGCTCACGCGGCTCACCACAACGCAGTAGTCAAAGCGCCTTTCCGACGAATCATCGTGGTAATCCCGTACCTGAGCATCATTCACCAGACAGTGCGGGAGCTTCGCGAAATCTTCGGCGACAACGTTGTACTTGAACATCACTCGCAAGCTGAAGATCGCGAGACAAAGGTTTTCGCCAAGGAAAAACATGACGGTGCGATTGACGATGGCGCGCGACACAGACGGCTTGCGGCTGAAAACTGGGACGCGCCGATCATTGTGACAACGAGCGTTCAATTCTTCGGGTCGCTCTTTTCGCGGCGGCGTTCAGCTGCGAGGAAGCTCCACAACCTCTGTCAGTCCGTCGTGATCTTCGACGAGGTGCAAACACTCCCGCCGCTACTGATGCAGCCGATTCTCAGCGTACTCGCGGAGTTGACGAGCCCGAAACGCCCTTACGGCTGCACAATGGTTTTTTGTACGGCAACTCAGCCAGCACTTAGGAAATCGGAGAGCTTGCCCTGTGGTTTGACAGACGTTCGGCCGATCGTTCAGTCTGATTCGGTAAGTCAGCATTTCAAAGCGTTGGAGCGTGTACATTACGAATGGCCAGCAGACAGTGAGACATTGTCGTACGACGAACTAGCCAATCGGATTGTTGACGATGCAAAGCGGACCGATCAACAAGCCCTCGCAATCGTGAATACTAGGCAGGCCGCGCGTGATCTCCATGCGGCTGTCGCGTCAAAGCTTCGAGGGGCATCGACGGAAGCCACAAATGCGGCAATTGATGGTCTGTTTCACCTATCCACTTGGATGATCCCGTCGCACCGAGACGAGGTTCTCACTGAAGTCAAACGGCGACTTGCGCCAAATCGAGAGAACAACCATGAACGCAAGCAACGCTGCATCCTCATCAGTACTCAGTGCATTGAGGCGGGCGTTGACGTGGACTTCCCGGAAGTCTGGCGAGCATTCGGACCATACGACTCAATCGTTCAAGCGGCCGGGAGATGCAATCGACGCGGGTTGCGACCGACGAAAGGTATCGTCCACGTTTTTCGACCGGCCGAATCAGGAATTCCCAAGGGCCTCTATTGCACCGCCATATCTCAAACGGACTTGCTCCGCCGCATCGGCCGAGCAGAGCCGAACGATCCCGAATCGTTCACGGACTATTTTCGACTGTTGTACCAGCTCAGTGTGCCTGACGAATGCCTGATTCAGAAGGAACGGGCCAAGCTTCACTTCGAGCAAGTGGACGAGCTCTTCAAGTTCATCGACGACAACACGTTTCCGGTGTTAGTTCTATCTCAACGCGTCTCCGGTGTTCCAGACGATTCGTCGACTCCAGCAGCGGAGGTATACGAAGCGGCCAGACGACGCGGATTTTTTGTGCGCGAGGATTGGCGTCGGTTGCAGCCATTCTTGATCAACCTTTTGCAGAGCAGCCATTCTCGACCACCGTTTAACGAATTCATTTCGCCAGCTTTCGATTCGGAAAGTGGGCTGTGGATTTGGACGGGAACATATCTAGGTGGTTTAGACGGTGTTGGAATCGCTCCGCTTGGCACAGAGGATTACATCGTATGATCAGTGAACCGTTGCGAATCAGAGTGAGGGGACCATGGGCGTGCTTTACCCGACCGGAATTTCACGTCGAACGAGTTAGCTATCCAGTAATGACTCCCTCGGCTGCACGCGGTGTGCTAGAAGCTATCCTCATGAAGCCCATCGAGAAACCCGAAGCGTCAAAACGTGACCGCAAGATCGGCTTCCGTTGGCGTGTGCTACGGATCGGTATCGTACAGAAGGGTTGCTTCGTCTCGATTCTTCGAAACGAGCTAGGATACGAACGCCATGGGTTTCAAGGCTTCGACATCCTTGAAGAACGAACTCAAAGGCACAGCCTAATCCTCAAAGACATCGAATATTTGATAGACGCTGTCATCGAGGTGCCCGATCCGGTCCGAGGGCGCGGCGAACCGTTCTTGATAGCGAAGTATCAAGGAATGTTCGAACGGCGAGCCAAGGCGGGCCAGTGCTTTCATCGACCCTACCTCGGTTGCCGCGAGTTTCCCTGCGACTTTGAATGGGCATCAGGAGTTGAGCCGAGGCCGATGACCGAACGCTTCGGGATGATGTTCCGCGACTTTGACTTCGACCCCGTTTGGGATTTTTGGCCGCCTAATTCGCCACGTCCAACAAGCTGGCAAAAGGATGGACGGCCAGTGACACCGGAACCAAAGGCGGGCTTCTTTGCGGAGACGAAAGGGGATGGGTGGATCACTGTGGCGGAAGTTCGAGAGGCAAACGGACGAAAGGAGGTGGTTGAACGTGATTGATGAATTATTGGATTTGTCTCGCCGACTGAACGTCTCCGGCAGTGAGGGTTTCGCATCCCGCGTCGTTCATTGGCTCATCGACCTCGATGCGCAGGGTCGATTCGTTGGTCTGTCGCCAACTGTCCGCGCTTCGCAGCGAAGTGGAAAAGAGCTTGAAGAAGAGCAAGGGAAGGTCTTTGACGTACCTGTCTATTACTTCGCGACGGCCAATAAAAAAGGTGAGGTGACTGCAACGGCCGGCGGTGGGAAGGCTGTTGCCGAGTTGGGAGTCGGCAATGTGGCGGAGGTGTTCGGTGTTGTGATTGAATCGAAACGTGGCGAAGCATTGCGAATCGAGAAGCTACCGGAAAAGGATTTCTACAAGCACGGCAACTTTCTCGACCTTCATTGCCGCTTGGCTGAGGCCAATCCAGACAACAATACAATTCAAGCGGCATGGCGTTTTCTGAGCGCCGGCCCAACTGTTCCACGCGATCAACTCACTGAGGCTCAACTCAAAAAGCTGGGCAGCCAACAACTTTCATTCCGCGTTGCCAGCCGATTGTTGCTCGCCGACGGCGACTTGCGTCGATGGTGGGAGAACGAGTTTTCGTGCCGTCGGAGTGAAGTCCTTGCTCTCCTCCCCGACGGGCGCGATCTCTTTCCCCACACTCTTGACGACAATTGCAGCGGCAAACTGGCCTCGGTTTTTCCGCACATTGCCGGTGTTCCCGGTGGTGGAGGTTGGTGTCCGCTCGCGTCGTTCGATAAGGCACCAACAAAGTCCTTCGGACTTGGCGATAACACGTTACCGATGCGACTGGAAACCGCCGAGCGTACTAGTGCCGCGCTGAACTGGTTGTTGAAGGATGACTCTTCACATTTCCGGCTCGGTGACATGGTCGCCGCGTTTTGGGCGGTTTCCGTTGGGACACTAAATGATCGGCCGGAGGCAACCGGGTTCGCGGAACTAATGGCCGAGCCCGACCCGCTAGAAGTTCGCGAGTTTCTCGCAGGTTCATGGGGAACGCAGCAGCGAGCGATTGAGGATGTTCGTTTTCATGCCGCTTTGTTTTCCTCGCCGCAGTCTCGCATCACCGTGCGTTCTTGGCATGTAGACACTCTAGGAAATGCAAAACGGCATCTATCCAAATGGTTTGAAGCGATAGGACTTACTGAACCCTTGACGTACGAAACGACGTTTGTCTCGATCTCACAACTCGCTGCATGCACCGTTCGCAAGAGCAAAGAAACGCGTCCGCGTCCTGCCACCTACCGAACTCTATTTGAAGCCGCGATGTTTGGATCGCCAGTGCCTCAAGCGATTCTTGCCGCCGTGGTCAGAAGGCAGTCATTGGAGTTAGCGATTGGCACGGACAAAAAGAAACAGAAAGAATTCGACGGCCGGCTGACGGCTCGAACTGCCCTGATACAAGCCTATTTTGCTTTGAAGAGGAAAGGACCAACTATGCAAGACTATAGACAACTGGATTATTCGTCTGGTTATTGGTGCGGCCGGATGCTTGCCATCTTAGACCGTATACACAACGAGGCACACGACAACAAGACCAACTCGTCGCCCGCGAATCGGTCGTATGGCGCGGCTTCCACAACTCCCGCGCTAATTTTTCCACAACTCTGCAAACTCGTCCGCATCCATCTCGCCAAGGTGAAAGGCAAACGCGACAGCTACGGCAACAAGGCAGAGCAATGTCTTGAGTTCGGCTATCCGCACTTCAAGCCGCCGCTTGAAGGTCTCGCCGACGTGTGTGCGAAGTTGCGAACGACTGGCGCTGAGTTCCCACGAACACTTTCGCTTGAACAACAAGGCCATTTTGCAATCGGCTTTTACTACGAACGCTCCCTCCGTTGGCCATCGTTCAACCCAGGCAATCAGAAGGCGAATGAGACGAGCACAGAATCCCAATGACCTCAAATCCAACAGGACTACCTATGACCACTCAGCCGAGAACGCTACTTCACAATTTGATTACTCTGCCCGCTGGCAAGACCGCTGATGACGACGTTGCCGAACGCCACGACGTCGTGTTGTTGTTCGATGCCACGAAAGCTAACCCAAACGGTGATCCCGACACCGGAAACATGCCGCGCCTGCAACCCGACACGCTTCGCGGACTCGTGACCGACGTGTGCCTCAAACGGAAAGTCCGCAACTTCTTTTTGCTCTACAACCCGAACGGTGAGCCGCGTGGCGACAATCCAGCGCAACTTGGTTACGCCATCTTCATTCGCGAAAACGCAATTCTCAAAGACACACTCGATTCTGATGAGGTGAAAGCCGAGGCCAGCAGATTGTTCAATGAATCGCTGGCAAGGCGACCGGATGTGACTCGGAACCAAGCCGCGGAACTCCTCGAAGGCAACGCATTCGATCTTAAATCGAAAACGAAGGGCCTGAATGAAGAGAAAAAGAAGCAAGCCAAAGTGCTCGTGAAGGTACTCACCGAAGACAAGGACCGAGCGTATCGGGATGCGCTTTGCAGCTTGTATATGGACAACCGCTGGTTCGGTGCCGTGGCCTCAACAGATGGTCCACTCAAAGGCAGCTTCTACGGACAGATTCGCGGGCCGTTGCAGTTTGCATTTGCCGAGAGTCTGGATCGCGTGTTACAACTCGACGCGACCATTACGCGGTGCGCTGTCGCCAGCGAGAAAGAGAAGCCCGAAGGCTCGGATTCCGAAGAGACTGGCAACCGTACGATGGGACGCAAACATGTCGTGAACTACGGACTCTATCGCACGCATATCTACTTTTCACCCGCATTCGCAGCGAAGACTGGTTTCACCTACTACGACCTCGACAACTTCTTCTTCGCACTAATGAACATGTTCCGCGATGACACAGCTGCCGGTCGTGCCGGAATGCGCGTCGTCGGTCTTGTCGATTTCCAGCACATTTCCGCTCTTGGGAACGAGCACTCTCACAAGCTGTTCGACTTGGTAAAGGTCAAACGAACTGCCGAAAACGCCGAGCGAGACTTTCCCAACTTTCTCAATGACTACTGTGGTGAAGCTCCAAGCGGACCGGTTGTAGTGGCACCGAACAATGGATCGCCGAATCCTTTGGTTGTTTCAAAACGACTGGTTTGGGAAATTCCTGAATGCACACAGACGAAAACCTAATCCCCATTCGCTACATCAACGACCTGCTCTTTTGCGAGCGGCGGGCGGCTTTGCATTTGAATGAACAAATCTGGAAAGATAACCAATTCACGACCGAAGGGATGCTCTCCCACAAACGTGTCGATGTCCCTCGAAATCGAAAACGGGGCGAACTCCGTGATGTCACCGGAATGTGGCTGGTGTCCTACCATCTAGGTCTCATCGGAAAAGCCGATCTCATCGAAATGCACTCCGGTCCCGATGGAACCGTTACTCCCTATCCCGTCGAATTCAAACGTGGTAAAAAACGGCGTTGGGATAACAACGAAGCTCAACTTTGCGCTCAAGCACTCTGCCTCGAGGAAATGATGCATGTCTCGATCCCGCGCGGTGCCATCTTTCACGTCAAAAGCCAACATCGCGAAGAAGTCGTTTTCGATGACGCACTTCGCTCGCACACCATCCAGGCCGCGAGACGATTGAGGCAATTGGTAGACACTCGTGAAACGCCCAAAGCGAAATTCCATCCCAAATGCAAAGGCTGCTCTCTCCTCGAATGGTGCATGCCCAAATCGCTCCGACCACGTGCCACCGCGACTCGATACATCGAGTCGATGGTAGACGACTCGCTAACCTCTCCTGGGAACGACTTGCTATGAAGCATCATCTAAACACCCTCTTTGTTTTCACACAAGGAACGTATCTTCGCAAAGATTCGGAAACCGTCGTCGTCCGATCCGACAAAAAGACCGTCGTGCGATTGCCATTGCTCAATATCGGTTCGATCGCATGCTTTGGTCGAATCGGAATCAGCCCGCAACTGATGGGCTTCTGCGGTCAGAATGGGATTGCCATAACATTCATGACGGAACAAGGTCGATTCCTGGCCGCAGTCAACGGCTTCACGCCAGGCAACGTTTTGCTTCGACGCGAACAGTATCGCCGAGCAGACGATCTGGAGGCGGCCAAACGGATCGCTCGCTCTTGCATTTTGGGTAAGCTATCAAACTATAGGACGGTGTTGAGACGCGGAGTTCGAGACCTGACCGAGTCGGAGGCGACCGTCCGACTGGAACGGATAGCGATGCGCATGGACGCCGCCATCAGAACCTTTAGCGAAACGTTGTCGCTGGACCAATTGCGAGGGATGGAGGGGGAATTGAGTGCCGAGTACTTCAGCGTTTTTAATGATTTGATCACAACGCAGAAATCGGATTTCGTGTTTTCGGGTAGGAATCGGCGGCCTCCCAAGGACAACGTCAACGCGATGCTCTCGTTTTTGTACAGCATGTTGACCAACGATTTGCGATCGGCTTGTGAAGCTGCGGGATTGGATGCAGCGGTTGGCTTTTTGCATCGTGACCGACCGGGTCGGCCTAGTTTGGCACTGGATCTGATGGAAGAGTTTCGAGCGGTATTGGTTGATCGTTTGGTGTTGTCGTTGATCAATCGCGGGCAAGTCAAAGCATCGAACTTCAATTTGGATCCAGGGGGCGGCGTAACGATGGACGAATCTACCCGCAAATTGTTGGTCGCGTCGTATCAGAAGCGGAAACAAGAACAGGTAACGCATGTGTTTTTGGACGAAAAGATGACGCTGGGTTTGGTACCGCATATTCAGGCCCGATTGTTGGCAAGGCATTTGCGGGGTGACTCGGACGCTTACCCACCTTTTGCATGGAAATGAGAGCTAGGGGCGACGCAAATGATGGTATTAGTGACGTACGACGTGGCCACTGCCGACAAGTCTGGGCAAAGGCGATTGCAGAGGGTAGCGAAGAAGTGCCAGGATTATGGCCAGCGGGTGCAGAACTCGGTATTTGAGTGTTCGATCAACATGGAACAGTTTGCGCGGCTCAAGAGCGAACTGCTTGGGATAGTTCAATTGGATTCGGACAGCTTGCGTTTTTATTTCCTAGGCAACAATTGGGAGCACAGGATTGAGCATCACGGAACAAAAAGTGTGGATCCAATGGATGGGCCGTTGATGATCTAACAGAGCGGAACGCGAACCCCAAGCAGTGAGGAAATCCCCAGTCGGTTCGCGAATACGTAACCTCCGACTTGTTAAGGCTTTATGCAAGCGTCCCGATTTGTACCCAAAGACAGCGATCATTAAAAAGTGGATTCGCGATTCGCGTACTCTTACACCTTTACCCATAAGCACTTAAGATGGCGGGATCGTCCGCTCGCGAGAGCGGACGCGGATTGAAACCGACTAGCGGATGAGGTTTTGCTATAGCCGCGAATCGTCCGCTCGCGAGAGCGGACGCGGATTGAAACCCCCCACAGTAGGTAGCCAAGAACACCTAGACCTGATCGTCCGCTCGCGAGAGCGGACGCGGATTGAAACTCCCTGCAAACGTCCCTTTAGCATTGGTTACCTTAT
>JANMLD010000267.1:0-4921 GCA_031372345.1 Pirellula sp.
GACTGGAATTTCCCTCTCATGTTGTTGAGCGGCCTATTCGGGATCGGCGCGGTGTGCTGGTTGTTCATCGACCCCCGGCGAGCCGTATTCGAGAGCGGAGCTGAGGGCGAACGCACCAACCCATGAAGAAGCCCCGCCCTAACGACAGAAATTGGCGAGAACTCGTACATGTTTGTCCAGAATGTCGTAAAAATCTGCACGGACGAATCTACGAAAACAAGTGCGACCTCTCGCTGGAGTGTAAAGCGAGGAACTCCCTTCGGCAGTGAGACGTGGCGTAACCATTCGCTGCAGCGAACCGGGCCATCGCGTCTTTGTTGCAACAGGACGCCCGGTTCACTGCGTCAGTAACTCGACCCAAACTAAACTCTAAGCAATACACAGCAAACAGCAATGAAAACAAGACACTTTGCTAATACAGGACGATCCGTTTCTGAGATAGGTCTTGGCTGCTGGCAGTTGGGAGCCGACTGGGGACACGTAAGCGACAACGAAGCCCTGCGCATTTTGGAAACGGCCGTCGAAAGCGGAGTTACCTTTCTGGATACCGCCGATGTCTACGGCGATGGTCGATCCGAGTCGCTGATCCGCCAATTTGTCAAAGGCCCCCAGGAAGACTTGTTCATAGCCACCAAGATTGGTCGGAAAAACTACCCAGGCCCTTACACACCCGAGGTCATCCGCCAACACATCAACGATTGCCGCCGACGACTGGGTGTGGATGCTCTGGACCTCGTACAACTGCATTGTATCCCGCCCAAGGTTATGGCGTCGGGTGAAGTGTTTGATACTCTAAGAGCGTGCAAGAAGGATGGATTGATCAAGAACTTCGGTGCTAGTGTCGAGTGGATGGACGAAGCTCTGATGATCCTAGATCAACCGGAACTGACGTCGCTGCAAATCATCTTCAACATTTTCCGCCAAAAGCCTATCAGCACGCTCTTTGACAAGGCCGTGGCCAAAAATGTCGGCATTATAGTGCGACTGCCGTTGGCCAGCGGTTTGCTTGCGGGGAAGTTCACGAGCGAAACGACGTTCGCCATGGACGACCATCGCAACTACAACAAAGACGGAGAAGCGTTCAATGTAGGTGAAACGTTCGCCGGATTGCCCCTTGCAAAGGGTATCGAGCTTTCAGAACGGCTAAAAGCCTTCGTGCCCGAAGGCATGACGATGGCGCAGTTTTCGCAGCGTTGGATCCTGGATCACGACGCGGTATCCACTGTCATCACCGGAGCATCGCAACCCTCGCAAGTGGCAGCCAACGCCGCAGTATCCGAATTGCCTCCGCTGACACAGGAAGTACACCGACAGCTTGCCGTGGTCTATGAAAGCTCGATCAAAGAGCATATTCGTGGCTTGTATTGATCTAGGTTGCGAGTCGGGTTCCAATGTAGCAGGTCCTTACAATCTCACTTTTGCCGATCGAAGCCATACTATGCAACAGACTCAATCCCTTCGTACCAGATTGCTGCTTTTGCAGATTGTGTTGTTTGCGACAAATGTAGCCGTAGGCCAGCAACCAATCGACTTGGCACTCGAAAGTTTCGAGACGTACAACGTCACGCTCACCCGCGAGTTGTTCAAAGGTAAGGACTCGATCGCGGTAGACCAAACCGAACAACGCGATAGTGACGAACAGTATTCCTTTGCTCGACTCAAGAATCTCAATCTCCACAATGGCGTGATCGATGTTACGGTCGCCGGCCAACCGCGCAAAGATGCAGCAGCAGGAGCTCGTGGATTCGTTGGGATAGCCTTTAGGGTCCCCAACGATCCCAAACAATTCGAAGTCTTTTATCTTAGGCCAACCAATGGCCGAGCTGACGATCAAGTGCGAAGGAATCACTCCTTGCAATACGTATCACATCCAGGTTACTCATGGCAAAAGCTTCGAAGTGAGTTTCCCGAGAAATACGAATCGTATGCGGACTTGGTCCCGGGCGAATGGACGAAAGTCAAGATTGAAGTCAAAGACGATAGAGCTCGCCTTTATGTCAATGGTGCCGAACAACCGTCATTGATTGTCAACGACTTGAAACAAGGGAAGGAATTGCAGGGTAGCGTTGGCTTTTGGATCGCGGTCGGAACGGAGGCTCATTTCACCGACTTGAAAGTCACTAAGAAAGACTAAGGAATGGTCTCGCAGCACTCATTCAAACACGTTGACCTTCAGGGCTTAGGTAGCTGCGCTCGTTGATCTGTGTCAGCCGCCGATTGGCTTGAATGAGAAAGGATAGCTATTCTTGCAGATTTCCCTTTGACGCTAACAGTGAATCGACCTAGCCAGCGCCCCACATTTCCATACATTGATGATGGCATTTGATTTGTACAATGTGCATCACAAACGCTGAATCAAAACGACGACAAACCAATTAAGGAATAGCATGGACTTACAACTTACGGACAAAACTGCCCTCGTCACTGGTTCGACCAAGGGCATTGGTCTTGCGACCGCCACAGCTCTTGCGAGAGAAGGCGTGCGGGTCATCCTCAACGGACGGAGCGAGGCGTCGGTCGCAGCGGGCGTGTCCGAGGTTCGATCGACCGTACCGACCGCAAAGGTGGAGGGGTTCGCCGGCGACCTGTCCACCCAGGACGCAGCCGAAGCGCTACGGGTAAAGTTCCCGGACGTGGACATTCTGGTGAACAACCTGGGCATCTTCGAGCCGAAACCGTTTGCGGAGATCTGCGATGACGACTGGCGCCGGTTCTTCGAGGTCAATGTCCTCAGCGGCGTCCGCCTCAGCCGTCTGTACCTGGGCGGCATGAAAGACCGGAACTGGGGACGGATCGTGTTCATCAGCAGCGAAAGTGGTGTTCAGATCCCAGCCGAAATGATCCACTATGGCATGACAAAGACGGCCCAGTTGGCGGTTTCGCGCGGCCTGGCAGAATTGTGTGCTGGTACAGGGGTGACGGTCAATGCCGTTCTGCCGGGGCCGACCCGATCCGATGGAGTAAACGAGTTCGTCTACAGCTCAGCGGTGGCAAACCGTTCGAGGAGTTCGAGAAGGAGTTTTTCACGACCGTCCGGCCAACTTCCCTGTTGAAACGGTTCGCAAAAACGGAGGAGGTAGCGAGCCTTGTGGCCTATGTCTGTAGTCCCCTCGCGTCGGCCACAAATGGGGCCGCCCTACGAGTTGACGGGGGCTGCATCCGCTCCTGCTTCTGATTGCTCACAAAGCCCACTCGCTGCAGCAGACGGCGTTGGGTGGGCCCGAGCGAGCTGTGCATCGGGCAATTGTCCGGCCGTGGCTCCGCGACAAGAGGTTTCGCAGGAACCGCAGAAACCTCTGCGCCGAGAGGGCCATTTCAGTCTCAAGCATAAGTGAAGTGCGAACGGACTAGTCGCTTGAATTCAGGGAAGTTCTTTACTCGCTGAATTTCTTGACGGAATGAATCGAAGTCGGGCAGGAACTTGGCAAAGTAGCAAGCGACGCGAGGCAGACGCCTAACCGCCAGCGGGCTACCGTACAAAGCAAACTCGCCTTCGACCAATTGCAGGAGTACCCGCGCACGTTCGTCGATGTTTGGCAACACAATCGTGGCCCCTCCTAGAACAAGAGCTCTCGCTTGTTGAAAAATCCATGGGTTGCCAAGGCAACCGCGACCAATGGCAACTCCATCTGCGCCCGTCTCGTTGAGGAACCGGATAGCGTCGATGGGCTCGCGAACTCCGCCGCTTCCTAAGACCGGAATTTTTACGGCTTGCTTGACTCTTGCCACGACGGACCAATCGGGACCGCCGACGTAACTCTGCGCAACACTGCGAGCATGGACATCGACGGCAGCGACACCTGACAACTCGGCCAGCCGTGCGACTTCGACGGCAGTCTCGTGTTCCGCATCAGGGCCGGTGCGAATCTTGATCGTTACTGGGATGTCGACTGCTCTGACAACGGCAGCAACGAGTCTCGCGATCGCGGGTGGGTCGGACATCAACGCACCTCCTTCGCCGCGACCGATTAGCCGTCGAATCGGGCACTCGAAATTGAGATCGACAATCGAAAACCCCTGCTCAGCAACCACCTTGGCCGCCTCGGCTAGTTCGTGCGGGTCGCTGCCGCTGATTTGACCCACGACGGGTTTCTCTGTCGGAGTTGTGTGAAGGAGCTTGATCGCGCGGCGATCCCGCTTCGCGACATCGCTTGCGTCTACTCTCTCCCCGCAAACAAGACTCGCGCCGAGCTGTTTGCAGAGCAGGCGAAACGGATAGTTCGTGTGTTCCTCCATCGGCGCAAGCGTGATCGAATGGGCAATGGAGATAGTTCCGATTCGCATGGCTGGCGGTTGCCTAGTCTACTTGGTAGTCTTGCTGCGGATGAACAAACTGAAATTGTAGAGAAACTTCGCCGGGGTCCAGAATAGGAATACACCAAGCGAGTTCGAAATGACGGAAAAGAATGCGAGTGAGTCCGGGGCTAGTGAATAGTTTGAGTACGGAAAGTTTAGAAATTCCCCTTTTGCAAATACCTAAACTCAGCCTGTAATTCTTGCAGAGGGAGGTAGTCGAATGTTTGGTTGGAGCGCATCACCACGGCCCTGGTCAAGAGCCGCGAGTGCGTTCTGCGCTCGTTGAGTGGGTTTGTTGCGTCCTAAGATGTCCTACTTACGTCGACCACCAAGCAACTGAAGCACGCTTTGCCGCTTTGCAGGTGGAGCACAATTCGCTCAATGCGACACCATGCATCGACCCCAGCAGCTGAGACGTGCTCACTAACTCGCACTGATCACCCAAACCGGAGCATCCAATTCGACTAAGCTCCGACGCTCCGGCGTGTCAAACCGGAGACATCTGAGCGATCGAGTCAAGGGCAGTGATTGATTTTGTTTTTCTTTTTTAACGTTTTGTCAACTTGAGTACAGACATATTTTCCACGGCCATTTCGTCTCGTTGGAATGATTGTTGCGTATGCTC
>JANMLD010000275.1:0-3753 GCA_031372345.1 Pirellula sp.
GGCTGGCCATACAGGCATTCCAGGATCGCTCCCTGTTTCGCGAGCCGATCCAGATTTGGGGTCCGGATGTCTTTGCAACCGTTAAACCCAATGTCGCCGTAGCCCATGTCGTCGGAAAGCAGATAGATGATGTTCGGCTTGATGGCGGTTGGCTTTTCCGCGGCGGCTACCGCGCCGCCGAGCAGGCCAACGAATACCAAGATGAGATTTATGCTCTTCATTTTAATGGAGTCTTTTGCTGTTGAAATCGCAGTCCACTTAATGCCTGTCCCCGCTTGATTCCCGGATCGTCGGCGCCGCGATGCGGACAACACTCTAAAGGCATCATTTAGTCGCAGCAACAGATGTGAGATTACTTTTTCAGGAAAAAGCGAATAGGATTCTGTTGCTTTTCCAAAATGCCATCTGCAAATGCCCGTTCAAGCCATTTCTTTATCTGAGACGCGATGACATCCAGCCGCCGAGAAAAGTCCACTACTGTCCTTGGTTCATCCGCACACGCTTTAATGAAAGGCAGAACAGCTAAATACACGTCGTCAGCGCAATCCGTACAACCTCGACTATTTTCCAAAGCAACTGTCGCTGAACTAATGAGCGGTTGCTCAGGAAATTCTTGAGGAACGACATCTGATTCAACAGTTTCCGAAACATCGAACAATACTTGCTGCTTTTCGGTTTGAGCAGAAGTGCCATTAGCTCTGTTTCCAATCGATGCCACCAAAGCGTCAGTAAGTGAATCGCTACCTAACTCGGACGGCCATGCAACTGCTCCCATCTCGAGCAACCTTTTGTTGCCGTCTGGTTCGTTGCCATCCACTCTAACGAATACAGGGCGGTGATTGGGACGCTTTAACTCTTCTTCTGCGCCGGCCCAGGTTCCACCCTTCTGTAATTCTGCACTTACGACTAGTGTGTGGTCGGCAATTCCATAAATTACCTTATTGCGAGCCATCGCCGTTCCGACTGTAAACTTTGCGTTTGGGTGATATGGTGAAAGCAAAAGGAGTTGCCCTTGTGCGATTGCTTGTCGAGTTTCGCGTTCAAGGCTTTTTCTGAGAAGATTTTCAGCCAGAACTCCTATAGCTTTTCCACCGGCGGAAATTGCGGAGTTCATAGATATTTGATCTACCCCTCGTGCACCGCCAGAGACTACCGCATGCCCATTTTCGGCACAAATTCGTGCAATTGATCTTGCAAATGCTTCTCCGTCTTGATCAACGTTTCGAGACCCGACCATCCCAAGTGAAATTTCCTCGCACAATGACTTATCACCTACTCCAAACAGGATAGGGGGAGCCAAACCTTTCAAATGTTTCTTGAGCTTTTCCGGATATTCTGCATCGCCTCGTGAAATGACCCAAATTCCATTCCTCTCCCATTCCTCTAATGCGAACGCAAGCTTAACTCCGCGTTGAATCAGTTGTTCCAGACGATCTTCAGCGATCTGTGTAGGCCCAGCGACCTGAGCGACAGAAATGTCATGAATAAGGTCGCCAGGCCTTCGATTCATTTCAACCAGCCACTTGACTACTCTTGAATACTCAGGCGGCGACAGCGGTTTTTCAACCCGGTCACTACCAAAGAAGCCGCATAGTAGGAGCACTGCTTTTGTGTCATCACTGATTGTATCTATCATGGTCAGTCCATTCTTGGCGAATTCAACGCCAATGCGAGCGGGAAGACGGCACTGCAACCCGCTTTCCCTAAGAGCGCAGCTAACACTGTAAACGTCCATCCCGAATCGATGACGTCATCAATCAGTAAGCATGGCTCTGCTCGACATTGATCTGAGACTTGAAAAACTCCGTCCAAATTCTTTACTTGCTGGAAGCTGTTCTCCATCAGTTTTTGTTGACTACTGTCACGGATTTTTGTCACACACTCGATAAACGGCAATCCAAGTTCGCCAGCCAGCTTTTCAGCAAAATCTGGAACTAGTTTCGGATGGTTTAGCGATGGCACGCAGTTACCCAAAGAGGCGCGGGTTGCGGAGACCAAGTCGTGGTATACCTGGGCCTTGATACCTGTGATTCGCAGCCATTCTGCGACGCGTTCTGCGTCACGCTGCGTTAACGCATAAACGATTCCACTACTAGGCAGATTCGGAATTGTCTCAGCCATCCAAGCCATGCGTGCTGAGGGACTTGGCATGCTAATGTTCTGAAGCTTTAAGCTTTCACGAACCAATGATCCGCGTTGCAGTACGATGTTACTACCCAATTGAGACTGCACGTCATTCACTACCCGATCATTTGCGGTTGCCGTTGTTGCAAGCACTGGAATGTTCTGCGGTAGAGCTTGAAGAATACGGACGATCCGACGATAGTCCGGTCTAAAGTCATGTCCCCAGTCAGAAATACAATGTGCCTCATCGACAACGAGCATCCCAATATTACTTGCTAATCGCCCCAAAACGTTCTGGCGAAACTCATCATTAGCGAGACGTTCTGGAGAAATCAGAAGTACGTCAACTCGGTTTGCAGCGAGTTCGTTCGCGATCTGTTGCCACTCTGCATTGTTAGTGCTATTTATGGTGACAGCCGTGACCCCCATTCGCTGAGCGGCTTCGATCTGATTACGCATCAGTGACAAAAGCGGCGAAATCAAAAGGGTTGGACCCGCTCCTTGCTCGCGTAGCAACTTTGTCGCTAAGAAGTAGACCATACTCTTTCCCCAGCCAGTCCGCTGGACAACCAAGACTCGTCGGCGCTGCAGTAACTGCTCAATGCTTTCCCACTGGCCATCGCGAAAATCAGCGTTCCTTTTGTTTAACGCTGTACGCAAATACTGGACGGCATGGTTCCGATTAGACATCATTCGGTTCTCCCACAGCTCCAAGACGGTGAAATGTCGGAACCATTGAGTCTCAGTAGTTCATAGAAGACAACCGGACTACACTCGAGTGACGTAAACACGATCCTGTTGCCTTCCTTTACAACCTTTTCCACATCTTCAATACGACTCAAAACAGGCATCACTCTCCTCCCAATTGTGTGACAGCTTGGTCGTACCACATAAGGAGCCTGGGATCTTCGGTAAAGTTCTGGCGCGGCTTGCAGAAGTTGCTTAGTATCGTGTATTGGATTCACTTTTTGGTCCTCACTCTGCTTCTAGGCAATTTGCGTCTTGGTCGCTTGCCTTGTGCGCAGCGCCTCTCGATCGAACCCAGTCGTCAATCTCTTCTTTCTTAAATTTCCACAGGCTGCCCACCTTGTGAGCCGGCATGTGCTTGCGATCGATCCACTTGTAGACTGTGTCTCGCTTGATTCCGAGGTATTCGGCGATTTCGTCTACGGAAAGCCAACGATCGTCTGCTGTAATTGTCATGTTCTTACCCGAAGCGTGACTGAAACCACCCAGAGGCACTTAGGACTGTCCAAAGCATACCACTCGAAGCGGTCGCATTACAACTGAAATGCTAGCTCCCGGGAATCGCAGATGCTGGGCTTAGCCTCGCCGAGATGCCACTTCCCGCAAATGGCGGTGGTATGGCCGACTTCATGGAGCGCCTGGGCCAGAGTGCGTTCGGCCAACGGCAGTGGCCAGGTCTTGGGATCGCGGGCGCTGACCACGTTATAGACGCCCGTGTGGGTCGGGTACCTTCCAGTGAGCAGTGCGGCACGCGTCGGCGAGCAAACCGGCTGGCCATACAGGCATTCCAGGATCGCTCCCTGTTTCGCGAGCCGATCCAGATTTGGGGTCCGGATGTCTTTGCAACCGTTAAACCCAATGTCGCCGTAGCCCATGTCGTCG
>JANMLD010000336.1:0-2240 GCA_031372345.1 Pirellula sp.
TGACGAGCAGAAGATTGAATTATCCCAACCCGAAGCGTAAGCGAGGGACCATGTTGCAAGTCACTCACTTACTTATCGGGTTATGATGGGTAGTTAGTGATTGAATCGAAATTCGGCGCTGGTGATGATAGCCCATGCCAAGCCTTCCATAGCTCGATCGCGTCTGTCGGCTCGTGCGTTGAAATAATCGTTGCAGTACGTAACTTCGTCGGTACTCGGTTTGCGCCCAAGGATACAATCGAAGAGACTTTCGATGACCATCGCGTTGTCCTGTACACCTGCCAGACTCCGAAGGAAGCGAGAGTTCTTCATCGAGACCAACTCGGTGATCGATTCGCTGTTGGAGAGCAACAATCCTTGAGCAACGTTGGCCATAGACTCCTCGGCCAACACATCGGGAAACAGACTTGCAAACGCGACACGTTGGTCCAGCGAATTCCATCGACTCTTTTCTACAGGATCCAGCACGACCAGCATCGATCGTTGCAGCATCTCAGCGGTCAGCGGCTTGGGTAACCCCGAGGCGAACCACTTGGGATCCGAATGGCTCTCATGAGCGGATTCGAGTTGATACGCCTGGGTCGAGGCCAACGCTTTCATCAACCTGCGGATGTCATAACCCGAAGCCGCAAAGTCACGCGCGAGCCAGTCGAGAAGTTCCGGGTGGCTTGGCGGGTGGAACGAATCCAGGGAATCGACTGGATGAACCAATCCACGCCCCATCATCCAGCCCCAAAGTCGATTCACCATGGCCTTGGCCAGTAACGGATGATCGGAGAGGACTTTTTCGACGAACTCCTCACGGCGCGAAAACTTAGGAACTTTCGGACCGTTAGAACCCGTTGCATTGTAAAGTTCCTCTCGCTCTTCTTCTTTTACGTCCTTGGCTGGCCTGGCTTCTTCGACGTAACGATCAACAAGGTACCTGAGTTCGTTGGGCGAGGAGGAACCCTCGAGGTTCGCGAAGTCGGAAAAACCGCCGATAGCGGATTCGGAGATTCCCGGCCCGTCGGGGGTATCGACATTCTTAGAACGATTGAAGAAAGCCACGAGCCCCCAGTAATGCTTTTGCTTGATCTCGTCGGCAAGGGGATGGTTATGGCATTGAGCACAATCGATTCGAACCCCAAAGATGTCTTTGGAAACTGCCTCGGCGATGTCTTGATGTTTGTCTTTGCGAGCGTATAGATACCAGGAAGCGCCACGAACTTCAGGGCTACTTGGTCGAGCCAACACCACCTCACGAGCCACTTGATTCCACGGGCGATTGTCTCCAACCGCTTTTTGCAGATAGGCGATCCAACCAGCCTCGGCCCGTTTTTTCACTTGATCGACGTTTGTTCGTCCTATGAAAATTGCGTCGAGTACCTCGGCCATGTGTTCGGCGTGCGCATCGTTTGCCAAGAGCCGATCGATTAAGGTTGTCCGCTTGATGCTATGGGTCTCTCGCAGGAAGTCATGTAACTCCGTGGCTGTAGGCACGCGTCCGACCAAGTCGAGATAGACTCGTCTTGCAAACGATGCATCGTCCACCAAGCCGGTCGGTCGTAGCGAATTTGTCCGGTAGCCATGCTCGAGGGCAAGATCAATCACATGAACTGGATTTAGTCCAAGCGGCAGCGTTGGCCAAGCATCCGGTTGTGAGTCCTGCGCGATCGCAATGTCAGCGAGAACGTGGGCAATCAGGGGGGCTAAAATAAGGCAACGAAAAAACGTGCGGAGCATAGGTCAAAGGGCGGGAATATTCGAGGTGGGAATGGTAGTTGAAAGCGGTCTGCAAGCAGTATAACTGGAATCTAGGGCTGGCGTAGCGGAAGCCGCCAAGGCTCTCTGCGACTTTCTGAGGTAAATTCCAATTGTTTCATCCTGCCACTGAGACTCTTAGCAAGCTCCGCTACCGTAAAAATCTAATGTGGACAGAGTACGAGCCTACCTTGGAGCTCTCAACTTGGCTCACGGCGCAACTGCCCGATGCGGACACGCGAAGCCAGATCAACATTGCGATTTCCGCGGACCAGATCGCGGCTAACTTCGTAGGTGGTTGATTTCGATTCGTTTGATAAGCAGCTTTATCAGGTTTCGTTTGAGCTCAAATGAATCATCCGAAAGTTTCGTGTTCACCTCGTCGGCGAGAGCTGATAGGGTCGCTTCCGCAGCCTCTGGATCGCTGGTTGCTTCTCGCTTGCTTTGCATGCTCGCCAATGTCGCCGCTTCACGGTCGTGCCTCGATCGAAGACTTC
>JANMLD010000355.1:0-38465 GCA_031372345.1 Pirellula sp.
AAACCGATCGAGTTCCGGTGCCACGTACTGACAAAGCGTAACGATCATCGACAACGCTGCGATGGAAAACACCCCCGCCGATAGCCTTGGCCTATTGCTCCAAAGCAAGCATACACCCAGCGTACCAAAAACAACGAGCGGAGCCCCGGCCACGCCAAGCCAAACGAATCGCTGTTGCAGAACTTGCTCCATCCCAATCCGGTCCAGCAACGTTTGGCCTCCAAACTCGACGAGTCCAGAAATCGGAAACCCCGTCACGATGACCGCTCCAACTGCAATCAAGAGTATCCAGCCCGCGTTCAGCCAACCTCGACTGACGGCGTTCACGTCCTGTGTCCATAATGCAAAGTAGCGTCCAATCATGATGGCCAAGGCGGGATAAGCAGGCAGAACGTAGTTTGGTAACTTGGTGCTAGCCAACGAGAAAATGACCAAATAGACTGCCGCCCAGCAAGTGACAAATCGTACAGCCCGAGATTGCGCCGGACTACTCGCTTGGCCAAACCAACTCAAGGCAGTTGGAACGGCAAACGCCGACCACGGATACATGCCGATTAAGCATGCCAACAGATAGTAGTAAAAAGGGCCGCTGTGGTTGTCCATGGCTTGTGACATGCGACCAAGATGATGCACACCGATGAACTCTTGAAGGAACTCACCATTGGAACGCCATTGAACGAGCAAGTACCAAGGTGCAGCCACCAGCAATACGACGACCGCAGCCGTCATAGGTCGCATATTCCCAACCGTTTTAAAAAACGCCACCGGAGCGTACGGCTGAATCTGCAGCCAAAGCCTCTTAAGCCTTGTACGCTCCGCCGAAACCGCTTGCTGTCCCTCCGTCAAAAGAAACAGTCCGAGCACTGCCGTTGGAAAGAGGAATCCGATGGGGCCCTTCGTTAAGACCGCTAACCCCATGACGGCATACGTTGCAATCCAGGTTCGCCACCTAACGGAAGCGAGCATTTGCGCGCGCGAAGAATCGGGCGCACGGAAGTAATCGCAAACCCATAGATACAATGCGAGGACGGTAAAAAAAGTCAAGTGAGCGTCGGCCGTCGCGGATCGAGCTACTGTCGTAAACAGGATGCAAGAGCCAATGGCCAAGCCTGCAAACAGCCCCGTGGCGGTGTCAAAAAGTTTGCGTGCGATGGCGAAGGTCAGAAAGATCGTTCCGAGTCCAAAGAGAGTCGACACGAACCGCGATCCAAGCTCGGAGACACCGAAGAGCTTATAACCAACGATCATGCCCCAGAACATCATCGGCGGTTTGTGCGCAAATAGTTCGCCGTTGAACGTAGGTGTAACCCAATCGTTCCTGGCGTGCATCTCGGCTGCCGTAGTAGCGTAGAAGCCTTCGTCTTGATCCCAAAGATGCGTGTTTCCGACCTGAATCATCATGACGGAAACGCCAACGACGAAAAGACAGAGCAATGGGTAGGCGACGTCTTTTCGAATCATGGAGGAATGAAGTGTGAAGTGTGAAGTTTGGGAGTGGCTTATGCTGCGCGTCGATCCTTGATGGGGTGTTCATCGCTAGTCGGCCGAGTATCCTCGCTCGCACGATAGAGTTGCGGCCTGCGGAACAGGTGTGATTTCTGCTCGGCAGGCGAGTCGGGAGGATTGATCCAAACCACGCGATGAGCGCACCCGGACGCTTGGACATTGACCGAATCGCCGAGTACGTAAAGTGGGCGTTGCTTTGATTCGTCGTAAATGCGTCCCACATAATCTCCCACTAAGCCGACCGCTGTAAGGGTAGCGCCGTTGAAGAGCAATTGAAAGCACACCAGCGAACTCCATCCTGGTGCTGTGGTTGGTACAAAAAGTGCCGCATAGACTGCGTAAAGAGAATAGGCGACTCCAAATACAGTTAACAAAATCCCTGCATACAAACAAGCCTTGAGGGGCAAGGCAGAAAAAGAGGAAATCGCCGTCCAAGCCAATTTCACCAATTTGATGGGCGTGTATTTCGTTTCGCCAGCAGCCCGGGCTGGACGGTGAAAGCGGATGATTGTTTCGCGAAGTCCAAGCCATGCGACCAAGCCACGCATGAATCGATGCTGTTCACGAAACTTTCGAATAGCTTGCACAGCACCTCGGCTGAACAAACGAAAGTCGCCACATTGTGGAGGCAGCCTTTCATCGACTGCTTTTTGCATTAACGAATAAAATGCCGATGCCGTAACTTTTTTGAAAATGCTCTCGCCGTCGCGTGCGATGCGCTGCGTTGAAACGACGTCGAAACCTTGCTTGAATTGCTCGACCATCGACTCAAGCAGTTCCGGTGGATCTTGGAGATCGGCGTCCATAACCACAACTGCATCGCCGTTCGCAAAATCCAAACCGGCTGTAATCGCCGCTTGTTGACCAAAATTGCGACTAAAACCGAGTACCTTAACGCGGTTGTCTTGCTCGGCAGCCGCATTGAGTATCGAACGCGTTGCGTCTCGACTGCCATCGTCGATGAAGATCAATTCGTAGTCGCAATCGATTTTCTTTAAAACAACAGGCAACGCCTGGAAGAGCGCAGGTAGAACTTCTTGTTCGTTGTAAACCGGCAGTACAATCGAAAGGAGCATGGTTTTCGCCTTGAATTGGCGGGAGTCAAATTGGTCGGAAATATTCGGACTGCTGGATGGATAGCAAATCTGCGCTGTTCAGGTCAAGATCGGCTTGGGAACTCCTGCTTGGTGAATTGCAGCCGCCATCTGAACTCGTACCTCAAGCAATTGACGTTCTCCTTCGCTCACTTCTTCTTCGTTGACAAGGCAATTGACAAATATTTGGGATTTAGCTCGACTTCAAAAGATAGGTTCGCCAACAAGAGCTTTTGACAATCAATGAAGAATATGAATATGGTCACGAATGGACAATTACCTCCCGAACAACTCTTGCGTGGGCTGGAGCATCCCGTACGGTGTGTTCGCGATTTTTCCATGCGGATTCTATCCACTCGACCTGCCCTAATGGCCGGTCATTCCGATCGAGTATTGAGGTCGCTGGAACGATTTGGGATCAACGAGGCATTTTCGAATTTTCGTCAAGTGACGGCGTTTGAATGCACCGAGCCTGTCGTTCGATGGTTGCTGGAGAAATCCACTGCCGTTTTTGGACTCGATCGCGACCGTTGGTCGAATTTCAACCAGTGCTGGAATTGGCTCGCCTCGGCAGATCTGCCCATTTTGAAGAGATACAGGGACGATATCGTGGTCGCGTCGAATCGATGGAACGAGTCCGATCTGGCATTCGCGTACTTTACGACCGTCGCCGAGGATATCGAATGGCGCTTCCGTCATGAATGCCTTCCCGAGCAAGTTCGTTGGGAAAAGGCCGTCAGTATCGTAGAGACGTTGGACGTTCTCGAGCGTCGCGAACAGCATGACGAGTTCCCCGACGATCTCGTAGACCGAACGCATGCACTTTTGCGACCAAAGCTTATCTTGCCCGAGTCAAAGCAAGCCGCTTTGACAGCCATCGGAAATTCGAGATCTTGGGAAGAAGCGTATTGGATGAACGCGTTGCTCATTACAGCAATTGGTTTGATGGGATTGGATGATCCATCGGCTATGGAGTTCCTATTTCATATGCTAACCGACGACGTCGAATACTACAACGATTCAGTCGCGTCGAGCCTTGCGCATTTGGGATCGCAGGCGTTTATGGTGGAATGCAAGAACAGATATCTAGGAAGAGACTACATCGCTCGGATGTCGATGATGGATGTGACAGCGCGTGCATACGCCCCATGGGCTGCAGATTATTGTCGCGAAATGATCGCACTCGAAGACGATGTTGAATTGCGCTCGTGGCAAGCACATTCCTTGTCGGATCAATGCATGTCGCAAGACGTTGAGTTGCTTCGTGCGTTGGAGGAGGAGGATATCGGCGACGGCGAGAACATCGAGCTCCAGGAAAAGATAAAAGTCTTGAATGTGTTGTTCCAGGACGACTTTGACGCAGAAAACCCAATATTCGATGAGATCGAAGCACGAAAGAAAACGATTCGGGAGTGCCCTGCCGCTTTGACGACGTCCGGTAAATGCCCACATTGCCGCGGCTACCATTCGAGTGACCACGATGACTTGGACGACACCCATGAGTTCGGCGAGTTGGATGGGACCGTTTTGAATCGAAAAAATAAATCAGCGACAGCGAGCGTTCCCGGCCCGACAACGGTTCGCAACGTCGTTCGCGTCAATCGCAACAGCGCCTGTCCGTGTGGAAGCGGAAAAAAATACAAAAAGTGCTGTATGCGCAAATAGTCAATGCCGACATTGTCTTAAATCGAGGGGCAGAAAATTGACCCCGCGCACAAAAGTGTGGTGTCCCCCTGTTGATTCCTTGATTCGTATCGGAATATGCTTTAAGTTGGTGACTTGCGCATTTGACTGGGTTGCATTTACTTAAGGACGAGCAAAATGGCACGCAATGAAAACAAACGGCAGCAAAAGCTAGCAAAACGAAACAAGCGATCTGCGGATATTAAGAAACAACGGAATAGGTCCGCCAATATTTCCAATCGAGATTTCCTCCTAGCAGCCGAAAGGGCGCCCTGGGTCGAATGTTTAATGTGCAGTATGAATGGCATGCACCATATCAGCGCAGTCCGCCAGTTTCGATCCGGACCTGTAGCGTGCTTTTTTCTGGTCGACTCGCATTGTTTGGGCGTAAAAGTTGCGTATCTTGTCAAGTCATTCGACCTGGAGTCATTTCGCGAACAGAAGGCGCCAGTTGATTGGGAGACGATTTCGCCAGCCAAAGCAATTAAGCTCATTTCGACGTCGATCGAGTATGCGCGAGGAATTGGCTTTGAACCACATCGCGATGCACTGACCTGTTCACTGATTTTCCAAGGCGTGGACGCGAATGAATGCATGGAAGAATTCGTGTTCGGTTTTGAAGGTAAGCCAATGTACACCAGTGGACCGAACGATTCGCGCGAACGCCAAGTCCTGATTATGAATACTCTTGCTAAACTTGGCGAAGGAAACTACCACTTTATGCTCGGCGGACCCGTCGGACCCGACTTGTCAGTATTCGATGATCTGAGCGACGAAGATTTCGATGAGGAAGATATGGACGATGCGGACGATTTTTCGGACACATTAGAAGTCCATAGCACTTCGGCGAGATGATACCAAGGCGAGCGGCAGATTGGAGTATCCCAACCCGAAGTGTAAGCGAGGGACAGTTTAGCGAGTCCCTCACTTACGTTTCGGGTTAGGATTGGTAGTTTTTACATCGCCGCTCGCCCAAAGTCTGGTCCACTTGACGGCTCCAGATGAGGCAAACTGCTTTTGGTAACCCGACGCGTAAGCGAGGGATTTAGCCCCAATCCCTCGCTTACGCGTCGCGTTGTGAATAAGCCGCTCTAGCGATTCACCACGCCCTTCGTAAACTCAGGGGCGTGCCACACGTCTCTCGCAGAACTGCGTGACCTTCTTCTGAGGAAGGAGTGAAGTAGTTGGGGATTAATAGCATTTGTCGTAGAAGTCGTTAAACTTGGGTTGTTGACAGAAAACTAAGGTGGTCAAGACTCGCTTCCAACAGATAATGCAGATTCAATGAACCCAATCGTTTTGCCGACTATTTGTGCTTTGGATTGCCCCGATGCATGCTCCTTGCACATCACCGTCGAAGGAAATCGAGTCACGCATCTTGCGGGCGATCCGTCCCACCCGATCACGCAGGGATTTGCCTGCGTCAAAATGGCTCGCTACCCGCAGCGTCAGGAACAAGACGACAGACTATTGCTACCCCAACGAAGAGTTGGCAAAAAAGGTGAGGGGCGTTTTGAAACCATATCCTGGGAGACGGCCCTAGATGAAATAGCGGAACGCACTAGGTCGATCGTTGAGCAGCATGGCCCCCAATCGATATTGCCTTACTGCTATGGCGGGACCATGGGGGTCATCGAGGGTGCGTCACCCTTTGCATTTTTCCGCAGGCTTGGTGCGTTGGAACTCGACCAAACCATCTGCGCAACAACAGGCAGCGCAGCTTGGGAAGCCAACTATGGGCCCAATAAACTCGGCACGGATCCAGAGGACCTTATCCATTCCAAATACGTTGTGCTTTGGGGAATAAACGCCCTACGGAGCAATTCGCACATCGCTCCCGTTCTCAAAGCCGCCAAGAAAAATGGCTGCCACATTCTCCACATCGATCCTTATCGCAACGAAACCTCTCGCTTTGCAGACGAACATTGGCAAATCAAAGTTGGTACTGATGCAGCGTTGGCATTGGCAATCGGCAACGAGATCATTCGCAACCACTGGCACGACCTCGATTACCTCGATCAACATACCATTGGATTCGAAGAGTACCGCGAGGCCTGCAGTCACTGGACTCTCGAACGGGCGTCGAAATACTGCGATGTACCTTTGACCGCACTAGGGGACATGGTGCGAAATTTGGCGACGAGCCAAGCACCGTACATCAAAGTTGGCTATGGCATGACCCGCAACGAGGGTGGTGGCAATGCCCTTCGAGCGATTTCGCTTCTGCCTGCCTTGATTGGCGCATGGAAAAAGAAAGGGGGTGGCGGGTGCCTTTCCACCAGCGGTGCCTTTGGATTGAACACACAACGCGTCTCGGGGTGTCATTTGATTCGGCCTGGAACACGGCACGTCAACATGACCTTGCTGGCCACGGAGTTAGATCCGGATACAACGCCTGTCCGTGGTCTGTTCGTTTACAATAGTAATCCGGCTGCGGTCGCACCCGATTCCTCTCGGGTACGACGGGGACTTAGCAACGATAATCTATTTACCGTAGTCTTGGAGCATTTCCAAACCGATACAGCGGACTATGCCGATTACTTACTACCTGCCACCACGTTTTTGGAACACACGGATGTGTACACTTCGTATGGCCACTACTATTTGCAGTATTCGGAACCGGTGGTGACGGCGCGTGGACAAGCAAAATCAAACCGCTGGATCTTCGCCGAGCTTGCTCGCCGTTTGGGCTTCGAAGACGAGTGCTTGTACTGGTCCCCAAAGCAGATAGTCGAAGAGTTGTTAACGTCTTCCAATCCGAAGCTTGAGGGCATCACCGCCGATCGGTTGATGACCGAACGAAGCGTGAAACTAAAATTGCCGAATCCGTATTTGCCATATGCGGACGGTAGCAACTATCCCGATCGCAAGATTCGCTTTTCGCCAGCACCACAGCAACTCGAGTTCGAAGTTCAGCCGAGTGCCGAGTATCCCTTGCGACTCATTTCGCCCCCGGGTCCTTATATCCTGAACACCTCTATGGGAAATGTCCCCAGCGTGATCAAGATGGCAGGGGGCGAGCCTCAAATCATCATCCATCCGTCGGACGCAGCATCGCTAGGAATCGTCGATGGCGATCGCGTCAACGTGGCTAGTTTCAACGGTAGTATCCTTCGCAAAGCAATTGTCAGCGAAGACGGAAAGGCGGGCGTAGCCATCGCGCTGGGACAATGGTGGCCCAAGCTAGCGCCAGACGGCAAGAGCCTCAACGACATCACCAGCGAACGACTGACCGATCTTGGGGCTGGCAGCACCTTTGGGAATCCCGTCGTTCGAATCACCAAGTTTGTTCCTTAGACATGTAAACGGCTGACCACTGAAGCGAGGTGCAAGCGCATGTTTGACCACGAAAGACACGAAAGACACGAAAGTTGAACGGCCTGGATTCGTGATGATCCAAGTTCCGTTTTTGACTTAGATCGCATTCGCTGAACCTGGTTCCTGCGTTATGACAGTTTGATTGAAGTTCCCTTTTTCGTGTGTTTCGTGTATTTGGTGGTTCGAAATGCCCTGCAACCTGAACGCGTTGGTTAAAGTAAATACGATTCTGCACCTGCCGCGTTGGTCAGAACACAATGGTTGAGGAACGCGGCTGACGCTGGCCGTTATGGAATGGAAGTTATGATGCATTTTCAAGCGAGTCCAATCGTTGCAACTTTTCTATTGGCATGCGTGATCGTTTCTAGTAGCACTTACGGCATGCAAAAGCCTGAGGATCAGGGCCAAGGGCCAGCCCTTAGTCCTACCGAAGCGCTTTCGAAATTCCGATTGGCAGAGGGCTATGCGATTGAGACCCTTCTCTCAGAACCTATTATCAGCCAGCCACTGAGCACCGCACACGACTCGCATGGACGGTTGTGGGTGGTTCAGTATCTGCAGTATCCCGAACCAGCCGGGTTGCGGAGACTCAGCCGAGACAATTTTTGGCGAACGGTTTACGATTCGGTCCCGCTTCCACCCGGTCATGGTGGAGTGCCTGGTGCCGACAAGATCACCGTGCACGAAGATCGCGATGGAGATGGAACACTTGAAACCGAAACGACTTTTGTCGATGGCCTGAACATCGCAACAGCGGTCGTACCTACTGGGGATGGGGCTTGGGTTTTGAACCCACCCTACCTACTATTCTATTCGGACAAGGATCATGATCTCAAGGCCGACGGCCCGCCCGAAGTCCACCTGGAGGGCTTCGGCTTGGAGGATACCCACTCGGTCGTGAACAGCTTGTGCATGGGGCCAGACGGTTGGTTGTATGCCGCGCAAGGCAGCACCGTGAGTGGCAATGTCCGACAATACGGCTCCAAGGAAACGCCAAAACGCTCCATGGGCCAAGCCATCTGGCGATATCACCCGACGACGCGCCAATACGAAATTTTTGCGGAGGGTGGCGGCAATGCGTTTGGGGTAGCTTTCGATAACGAGGGGGAGATCTTTTCCGGTCACAATGGAGGGGATACGCGTGGATTCCACTATCTCCAGGATGCCTATTATCGCAAGGGATTCAACAAACACGGCGGGTTATCGAATCCAAACACGTTTGGCTATCTCGACCCAATGCAGCATGCGCCTATCCAACGCTTTACGCATACGATGCTATTGACCGAAGGCACCGCGTTTGGCGCAACGATGCCGCATTCGATGTTGGCAGTCGATCCCTTACATGGCAAACTCATTCAAACGCAGTTGTCTGCGGTCGGCTCAACTTTTGAGACCAAAGATATCGCAGATGCCGTAGCCAGCGACGACAAGTGGTTTCGGCCCGTAGCGATCCAAGATGGCCCTGATGGTGTTGCCTACATCTGCGATTGGTACGATTTTCAAGTGGCACATCTCTACGCGCATGTTGGCAAAATGGATCGCGATCATGGTCGCGTCTATCGATTCAAGCCCAATAGCAATCCTGCTGTAATCCCGTGGGAACCAGCGCTTGCAATAGGCAGCGACCTCGATTCCCTCGATTATCTTAGCGAACAACTGAAACACCCTTATCGATGGCATCGTTGGAAAGCTCGTGAGCTAATCGCAAAACATCCGCTTAAGAAAAAACTGTATTTGGTCCTTGAAAACGGAATCGGGAATAGCGAACAACTTGGACTAGAATCCCTTTGGACGGCGAATGCGTGCGGTTGGATCGAAGACACGATTCTATACTCGGGCGAGGATTCGTTGAGCCTGAAAAAATTGCTTGCGAACCCAAATCCTGCGGTCCGAGCGTGGACTGTTCGATTGGCTTGCGATGATCGAGTCGTCAGCGAAGCCACGGCGGAGGCGATTCGATCTCTTGCGTCGACCGAAAAAAATGTCAAAGTGCTTTGCCAAATTGCGAGCTCAGCCAAGCGGCTGCCAGGCGAAGATGCGATTCCGATTATGTCGGCCTTGCTGTCTCGCGATTTGCCGGAGGCGGATCTAGCCTTGCCCTTGCTGATGTGGTGGGCAATCGAGCCACTTACCGGTTCTCCCGATCTTGTTCTGAGTCAATTGCCATTGAGTGAACGATTCTGGAAAAGCCCCATTGGGATGCAGCGTATCGCTCCGAACTTGATCGAGGTATGGGCGAAAACCAACACACCTGCGAGCATGAACGCAGTCACGCAAGTGCTTAAGGAAATAGAAAAACAACCGGCATCGATTCGGCAAGTAGCGGCAAAACAGGCCACTGAAGCGTTTGAACGAGCTTTTGTCGGTCGTTCATTGCTGGGTGTGCCCGACTCCGTTTTGGATGCGCTCATTGGACTGGGGCAACCTTCGTTAACCCTTAGATTAAGGCGCGGTGACGTGGAATCGCGAAAACAAGCCGTTCAGTTGCTGGTTGATTCCAAAACAGCGGCGGCAACTCGAATTCAAATTGCGCAGCTTATGAGCGAACTGCACTACGTCGAGGCGTTGCCTAATCTCTTGAAACTATCCGGAACTGCCAGCGAAGCAGAACCGATTCGTGCAGCGGCATTTGCTGCCATCGCAGGATTCGACGACGCCAAGGTGTCGGAGGCAATCCTCAGCTCATGGGCCGATTTGTCACTTAGCCTACGCGCAGTCGCCGGGTCCGTGTTGGGCACTCGAAAAGCTTGGACGCAAGACTGGCTGGACGCCTGTGCCGAACAACTCGTTGACCCGAAGTCAATGCCGATGGAGTGTATCCGGGCGATGCGACTGCACTCCGATGAAGCTCTGCAAAACAGAATCACTCAGCGATACCCCAGCTTGTCCGGACCGGATTTGGTGCAAGCGCAGAAGGAGGTAGCTAGTCTACTGGAAAGAATCGAGCCACTTGAGGGTGACCCGTACCGCGGCAAGGCTCAGTTCAAAACCAACTGCGCACGCTGTCACAAACTGTACGCCGAGGGTGGTGAGATTGGGCCAGATTTGACAGGCTATCAACGAGACCAGTTGCCCACATTGATTCGAAACATCATCGCGCCCAGCCTCGAGATACGGGAGGGGTACCAAACGGTCGGTGTTCGGATGGAGGATGGTGCCGTATTGACCGGGTTTATCGAGAATCAAGCAGACGAACAATTCACATTAAAAGCAGTGGATGGCAAGTCGCATGTGATTTTAAAATCGGATGTGGAACAAGTGCTACAGCAGGTGACTTCGCTCATGCCAGAGGGAATGCTCAATGCGATGACGGACCAACAGATCGCCGATTTACTTGCCTACCTGCGCAGTTCGCAACCATTGAGCGATGGTTAGGCGAAGTCTACAGCAAGGGGGGACGCCTGCGACTGGCCAAAGGACCTCGTGCGCGACGAACCGATCCGATCAAATTAAGTAAGCCAAGAGTGCAGGCGGCCAGCCTGCACCGATCTACAATCGAAAAAAATCCAGCGATTCATTTTCTAACAACATGAACCAAACCAGCCAGATCAGGTTCGGATAGCCAAGAAGCTTCTGATCCTGGTTGGTTTTTGTTGGCAAAGTTGAGCAGCGCGATCGCGAGCTCTTTGTATTTGTCTATTTCGTGCTCACTGCTGGGCAATGTCGTTGTTTCGACGCCAACGTCCCAATGGATAAGCCTTCGATGCGAGATCGCTATAGAGCGGGCCGCAAGTCCGCAACAAAGCTTCGGAAAGTGAACCTGCAAGTCCGATTTAGTTGGTGCCTCGCGATTCGCGGCTACATCACGAACGCGCGATGCATGCAAGAAGGCTTCTGCATGCTCGCCCCGTTGAGCACACAGATAGGACTCGACAGAACTGCGGACCGCTTGACCCCACGTGTCATTCACGGAAAGACTCTTCTTGTACCCTTCTGACGTCAAAGATCGCACCGACTCCAAGAAGGCGGCATAAACCTCTCGCACAGGCTCAAAAGTCGACGGCGAATAGTCTTCACGCAATCGGCATTTATCCAAAAACGCTATCGATTTCTGACTCCATTCAATCGTTTGTGGAAAATTAGCCATTCGAAAATAGAGTCCCGAAATGCGATCTGCCGTTTCCATTGCCAAAATAAGATAAAGCGTTTTTTTTGGATCAAGCTCCATAAGTCGAACGTAAGCGTTAAAACCTGCTGTCTCAGCTGCATTCGCTTGCTCAAGCTCTCCGCCGATGAGATAAGCTTGAGACAAGAGATCCAAAGCGGTACCCACATACATTTGAGCTTGTAAATTGTTTGGGTCCCTTGCGGCGCATTCTTCGTACTTGTGCAAAGCCCGCTTTGCTACAAGTAGTGCATCCATCGAATTATTTTGCGCAATCTCACGCCGGGCCACGCGAGCTAAAAGGTTGGCGACATCGGCAGCGTAGAGTGTGTTTTCAAGATCTTGATTGGATAGACGCTCTGCGATTGAAATGGCCTGAGTTTGCAACTCAACCACGTTAGAGAGCCCGAGCGCAGCATGCGCAGCCGAGAGCTTCGCGAGGGCAGAATAGTGATCACGTTCTAACTCCGGTCTTTCCGGAAAGCGTTCTTTGATCGCAACAATCTCGTCTAGAGACTTTTGCAATTGAACTCTTGCCGATTCAGGTTGCAGCAATTGCAGTTCAATGTCTGCAAGCTTTTGCTCAGTAGAAATGCATTCACGAAGCGTTGAAAAATCGTTGGGAGTGTACTGCTTGAGCCGCTGATAGATACCCATAATTTCCTGGTAGATCGGTTTGGCTTCTTCGAAAGCAAAGACTCGTCTCTTCGAGTCTGCACTCAGTCCCAATGAGAGCGCGTAGTCTCGTAGTGCGATTGGATCGTCGGGGGATTGCACGATTCGTTGGCTTGCTAGTCCAATGACTTTCTCCGCATCCTCGCGTGCTCCATCGCTGTCCCCTAAGATGGACTTGAGGCTCGCCATTTGGATGCGGGCGTTGATAGACGCATGGTCGATGGAGGTTTGATCATCGCCGGACGTGACTCGATCAAGTCCTGCAATGGCAGAACGAAGCAACTCCTCGCGAAGCTTTACGGTTCCCGGGCGGTTCGCGAGCTTGGTTTGTACCTGATCGACCAGCGAATTAAGTGAATCCAGCGCGAGCTGACGTTGCTCCTGAGCAGACCGGTTTGCGGCGATCGCATCGCGACTCGCCTGCTGCGCCCGGGCGCTAGACTCGAGAGCAGCAGCCGTTTGATTAGCCAATGCGTTTTTCGCGTTCGCGATCGAGATAGTCGACAGAACTCCGCCGACTGCAATCGCCATCAAGAGGCCGAAAATCGTCGTTGCGAGCGCTGCGACTCGTTTGTTGCGTTGCGCCCAACGCCATGCATTTTCGATCGTTGACGATGGTCGAGCAAGAATGGGCTTTCCCTCGAGCCAACGCTTCAAATCTTCGGCGAATGCAGTGGCGGTCTGGTATCGTTGCGAAGCTCGAATGTGCACCGCTTTCAAACAAATGACCTCGAGATCGGGGGAGATGTTTGGATTCAGTCGGCGTGGGGGGGCAGTTCGCCTTCTGCGATTTGTTTGATAACGGCTAAGGGTGCTCCACGAAAAGGCAATTCCCCAGTGATCGCTTCGTAGAGCGTGATCCCAAGCGAATAGATGTCGCTGAGCGGGCTCGCTTCATTAGACAAAACCTGTTCAGGACTTGCATAAGCTGGCGTGCCCGTCAAGTAGCCGCTTTGAGTCAAACGCAGATCCATTTGTTCTGTTTGGGCTAAGCCGAAGTCGGCTAACTTTGGCTTAAAGGCTCCTTCCATTTCGTCCAACGACAAAATCGGCGACAGCAAGATGTTACTAGACTTGATGTCGCGATGAACGATGCCAGCAGCATGTGCCGCAGCCAGCCCGTCAGCAATTTGTGCAATCCAACTCGCGGCCGTTCGAGGAGGCGTGATTCCATTTTGTTCTATCCACTCTTGAAGCGTGGGGCCACGAACAAGCTCGATTACCAAATAGGGTGTCGTCGAACCTCTCTGGACTTGTACAAAATGGATTCCGACCACGTTCGGGTGCGAGATCGCTCCGATGGCTTTCGCTTCGCGAACGAATCTCTCATTCGCAGTGCTGTCGTTGCCCGTTGGTCGCAAGAGCTTGATCGCCACCGACCTCTGCACACGTGTATCGATCGCTTCGTAGACAATTGACATGCCACCGCGGCCGATCTCGCGGATCACGCGATAGTGGTCGATTGTCCCCAGGTCGCCTTCGATTCCCGGCGAAAAAATAGGGATAAAATCGAGGACTGAACGATGAGGCGTACGCAAGTCCTCGTTGTTCATTGTGTCGATGGCGGAAAGTTGCGAAACAAGCCTGACGCACGTTGCCTCCGAATCGAAATTAGAAATTGTCGAAAGCTGCCCTTTCAGCAGGTCCAATTCCGGGACGGCACAAAGATCCTCCAAGAGTCGCTGGCAGGAAGAACAATGTCGAATATGGCCCCCAACTGAGGTTGTGGCGTCGGAACTTTCGTCGAGAAAGGACGCAAGTAATTCTCGGCTTGGGCACTGCGCGTCGACAATGGTCACGAAACATCTCCTTGCTTACCCAGCCATGCCAGCGTTGAATCATCGAGAGTCCGCGATCGGTAGATCCTCGGAGAGTCTTGCCACTTCATTGCGCAGTCGCTTAAGTACACGAGATTTAGCAACGTAAACACTTTCGATTGGAATCTCGAGTCGCAAAGCCACGTCGCCAACCGGAGTATTCTCCAACCAGGACAACTCAAAGGCACGCCATGCTTCGGTTGAAAATTCGCATTGGATATTGGCCATCGATTTACGAAGGATTTCAGAATGGAAATGTTCGATCCAAATCGCGCCGTCATCGATAGCTTCGTCACTAGCCCACTCTCCATTTTGAACCCTCGAAGTTGACTTTTGCTTTTCCCAAAATCGGAGTAATTCGCGATGAATGACCTTGCCCAGCCAATCGCGAAAACGTCCCAACTCCGGCTTGTACTCGAATTCTGCCATGGACTTTGCCAGTCGGATCATTACCTCCTGCGAGACATCCGCTGCATCTGATTCCTGAAGTTTCCGTATCCGACAATAGCCAAAGACCATCGGTCCATATACTTGAACGAACTCAACCCAAGCCGATTTGTCATCGCTATTTCTGAGGCGAAGCAAAAGGCTAGGGTGAGTGATCAAGTCGTTGGACATAGGACTCATAGGGATTAACGCCGACAAGAAGAATTCTTGCAAATTATTGTTCATTATCTTTCCAAAATCAACGGAATGACCCGGTTTATTCATTTTCGGGTCTCGATTGCCTAGAAAAATCCTAAGTCACCCGAACAAGTAAGGCATCGATCTTTCAGAAAAACTTCCGTTTCATGCAAGATTCGGTAAAGCCGCCGTTATTTCCATATAGTTGCGATGATACTAACGAATACGAGACTGGCTGCATGATTATTAAGAACTGGCGATGGGCGAAAAGATGGCTTGTTAAGCGCTCGCAGCGACGTCGATTTCGAGTTTCGCTCCACGAACAACTCGAACGCCGGGAAATGATGGCGATCGACGGCTGGCACAATGTCCTCCAGCCGCTCAGCGTACTGGGGGCCGATGTCTCCCCGCTCGATGTGCTTGCCATCATCAACGAAATCAATGCACCTGTTTATAGCAATCCCGTTAATAGAAGATTGCCAGAAAACCCGCCGCCCGACACCCGGCCCCCTTTTTACGATGTCGATTGCGACGGATATGTCGGCCCACTCGATGCTCTCAACGTAATTAATGTTCTCAATGGTCAGCCGCTCTCCCCGGGTTGGCAGTTTCACGGCGAAGGCAATATAGCGAGCGGATTCGTCTCGGCCTCGGCTTGCTCGCCCAAGATCCATGAAGGCACTTCGTACAAAACCGAATTGGTTTCCGAAGTGACTCTACCCACTGCCAACTCAGCGATTCGAATCTCGTTTGAATCGCCAGCCTTCGATACGTCCAGTGTAAATTCCATTCGTGATGCATTTGAAATATTGGTACGTGACTTGGCCGGGAAACCAATCGCACTACCTCATGCGCCCCAGCTCGACTCGGTCTACAACTGGTCTGAAAATGTCGACAACACATTTGGTCCGTCTGTCGTTCGCAGTGTGAATGCAGGTCTCCAAGTCGCGACCGTCAATCTCACGGGTGTAGCCGCAGGCACTAAAGTTCAGGCTGTCGTCCGGCTCGTCAACAACGACCGAGACCGCGGAACCAGCGTCGTCGTCCGCAGCATCGAGGTTGTCAACGCCATCGGCCCTAACCCCTCCTCGTCCAGTTGGAACGCTCGCAGTACTCCGTCTAGCACCCCTCTTCGGTTCGATCGACTCGAGGAACTCAGCTCCAGCTTCGTTCCAAGTTACGGACGCACCACGCTGACTGAAGATCGGCATTCCCTCGTTAGCGACCTCGCCATTTCCAATATTGGCAACGCTATCTCGTCCGGCGAACTCATCGCAGTCATCGACAATCTGTCGGACACAAGTGTCGAACTACTTAGGCCCGATGGATATCTTCCAGACGGTCGCCCTTTCCTTCGCATGCGTTCGAGCAATCCAGGCGGACTCTTGCCGCCAGGCGAAAAAACGGAGACTCGCGAGCTGCGATTCACCAATCCAACTGGGAAGCAATTCAACTTTGAAATCAAGACGCTCGGGGTACTGCGCCGAGGTTCCATCCAGTTTGCGTCGACACCCATTTCGCAGATCCTGGCTGGTGGGAATTATCAGTACGCAGCAGTTGCGACAAGCGAGGACAATGCAGTCCTCAAATTCAAGTTGCTTTCAGGTCCCGCAAGCATGTCGGTCAATCCACAAACGGGTTTGCTCCAATGGAACACGCAAGCGGCCGATATAGGACGACATAGCGTAACCATTCGTGCTTCCGATGAGTATGGTATCAGCGCCGACCAGTCATTCTCGATTGATGTCCGTAACGTCTTGGTTAATAGGCCTCCCATTATCACCAGCACTCCCGAAACCGACGCCGTCGTCAGCAGTCCTTTTGAGGTGCAAACCTATGCGACGGGAATGGGGCCGGTTGCCGTCGATATCCTAAAGCAAACCAACGGATTATCGAGCCTTGTCACTGCCAACGACGAAGAACAACAACTCGGCTATCTTGCCGGCTCCTCGAGTCGATTTGGACTGTCGCAACCCGTTAGCATTGGCGAGCCCAATCCTTCGATCCTTAGCACTCCGTTCGTCACGGGTTATCCAGTCGAACTTGGACTTACACCCAACACGCTCGGCAACTTCCAAAGAGATATTCAAGGTGTTTTCACTGACGACGTAAATGGTGACGGCAATCCGGATCTCATTGTTCTTGCCAATCGACCCATAGGCGGAAACTGGGACGATGCCCGAGACATTGGCTATGTCATCGTGCGATTGGGCAATGGCGAAGGGACCTTCCGCGAAGGATTGCAGATCAGCTTGCCAGTGGTCACCGGCCGGATCGGACGAGCCGCGTCAGCCCATCTCAAGGACGTCACCGGGGATGGCAGACTCGATTTGATCGTGACTCAAATCGCGACCAACAAAACCCTCGTGTATCCAGGAAACGCTTCAAACCTGTTCGATGGGACTCCTATCGTCTCAACCAATCCTGGGAACTACGTTGCCAACACTCAACTGGCGGACCTCAATGGCGATGGCAAACTGGACCTGATTCTCTTTGAGAACGAGCAATCGCAAATCGGAGGCCGAAGGGGCATTGGAATTCAATTGGGGGACGGAACAGGTCGCTTCTCTGGAACGACGCTACTTGCAGCAGCCAACAACAACGGTGGTTACGGATACGTCGCGGATGTAGATGGGATCAACGGTCCCGATCTGGTTCGGCTCAACTACAACGATGCTCGGATCGAGGTGCGTTTGAACGACGGCACTGGCCAATTCGGTGAAACCATCAACACTCTCACGCGATCTTATTTCAATAGCAACAATAGTGGTGATCGAACCGTCAACCCCTCGACCGCATACATCGATGACTTTAACGGCGACAAAAAAGCGGACGCTCTGCTAAGCACGAATCTCGGAATCATTTTACTCAAAGGGCAAGGTAACGGTCAGTTCGGCAATGGAACGCAATCCGGCAACGCGGTCGTCGTCAATTCAAACTTCGACAATCCCAACTGGCCTGGAATTGTAAATTCCGATGGCAGAGGCAAAGACCTCAATGGTGATGGCAAGTTAGACTTTGTCTTTGGAGACACTCAAAACGCGGGCAACGTTATGATTGGCATCGGGGACGGGAACGGGGCTTTTCAACCACGACAATACAATGACTCCTTTGAAGATGACATTGGCCAAGGCATCGAACGAAACTCGCGGTCCACTCCCTACATCGCCGTTGCGGACTTCAATCGAGATGGAGTCATCGATTTTGCGGTCGGAGCCACCCAATACGATCAACAACCTGGCTCGGTCGGTATTTTTCTAGGAGACCAGCCTGGAACGTTGCGTGCTCCCAATTTTGTCAATGACTACTCGTATACGGACGGATACAACGCAGTCAAAGGTCGTTCGGGGGAATCCGTGACGGGCGATTTCAATGGCGATGGCTACGTCGATATTGTGACCATGGGTGGATCTGGCTATGGGTACGCTTTCTTTTTTGCGGCAGGCAAAGGTGATGGATCGTTTGCTTCGTACCAACCTGCGTTGGGAGGAATCAACGGCTTCAGCTCTCTCACGGCGTTGGATATCGATCGAGATGGAATCCTGGACTTGGCTTGGATGGACGGCGGTCGGTTTGGCCAAGCGTTTGGGCTAGGAAACGGTGTCTTTCAGTATCTGCCAACGATCCCGTCGCAAGGAGCCGGTCAATTTGGAATCAGCAACCAAATTCTACAAACAGACGACTTCAATCACGATGGCTATCCCGATTTGGTCTACCGATTGCAAACCGGCAATATCGACTCCAACGTCAAAACGCAAATCGTGGTTTTGATATACGACCCATCGGCGCGACGGTATAGCGAACTGGCCGATGCGTCCAACCTCATCACTTATACGCCTCGAGCGTATGGATTCTATTTCGACGATGCCATTGGGCTGGGAGATCTGAATAACGATGGAGTAAAGGAGTTCTTCACCTTCAGCAAAAACGACTCAAACAATGGAACTCCTGGTCGCTTTGCCATCTACGAGAAGACTGGAAACGTGGGCAATGACGCCTCCGTATTATTCAAAAAAACAGTCATCGAGAATCCAGCGTTCATTCCAGCCGATCAAGCGATTTTCAGTTACGTTGTCGATGACTTCAATCACGACGGTAAGAACGATATCGCTTACTCGACTGGGAGCAGAACGACGGTAGTGATGTTCGGGAACGGCGACTTTACCTTTAGCGATCCAACGACCTACTTAACCAACAGCGCACTGATCCATGGAGGTGATTTCAACGGCGATGGCTTAACCGACTTGGCGACCACTTGGGGCTCCGGTTTCTATTCCTACAGCCAGCGCCCGTACAATGGTGTTCTGTTGGGACGAGCCGATGGAACGTTTTCGGAGCACCAACCTTTCACGACCGCAACCTCGACAACCAACGGTCTCTTCGTCGGTGACTTCAACGGGGACGGCGTCGATGACCTCACAGGCTTAGGAGGAGCCAAACACAACGAAGCCTTTATCGGCAAGACAAAAGGCTTGGCGGACGTTGCCGTCGGTGACATCAACGGCGATGGACGACCCGATTCTGTGAGCGTCGTGGCAGGTCTTGACCGAGTCAAAATCCTCCATGGCGTCGTCGACGAGACATTTGCTAGACAACCGGATCTGTTCACCGATTTGTTTCCTGTAGCCGTCGAGCTTGTGGATGCGGACAACGATAAACTGCTCGATATCTTGACGGCCAATCAAGTTGGTCGCTCTATCTCATTGTTCAAACACACGAGTCCAACCGCGTTTGCCCGTTCGGATATCGACCTGCCGATTCGCCCAACCGATCTGATTCTCGGCGATCTCAACGGTGATGAAAAAAAGGACGCGATTGCCATCAGTTCGCTCGATCAAGCGTTGGTAGTACTCGTAGGAGGATTAAACACGTTTGGCGTAACTCAGGTACTGCCACTCGGTTTCCGTCCGACTGGAGTTGCGGCCGGCGATGTTTCTGGTGATGGCAAATTGGATCTTGTGCTCAGCGATTCTGCTGGGAATCGAATGATGGTTTTACAAGGTCGAGGGGACGGAACATTCTTGGCTCCCTTTGTCATTCCATCGATCCATGCACCAGGAGCCGTTGGCATTGCAGACATGAATGCCGATGGACGTCAAGACACCGTGGTCGCACAGCCTGAGGATGATCGTGTTGCAATTCTCTTTAATCGAGGCAGCGGGCGATTCACTTCTCCACAATTCATCCAAGTAGGCGACGAACCCGTCGGGATTCACGTCCGCGACGTCAACAACGACGGCAAGCCCGATGTCGTGGTTCCCAATCACGGGGACGATACCGTAAGTGTGATCCTCAATCGATTCGATCCGAACCAAGTATGGACATACAAGCCAACCGCCACCGATCCTGATGGTGATGCCGTAACGTTTGAACTCACCAGTGCGCCCGGTGGAATGCTCTACGATAACGCTTCCAACACCATCTACTGGGCACCCATGCCTGAGCAGATTGGAACCAACGCAGTCGTCCTAACAGCCAGCGATGGGAATGGAGGATCGACCGACCAAGGCTTTGTGGTAACCGTAACGGCACCTGTCACAGTCGTTCCACCGATTTTCACCAGCACTCCGGTGACAACGTTCGGAGCAGACTCGGTCTACCGTTACGAACCGAATGTCCAAGCGATAGAAAGCGGTCCCAAGCGATTTTCACTTGTTGAAGGTCCAGCGGGAATGACGATTGACCCAACCACCGGCGTGATCGAGTGGGACGCTCGATCCCAAGGACTGAAACTCTTCGCAAATTACGCGGACCCAGGAAGCCCTGCGTACATTGTAAACAATGGCCAAATTCGAATTCCCGATTCGCCAAGCCTTCGCTCAGCGAGCGTAACGGCCGAGGGCTGGTTCAACTTCGAAAATCCCAAAATCGCCCTATTTGATCAAATTCTTTCGAAACGATTAGCCAATTCGGGCTCATCGGTTCCGTCTTGGGGACTCGAGTACTTTTACGGAACGCTTCGAGCCAACGTTGGTAGACCGGACCAATCCACTAGCCTAGCAACCATCACAGCTCCAGTGCCGATCGAGTTCAATAAATGGATACATCTTGCCTTAACCTTCGACGACAGCTCGAAGCGACTGACTCTTTACGTTAACGGCAAGAATGTTGGATCTGCGATAAGTCCGGAGTCGATAGGCTACAACGAACAATCCCTTTTCATAGGATCAAGTCTCGTCACGATGTCTCGGGTCCGTATTTGGAACACGGCTAGGTCCGAATCGGAAATTGCAGCCCTAGCATTGACGGACATACCAAGCAAGACGCCGAGCATAGTACTCGATCTGAAGTTCCAGGAGTCCAAAGACGTTAGCACGATTCTCGATGCTTCGAACTGGAAGAACCACGGCAGCTTGATCGGAACGCCCGACTTCGTCAACTTTCCAGCCCGAGTACCTACACTCGCAAGCCAAGGGAGCTTTCCAGTTACCATCCGTGTCGATGATGGAAAGGGTGGTATTACCGAACAATCGTTTAGCATCTCGGTGAAGGCACCAACAACCACGCAAGCGACAGGCATCGTGTTTGATGACGTGAACGGAAATGGACTTTGGGATCGCCGCTCGGGTGAGAATCTGGTTTTCAATGGCGACTTCGGTTCGGGCAGCGTCGGGTATACGACGGACTTTAGTCATCGCGATAACCAAACCACGTCTGGTTGGTTAGGCAATACTCAATCGACTGTTTCCAACAAGACCAGTGTCTTTCCCGCTTCGTCCGACTACACAGCCCATACCAACGGCTCCGCGTCCGATTTAATGCTCTTGGCCAACGGCGATTCGCAAGATCGAGTCGCTTGGCGTCAAACAATCGCTACGACTATTGGCCAAGACTATGAATTCAGCTTCTGGGCTATTCGCCCCAACAGTTATGAAGCCGCTCGACTCGCCGTACGCATCAATGGACAAGTGTCTGGCTCAACACTTTCCTTAAACAACACTGGTCCCAACTCCTGGAAGCGATTCTTCGGCACTTTACGAGCTGACACAACGGCAACGCTGATTGAAATCGTGTTGTTGGGTAGCACCACCCCGCCGAACCCAGGGCTCAGCGGTGCCGAAAATGTCGTTGGTATCGATGATATTCGTTTGCTTCCGAACACGGCGCGTCGCGTCGTCGTTTCAGGCAAAGCGAATCCTTACTTGGCTGGTATGCCTGATGGATCGACCGTGTTCGGAGGAACCGCACCGGCGGCCTCACCGCCGAACCTGACTGTGACCGCCGGACAAGTTCTGCGAATCAACGCCACAGGGCACACAGTGGCTGACGGTTACTATAGCCAACGGTCGCCCGACGGCAGTGTCACCGGCAGCAATGGAATGATAACGCTAAGCGCAGCGAACGGAATCTCACAGTTTGCATCGCCACGAATCGGTTCCTTGATTGGAGTGTTCCTCGACGACAACTCGCCAGCCGGCCAAACTACTCCTGCTATCCTTGATTTCCGAGCAACTGGGAACGTCCCAGGCGGCATCGACTACCCTGCGTTGCAACCGCAGTTGCGACAAGTTTTCTTCATCGGCGATGGCCAAACCGCAGATGGTGTAGAACAAATGATTACAGTGCCAGCAGGAGCGACTCGCTTGTTCTTCGCCAACTCCAGCATTAGCGCTTGGGATCTCAATAGCGGCGAGTTTGAAGTTCAAGTCTTCGATTCGGCCTCCGAACCCGTTCAAGCCAATCGACGCGTCTTCGTCGATAGCAACTTCAACGGTCGACTGGATGCAACCGAGCCATCCACGATTACCAATTCGCGCGGCGTGTATGGTCTGCCTATTCCTGGAACAACGGCACAGCTAGGCCTAGTAGGCAAAGAAGGGGAAATCCAAACAGCTCCCAGCATTTCGTACCGAACCTTCGACGCTCTAACCGATTTCCTGCCCATCTATTTTGGTTCACGCGATATTGCTTTGACCGAATCCCCTCGCTTTACGACGCAACCTATAACAACAGCTATTACGCCTAACGCCTATCGATATCAGTCCTTCGCGCAATCGCCCACTGGCAAGCCCATGACCTACGCGCTCGCCGTCGGTCCGCAAGGAATGTCGATCGACCCGTCCAGCGGCCTCGTTCGATGGAATCCGATCGCATCCAATCGAGGCGACAACGAAGTCATTCTCAAGGCTACCGATGCCGATGGCAAACTGACACTGCAACGCTACACGATCAACGTCGAAGTCAACACGATCCCAATTGCAACATCGACGCCACCAACGATTGCTCTGCAAAACGTACCGTTGCAATATCGAGTCCTCGCCCAAGATGCCGAACAGTCGACACTGATTTATTCACTAACGACAGCACCCGTCGGGATGACAATCGATGCCGCAACTGGCTTAATCCGATGGCTGCCATCGTCGCTTACGACCGAGAATGTGACCGTCAAGATCGACGACCAACGTGGAAGCATTGCTGAGCATACGTTCTCGCTTTCGGTTCAACCAGCCGGAACGAATCATTCTCCAGAGTTCACTAATGGACCTCGAACCAAGGCAATATTAGGCCGCGAATTTGCCAGCCGAATCGGTGCGATTGACAAAGACAACGACGTTCTGACTTATACGCTAGTCAGCGGGCCAAACGGTTTGACCATCTCTGCCCAAGGAGAAGTTTTTTGGCAACCATCCACGACAGGCTCGTTCGACTTCCTCGCGCGAGTCCGCGACAGCCGAGGCGGCACCGACGAACAATCGTACACATTGAGTGTCGTCTCGCGAGCACCCGCACCCGACTTGCAAATCACCTCCAGCCCAACAACAGCAGCGGTGGTGGGTAATCTATTCGCCTACGATGTCGCAGTCAACAATGGCGAACTCTTTGAACTGGTCACTAGCCCCTCTGGCATGTCGATCGCTCCAGGGCGAGGAACCATCAGGTGGGTGCCTGCCAAGGATCAGCTCGGAGTGCAAACGGTCAAGATCCGAGTCACCGATGTGCTAGGCAACATGGCCGAGCAGTCGTTCGTTGTGGCCGTTCGTAGCTCATCGTTGGTCCCAACCATTTCGAGCGCTCCGTTAACCGAAGGGGCGGTTGGACAAACCTATCTCTATTCCGTCACCGTTGCCAATCCGTCCAAGAGTCCACTAACATACTCGCTAAGCGTTGCACCGTCAGGAATGCAAATCGATTCAGCCTTAGGAGTGATCACATGGACTCCGAACTCGAATCAAGTTGGTCCGACAGTCGTTTCGATCCAAGTCCGCGATGCGGTAGGCAGTTATTCATCGCAGACGTTCTCGGTGGTTGTAACCGCAGGAGCCGTCAATCGACCACCGGTTACTGCATCGACTCCCTCGATCGATGCGGTCGTCGGGCAAGCTTATGTCTACACCAAGATCGCAAATGATCCCGAGGGTGGAGCGGTTACCTACGCCGTTCGAAGCGCACCGAGTGGTTTCGCGATCCATCCAAGCACTGGCGTTGTAACCTGGACGCCAGTTACGGCAAATATTGGAACGGTGGCAATTGTTTTAACAGCCACCGACCCGCTAGGTGGCATCGCTGTTCAGTCGATTCAAATCGACGTTCGAGCCGCGAATCGGTTGCCATCCATTCGTTCGAATCCCAACTTGAAGGTCTCGCAAGGGGCCCTCTATCAGTACGACGTCTTGGCCACCGACCCCGATCGCGAGCCGCTGTTCTATTCCCTGGTAACAGCTCCCGCTGGAATGACGATCGATGCATTGGGCCGTATCCGATGGCAGACACAACCTAACACGCCGTTGGGCGGCCGTGATGTCGTCGTTCGAGTGGTCGATGGCTTGGGGGGGGCTGCGACCCAGTCGTTCACTTTTGGCGTGGTCGCGGACACATTGGCTCCTCGCATCACCATTATCGTCGGTGGTGAACCCGTCTTGTACCCATGGACTTCGGCTCCGGCAATCGTGCGAGTCATCGCAGCCGACGACGTCGGACTAACCGGCGTCGAGCTTCGAGTAGATGGCCAACCGGTCGAGTTAGCCGCCGACGGCACGGCCCGCGTCTACTTCTCAGCCCCCGGCAACGGTCGCTTGGAAGCGATCGCCACGGACGCGGCCGGCAATCGCGGCACGGCCTTGGCTCGAGTCAGCATGCGCAGCGGCGAAGAAGACGGCGGCGGCAATCCAGCACCGGAAGCCACGATCACTAGCGTGGCGGATGGTGCAGCAGTAGGTGGGTTTGTGAATATCGTCGGTACCGCAGCAGCTCCCGACTTCGAACGCTACGTTCTTAGCTATCGCCGCATCGACCAGTCGAGTTACAAAACGATTCTCAGCAGCACAACTCAAGTCACGACTGCGTCATTGGGCAAGTGGGACACAACGCTCTTAGAGAACGACAACTACGTCCTCAAGCTAGAAGTCTACGACACGTTCGGCAGTTTCGCGGCGGTTGAGGTCGAAGTCAGCGTCAGCAGCAATCTCAAGCTAGGCAACTTCCGCCTATCCTTTGAAGACATGACAATCCCAGTAGCGGGAATCCCGATCACGATCGCAAGAACTTACGACACCTTACGAGCCGACCGCGACGGCGACTTCGGCTACGGCTGGCGCCTCGAGTATCGCAACACCGACTTGCGAACGAGCCTGCCCAAGAGCGGCCTAGAAGACATCGGCATCTACACCCCATTCAAGCAAGGCACGAAGGTCTTCTTGACATTGCCAGGAGGCAAACGCGAAGGCTTCACGTTTACACCTGAGATTAAAGTCCTGCCAGGCTTTGGCCAAGGAAATAACTTGGTGCTCGCATCACCTCGGTTCACACCCGACCGAGGCGTTACGAGCACGCTCAGCGCAGGGGCAGGGCAATTAACCGTTAACGAGTTTGGCGAACTCTATGCAGCGGGTGGAATTCCATGGAACCCAGCCAGCCCAGACTTTGTTGACTACACGCTTACCACACGCGAAGGAATTCAGTATCGCATCGACGGTGCGACAGGATTAATGAGCAGCGCTACCGATCGCAACGGCAACACGCTAACTTTTGGCAATGACGGGGTCGTCAGCCAAAGTGAGAATATTCGAATTGCGGTCGATCGAGACGTTCAAGGTCGCATCCGATCGATAACGGATCCGCTCGGCAAGAAGACTTCCTATGCCTATTCCGCATCTGGTGATTTGATTTCCGTCACGGATCGGGAAGGTAACCTCACCAAGCTAACCTATCGTACTGATCGGACGCACTATCTCGATACGATAATCGATACACTAGGTAGAACGGGTATTCGCAATGAGTATGACGCATCGGGACGATTGAAGGCGATCATCAATGCAGATGGAAAACGAATCGAGACGACGTACGATCCGGACAATCAACTGGAAACGATTTCCGATCCGTTTGGTCATGTCACGATCAACGAATTCGACTCGCAAGGCAATTTAGTCCGGGTCACAGACGCCGTGGGAGCGGTAACGCAAACCGAGTACGATACAAACAACTATCCCACTCGCAAGATCGATGCGTTAGGCCGAGAGACTCGGATGGTGAACGATGGGTTTGGCTACAAACTGTCCGAGACCGATGCACGCGGTAACACGACTAGATGGACCTACGGACACTTCGGAGATGAAACGTCGAAGACCGATTCACTCGGGCATGTCACACGAACCGACTACGACTCCAAAGGGAATCTCGCAGGACGTACAGACGCAAATGGCCGAACCGCTTCCGTTCAGTACACAAATAGCGGTTTGGTAAAGAGAGCGATCGCGATCGACGGTGTGACGTTTGATATCGGCAATGAGCGTGGCAAGCCTGACACTTTTACGACCAATGGACGTCGCCCAATAGATATCGATTATGATTCTGCTGGCCGTCCAATTGCCATGCGATTCTTAGGAAACTCAGAGAACGCTGACACGGAAGACATCATTCGCCTCGAGCTAGACGCAAACGGACGGACGATTCGCGAGACCGATGGTGAAGGAGGCGTGACGCAGACTTTCTACGATGCCGGAGGCAATCGCATTCGCGTAGTTGATCCACTAGGACGGACGACTCGTTACGAATACGACTTTGCGAACCGACTCGTCAAAACGATCTTCCCAGATAATACGGACGAGCAGAAAGCTTACGACTCTGCCGGACGACGAGCCTCGATGACCGATCGCCTTGGTCGGGTGACTCACTATGAATTCGACGCAGTCGGGCGCGAGATCGCAGTCATTTATCCGGACAGTACGCCAAACGATCTGAACGACAACCCGCGAACCCGGAAAGAGTACGATCTTGCAGGCCAATTGGTCAAGCAAATCGACGAGCTCGGACGGGCGATGGTTTACCAGTATGATCCGGTTGGCAATCAGATTGCAATGACGAACGCGCTCACTGAAATCTGGTCGATGGAGTTCGATGCCAACAGTCGCAAAACCGCCACGCGAGATCCCTTGGGAAATACGCTCCGATCGGTTTATGACGGAGTTGGCAATGTCATCCAACAAATTCTACCCGATGGCAGTCAAGTCTTGGCCGAATACGATGGTCACGGCCGATTGACGGCTCAGGTCGATGGCGAAGGTGGCCGAACTCAATACAGTTACGACGCATATGGAGCATTGGTCGAAGTCATTGATCCTCTAGGGAATCGCACTAGCTACGAACGCAACGAACGCGGTCAAGTTACAGCGATCATTGATGCCGATGGAAGACGAACCGAGTTCAAATTCGACAATGCCAATCGTCAGGTCGAACGCAAGCTTCCAGACGGTTCGATCGAACGGTTCGTCTACGATTCAGCCGGGCAAATGGCTAGCATGATCGACTTCATGGGGCGGACGACAACAAATTCGTATGATGTCAATGGCCGGTTGACTCGGCAGCAATTCGCAGACGGTCGTGTCAATGAAACTCAGTTCAATGCGATCGGCCAAATCGCAACTTGTCGCGAGGTCAATTCAGTCACCAGCTATTCGTTCGATGAACGCAACCGCTTGACCAGCAAGACTGATCCCGATGGACTGTCGATTCAGTACCTGTACGACGCAGCAGGAAACCTGCTGAGTAGCGATTCAATCGCAGGCGCTTCAACTTACAGCTATGACGCAGCCAATCGATTGCTGAGCATCACCGCCGGAAGCGAAGTGACTCGCTATGTTTATGACATCGTCGGACGCCACACTGAAATCCAATACGCCAACGGTACTACGGAACGTCGCGAGTACAATGTGAACAGCCGTGTTATTCGACAGTCGCTCACTGGGCCATCTGGAACGCTCGACGACACAAGAACGACTTACGATCGTGTTGGACGCAAAGTTTCTCTTGTCGAAGAATCTGGCCGCAATGAGACGTTCGAGTATGATTTGGCGGGTCGATTGATTCGTAACAGTGTCGATGAAGTAAGTGGAACCGATCGCAATACGACATGGCTTTACGATGCAGTCGGCAATCGATTGCGCCGCGACGATTCAGTTTCCGGGGCCACCACATATTCGTACGACAACCGTGACCGCCTCCTGTTAGAAACAACAAATCAACTAACGTCAAATTATCTCTACGATTTTAACGGAAATGTGCTGAGTCAATTCGATGGAACAAAGCGAATCGAGAACACATGGGACGCAGCGAACCGGCTTATTGAATCCATTGTCATGGAAGTAACTACCGTCACTACGGTTCGTTACACCTATTCACCAGATGGCGAACGCTACGAGCGAATCGAGAACGGGGAGAAGACGCGATTCCTAGTGGATACCAATCGAGAACATGCGGTGGTTATGGCCGAGCTGGTCAACGGCGTGGTTCGCGTTCGATACGTCCGACCACCTGCGGGAGAGGCCGCGATTGCAATGATCCAAGATGGTCAATCGTCGACGGTCTACACGACGCCGATAGGGACGACCAAACTGGTCACCAACGCAGCCGGATTCATCACTGACCGAATCGTCATTGATCCATTTGGTGTCGTACTTGCAAGAACTGGATCAACACTTGGCCTGCCGATCTACAACGGCGAATTCCGCGACGCGGTCACAGAATACGACTATTTGCGCGCTAGGTTCTATGCACCGCAAATGGGTCGATTCGCTTCGATGGATTCGTTTGCAGGATGGCAAGACATCCCGATCTCGTTGAATAATTATCTCTACGTTCACAGCGATCCGGTGAATGGCAGAGATCCAAGTGGACAATTCTCCCTCACAGAACAAAGTGTGAACACAGCGATCATCGCATCATTTGCAGCGATGGGGGCAGGCTTGGGATTCGTGAGGGCAATTCAAACTAGACAATCAGGTGCGGGAATCTTGTTTTATGTCGTTGGCGGAGCCGCGTTAGGAACGGTGATCGGCATTGCCTCCGTGAATCTAGGTGGGGCAGCGTTAGTAAACAGAATTACAAGTATCGAGTTTGTCGGACAAGGCCTATTGACGCTAGGAAATGGCGGAGCAGGGACCTTCACGAGCGGAGTTGCGTTTGGAGTAAATGCCTACAATGCCGGCTTAGTCGGATTCATTTGGACCAATTCTTGGCGGGGTCTCCTTGCGTTCGGTGGTTTGGCAGCACTTGATCTTGTTGTTTTCCTTGGTGAGAGTCTTCAAGATATGGGCCAGTCCAGGTGAGATGAGACGCAGAGAAGCCAGGAATTACTTTTCCACGCGTTCTTTATCCTCGTCTTCGTCCGTTTCCGCTATATCGATTTTGTCATCGTCATCCGAGTTGTTGACAAAGACAAAGGCAGCTCGCACCGGAGCTGGCATGGGTGAATGTGCTCCTCGCACGCTTCGCCAAACAATGTCACCCAGCAACAAATCGTCTGCTGCGTCTTCTCTTGCGAAGTTCAACTTTTCGGACTCGATTGCACCCCAAGCTAGTGCGTTGTTGATTGCATTGAGATCCACTTGTGCCGGCAAGTGGTTAAAGGGCTTACGCTCGGCCGATTTACCAAAGCTCGCGTACAGTGGGTTGGCGGCTGCGTCGAACTGGGTCATCGGCTCGAGTCCCAAGATCAACTCCATCGAACGCAACATGCTGGAGGTCGAATAGAGTGTCGAATCGACGCTTCCTCGCCGGACGTACGGGCTGATCGCCAAGGCCACTGTGCGATGGGCATCGACGTGATCCGATCCGTTTTGAGCATCGTCCTCAACTACAAAAATGGCGGACTCCGACCAAAATTTACTTTTGGAGACTGTCTCGACGACTTGGCCAAGTGCAAGATCGTTGTCAGCGACCATAGCCGTAGGAGTTTTTTTGCCAACCCGCGTTCCCATGGTATGGTCGTTAGGCAGGCGAAGCACAATGAACTGCGGTAAGTTCCCTTCCCGTTCGAACTCGAGCATCTTTTCTGCGAACCGTTGGGCTCGGTCAACGTCCGTATAGTCCAAATCATACGATCGATAGAGAGGATCGAAATGCCCTTCCAAGGTAGCGACCCTCGCTTTGCTCGGCATTCCTTTCGCACCATTTTGGATGAATTCGCCGAAGCTAAAATAGCTAACGTTTGACTTCTTGCACTGGTCCCATATATAGCCGCTCGAAGGAAAGGCGATTTCGTAGCCACCCTCCGACGTATACCCGATCTTGCCTTTGCCACCGCGGTAGTTGAGTGGCCACACACGTTCCACGAAATCGGTCGCGTAGGCAGCCATGGACCATTCGTGACCGTCTGCGCTCACTTCACTCTCGACATAAAAATTGTCGAGGAGCACAAACTCTTTGGCCAGAGCATGGTGATTTGGAGTGACCGATTCTGGGAAGATGCAAAGGTTTGGATCGCCGTTTCCCTGTTTCAAATCTCCAAAGACTTGATCGTACGTTCGGTTTTCTTTGATGATATAGAAACAATGCTTGATCGGACAAGCTTCACCGACGCGAGACGGAATGACAGAGTCTTTCGCAAGAGCCTGCAAGTTGGCTTGCTCGTTTTCGCGTAGTGGCGAAACAGCATAAGCATCTTTGGTCCACTTCACCATCTGTGCGGGGGAGGGAGAGGGTATAATGCTGAGGGTCCCCTTGAACAGTCCGCCGATATACTCACGAACGGACGGAGCTGGTTCACGAAGTGGATTGGGGCCTTTGGCGTTGTCGCGGGATGCAAGTCCTTTGCCATTCGTCACCAGGATGGTTTGCCCTTCGTTTGCGAATCGAACACTGGTTGGATACCAGCCAACCGGGATAAAGCCAAGTGACTTGGATTTGCCACGCAAGCGAATGTCGAACATGGCAATGTTATTGTTGTCCGCGTTGGCCACGATCAAGACGTTTTGATCAGGTGAAACAGAAAGGCTGTTCGGTGTACTCCCGTTCTTTTTAGTAGCAAAAAGGGATGTGTGGATAATCTCCTTGGATGTGCCTTTTTCCGTTTCAAGCAACACGACCGAATTGTCGTCGGCGCATCCGACCAGCAAGAATTTGCCGCCGTCGATAAAGTGCATCTCGGTGGGATGGCTACGAACTGCCCACTCACTTGCCAGCGTCATCGACTCAAGATCGACGACGGCGACCGATGACTTCCCCCAGAGACTTACCATGGCACGTTTTTTATCAGGCGCAACTACCACTTCAAACGGGAAGCTACCTGCGGGGAATTGGACCGTTGCTAAGTTAGTCGAGGTAGCAACATCCACGATAACAAGTTGGTTTGCAATCATTCCGCAAACGAGCAGCTTCGTTCCGTTCTCGAATCCGGCCAACGCAGAAACCACAAACTTTTGCTTTGGGTCGACAACCTGTATTTTGCTGTCCAGCATTAAGTAACCCTTGTGATGCCCGTAAATGTAGACGCATTCATCCTCAGCCCCGCTAACGTATAGTTTGCTGCCATCTTCGTTGAATCGAAGCCCCTGAAATGTTTGGTCGACAACCACCGATGTTGTCACTTTCTTTTCAGCGATCGAAACGATGCGTATTTCGTGGGTACCCCAACCGGAGTGAAGGATGGCGCAGAATTTTCCATCCGGCGTAATTTCCATGTGGCTCGGAAAGTCGCCAAGATCAACCTGTTCCCCCGCGGGCCGTAACGACCAACCGTTAGGCAACAGAGTCTGTCCATTGGTTTGCAGACCAGGCAGTTGGACTGGATTCTTTTTTGCGATCGACTCTTGGGGAAAGGCCGAAACCGCCGAAAATGGAGTTGCTAACGAACTGAGACTCAACAGGATAAAAAAGGATCGCAAATCAAGCATGGTTTATTGGGTTCGAGTAGAGCAAGAGTGAACGGCAGGGTTGAGGAAACCTAAGCCCGCTTATTTTTAACGCATTCGCATCGTTAGCGGGACGGTTTCATTGAATATTGTCGCTATCTTAATCATCGCTTGGTGCTACGCGTCGAAGCCGAAATTGAGATTTCGCATTGACAACTCATATTTTCAGACTTTGAAAACCAATGCACAGATTTTCGTTCAAAATCGGAGGAGCGCGGATTGTGATATGAATCCCAACCCAGTTACAATAAGGCGAGCGACTGAGTGAAAACTACCTGCTAAGTGCATGCTTCTATCCTTCACTTGATGGGTTTCGATCACGAACGCTTAACCTATCGCTGGGCCGGATGAGACTTTCGATTGACTGACGTCCAAGGCAAAGTGGTCACCGACATCATGGCATAATGTGAAATTATTCGACACTACTCGCTGAACGCCACCACTCAAGCCGCGTGGCACAATGAATCCCGCAGGTTTACTCTGCGGAAGTTTCGGTTTTTCACTATCTAAACGATCCTCCGCGAACCTCGCTGGGCTGCCGGATTTGCCGGAGGCAAATCCGGCGGCCCAGCGAGGGGAGGGCGACGTTCTGTATGTAGCGAAAAGCCGAATGATCCGCAGGACGAGCCTGCGGGATTTGGTGTCGCCGCTTAAGGATTTTGGTGGTGTTCGCCGAGAAACATTTGACGCAGTTCCCACGCCCACGCTTCGCTTTGGGCGTGCCACACGTCATGGTTGCTTTTACACGTCATGGTTGCCGTTCGCTCCGCTACGGTCCCGTTTTCTTAACCTTGATGGCTCGCGTCAAGATGCGGTCCAAGGTTGAGGCAAACGCGATGCGGTCTTTTGGACTATAGGGGGCAGGACCGGAAAACTCCATGCCTGCCCCTCTGGCTGCATCGAAAAGGTCGCGAGCCGCAAGTCGTCCAGCCATATTCCGATCGTCATACTGTTCGCCGCGTGGGTCAATGACAAACACCTGTTTGTCCACAAGTTGGGCTGCCAACGGAATGTCGGCAGTTATTGCTAGATCGCCCGCCTCAGCGTTGTCGACAATGTACTTATCGGCAATGTTGGCCCCTTCCCGAACGGTCACGCTAGAAAAGAGTGGGTTGCCTGGCGGCACCCATATCGACTGATTTGCCACCAGGACGACGGGCAACTTAAGTCGAATTGCAGCTTTAAAAACTAGCTCCTTGACTTCGCGTGGGGCGGCGTCCGCATCAATCCAAATCTTCATCTAGTCGGCAACTTTCTGTGGTATTGCAAGGCACAAATCTCGCGTTCGAGAATGGTCGGTTGCTCGTCCGCTAACAAATGGATTGCCGTCGACAAAGAACCGATAAGGTAGCTCGCGCGCCTGACTGATTCCGATGCGAGGAGAACATCGTATTTCAAAATGGAGATCATTGGCTCTGGATTCTAGCCAAACCCGTTTGCTCTTGACCAAATCTTCACCATTGCTTTGTAGATCAATCGCGAAGGACTGGCAAAGCTTACCCGGACCATTGGTTAATTCTCGAAGCTTTAATACAGCCCGGTGAGTTGTCATTAAGTCCAATCCGTGGGTGGGTTCTATGGCGCGAATGAGGACGGCGGATCCCTGTCCCGTCTGCCCGCTGACGATGTTCATGCAGTGGCGGTTGTGGATGGAATAGACGTACAAGCAACCGGGCGGTCCAAACATAACGCTATTCCTCTTGGTTTGGCTCTTGGAAGCGTGGCAAGCAGGGTCGTCCTTGTAAAGGTACGCTTCGGTTTCAACGATGATTCCAGCCATCCTTTCGGTATCCACGACGTGCACAAAGGGACATCCGAGTAGGTTTTGGGCCAACTCGAGCGTAGGCTGCTCGAAGAAATGTCGCTCAAGTTTCGGCATTCTTGCTGGGTGACCGGTGAAAAATGGAAAGCCTGAATTGGATCGGACTTATAGGGTGTACAATTGAACGAATGGAATCCGCCACACAGCCAACTCCCGCATCCAAGGACGCGATCTTAAAAAAGCTAGGTCTTGTATACCATTGCGCATGCGGTACCGAGTTTCGCGTGGACCCAACCGTGGGTGGCGAATGTACAACTTGCAAACGCATTGTACAGTCCGAAGCCATTCAGCACGCGATGAGTGCAACCGTTTCCATTACCAATTTCCAAGAGGACGAGGAGGTACATCACTTCGAACTGGACGGAAGTGAGAATCTCATCAACCGACTCTATGGCCACTTTCGAATCGATCGCAAATTGGGATCCGGCGGCATGGGAGCCGTCTATCGCGCGTTGGACACATCCCTGCAACGCTACGTTGCGGTCAAGATCATGCGGAATGCCAATCACTGTGTTGACTCTCGCATTGCCATGATGCTGCGGGAAGCGGTCGCACAGGCCAGATTGAATCATCCCAACGTGGTAACGATCTATTATGTCGGTCGTCAAGATGAAGAGCCATTTTTGGCCATGGAGCTACTTACGGGCCCGACCCTTTCAGAAAAACTCAATTCCGATGGTGTCATTCCCTATGCCGATGCGATTCGATATGCCATTCAAGTGGTATCGGCTCTGCGACATGCTTCGCAGTTTGGAATTGTGCATGCCGACATCAAACCAGCCAATTTGTTGATAGCAGGTGGTGGCAGAATCAAACTCTCTGATTTCGGACTTTCCAGAATTCAGAATGAGCCGGGACAACCGACGACCGTATCTGGAACGCCAGCATATGTGGCGCCGGAACTAATCCAGGGCAGTCCCATCAGCATCCAGTCCGACATGTATGCACTGGGCATAACGCTATTTGAACTGGTATTTGGTCGCCTCCCGTTTGAGCTTGTCGGGACGACGGTTCGCGAGCGGATTGAAACCCACCTAACGGCCGAAGTTGTTTTTCCGCCTGTTTGGCCAAATTCGATTCCGCGTGAGTTTGCTGGCCTTATTACGCAATTGGTATCCAAAGACCCGAAAGACAGGTTTTCCACCTACGATGAGCTCGTATTAGAACTGAAGTCGATCGAGCCGGTATCGACGACAACGGCTGGAGTCGCATCGCGCGCCGTAGCGTATATCATCGACCAATTGATTTTATTGTTCTTTATCTCGCCCTTTGCGATTTTGATTTTCCTTTTGAATTCGAGCCTAACTGACTTTGCAACCCTTCGCAAATACCAATGGGCTACGCCGATTGTCGCATTCGTCTCGCTGATCGTGCCAGCCGTCTATCTCACATTGGTTTATCATGGTTGGCGATCGATTGGGCGGTATTTGTTTCAGCTTCGAATCGTTGAGGAGAATGGTTTGCCCCCAAGACGTGAGCAGTTGGTGGTTCGCGAAGTTCTCCGAAATGCCTTCGCATGGTTTTGGCCGCTGGCTTTTTACGTGAATTCCAGCAATCCCTTTCTTAGCCGGGTATTGGAAGTCATCTTAGTCGTGTTTCTTTGTGTTGACTCAGCCCTGATCCTGTTGCTAAAAGGTCGCAAGTCATTGCATGACTACCTTTGCAACTCGCGAGTCGTGCTTGCCGTGGATCGTGATAAAGAATCGAAATAGGTCATGCAGCAAATCCAAGTAAAATTGGCCGAACGAAGCTATCCGATCTTCATCGGCACGCAAACGCTAGAACGAATGGCCGAATCGCTCAACGAGTTGTTGACCGGCTGGTCGCATGCAATCCTTATTTGCGATGAGCGGGTCGTTGAGACTATTGGAAAAACCGTTGCGGAGTGCTTGGTTCGATCCAAGAGGCGGGTCGCTACGCTGGTGGTTCCCAGTGGCGAAGAGAACAAGTCGATAGCGAACTTGTCGTTGCTTTGGAGCCGGTTGCTTGAAGAAAAAGCAGATCGAAAGAGTGTGGTCGTGGCCATCGGTGGCGGCGTGGTCGGCGACCTCGCCGGGTTTGCTGCCGCTTCCTACATGCGTGGCCTCCGATTCATTCAGGTTCCGACGACGCTATTGGCGATGGTCGACAGCAGTGTGGGTGGCAAGACAGGTATCAACTTACCCAGTGCCAAAAACATGGTCGGTGCGTTTTGGCAACCGCATGCAGTTTGGATCGATACGTCGACGCTCGATTCGCTCCCCGACCGCGAATTCAGAAGCGGTCTAGCTGAAGTCGTGAAGTATGGCGTAATCCTTGATGAAACGTTTTTTGACTATTTGGAGGAGCATGCTGAGGCTATTCTGACGAGAAGCCACGAGCATATCCAACATATTGTTCGCCGCTCGTGCGAATTGAAAGCCCAAGTGGTTTCGCAAGATGAGCGGGAAACCACTGGCCTGCGAGCGATTCTCAATTACGGTCACACCTTTGGGCACGCGATCGAAGCCAAGACGTCCTACGGTCGCTTCTTGCATGGTGAAGCCATTTCCATTGGCATGACCATGGCTGGGCAGTTGGCCCTGCGTCTTGAACTCTGGCCAAATGCATGTCAACAAAAACAAACACGGTTGCTTCGCAAGCTCGGACTCCCGACCGGTTTTTCGGAAGTTCCTGCCGAACAGTTGGTGGAGGCGATGCAGCTGGACAAGAAAACAGAGCACGGGAAACTCAACTTCATTCTGCCGACTCGAATGGGCAATGTGCGGACGGTTTCCAACTGCGAATACGCTGATATTCGCGGAGCGATTTTGGGAAATGCAACTTGATGCAACAAGAAACGGACGGATCCAAATTGTCAAAGAAGACTCAAAGCAAGCAACAGGTTCTCGATACTCTTCGATGGAGTGATCGTCTCAGCCAGACTTGGTTTTTAGCGTTGTTGGGCGCGGTTCTCTATTGGTTTTCGTTGCCACCGATGAATTTTCCGTGGGCCGGTTTTCTGGCATCGGCCTGTTGGGTGGCCATCATTGCAAAAGAGTGTCCGCCGACGCGCCGCGAGTATTGGAGAATCTGGTTGGCTGGCGCCCTCATGTGGCTCGCACTTCTACAGGGAATCCGGTTGGCGTATTGGCCGCTCTACGCCGGTTGGATCGCGTTGTCGTTGTATCTGGCCGTCTACTTGCCGATGTTCGTGGCCATGGCTCGATCGTTGAATCGTTCGTGGTATGTGCCATTGCCATTCGCTGCAGCCACCGCCTGGGTCGGCTGCGAGTTGATACGAGCCTATTTTGCGACGGGGTTCGCAGCCTGCATGCTTGCGCATAGCCAAACGCCGTGGCCATGGATGCTGCCAGTTGCCTCGTACTTTGGATGCTATGGCGTCAGCTTTGTCGTTATGTTTACGGGAGCAGTGCTCTATCAATGGCTGAGTTGGGCGATGTGGAATCGTGTCGTTTGGGACGTTGTGAAATCCAAGCGATTTGTTATCGGAAATTCCATTTGCACGTTGCTCGCAATGGCCGTTGTACTAGTTTCGATTGGGTCGATGCGGTCCCACGACCAGTGGATCGCCAGCCAAGAACCGATCAAGCCGTTGTGTACGGTATTGCTGATCCAGGAGAATATGCCAACCCAATTCGATGGCAATGCGGACGATATGGTGCTTGGATGGCAACGGTACGAGCAACAGACAGCGATGGCTGCCCAAGCAAACGCTTCGAAGACCATTCATTTAGTCGTTTGGCCGGAAAGTACTTTTAGCGGTGGTCCCGATTTGCAGTGGGTCGGTATGTCGTGGCTGGACTGGAATGAGAGCTATGGTTTTCCGCCCGATCTTGAGATTTCCGAAACCGAATTCATTGGACGAATGAAGATTCTTAAACAGAACCTGAATTACAAACTACAAAGGATTTCAGCCCACTTTCAGTCAAGTCAACCTGTGTTTTTGTTAGGTACCGATGTCTTGGAAATGCGGGCCAGCAAGTCGAGCAGATACAATGCTGCGCTCTGGGTGGAACCCAACCGAAGCAACGATTTTGAGTACTATGCCAAACAGCACTTAGTCCTCTTTGGAGAAACCATTCCGCTCGTTTCGAGTTTTCCAAGTCTCCTTAGCATGATCGGACTTGGGCAATTGGAAGCTGGTGATAAACCGATGGGTTGGCGATTGCCCTCCGGTCCGACCATATCAACCAGTATTTGCTTCGAAGATGTCCTTCCGCATTTGATTCATTCGCATGTGCGGGATCTGACTGCAAAGGGCAAGTCGCCGGACATGTTGGTCAATATCACGAATGACGGCTGGTTTCGCGGTTCCAGCATCCTAGATCATCACCTCAACAATGCAATTTTGGCGGCGGTTGAGAATCGAAGGCCCATGTTGGTGGCTGCAAACCTAGGTATCTCGGCCTGGATCGACGGCGATGGGAGAGTGGTGCGATCGCTGCCGCGAATGGAGGCCGGATCGATCCTTGCGGAGCCGATACCCGATGGCCGATGGGGTTGGTGGCAATCGGTCGGTGATTGGCCAGCGAGATTCTTGGCAATGGTTAGCTGTCTGCCATTCTGTGTTGGCGTAGCCAGAAGGTCGCTAGAAACATTGTGCTTCGCAATTGTCGGCATTAGCAGTGCGAAAGGCGCCAAAACACTATAAAATAAAGGGTGGGGATTTTGAAGCAAGGGTAAATATACCGGGGACCGGCGTGGGGGCGACGGGCC
>JANMLD010000393.1:0-24196 GCA_031372345.1 Pirellula sp.
GAGGCCCTCGCTCAGGTTTCTGTGGCTGAGCGAGGCCCTCGCTCAGTTTTTGCAGGAACCCAACGAGCGAAGGGCCTCGCTCGTCTACATGCACTTTTCGCCCTGGGTCACAGTCAATGCTCAATTCATGTGAAAATCATAAATTTCTAGCGGTTATCGACAGACTCGCAGCGCGGCTAAAAAATAGGATTTCACAAAAGCTTCTGGCGAACTCGACTTTGATGAAATGCCTCAGTAAGTAGAATGATTAGCAAATGATTTGTTGGATTCAAGTATAGGAAATCGAATGGCGACTCGGGCACAATCGGACACTGAAGGACTTTTGCGGGAACTGATGGAGCAACGTATTTTGCTGCTCGACGGCTCCATGGGCGCCCTCATTTTCCAAAAGAAACTTCCGGAATCGGCCATTCGCGGCCAACGATTCAAGGACCACCCGGCCGATTTGTCCAAAGCGACCGACGTGCTGGTCCTTACTCAGCCCGATGTCATTCGCAGTATCCACGCTGAGTATTTGGCGGCCGGTTCGGACATCATTGAAACCAATACCTTCAATGCAAGTCTAATTGGGTTGGCGGAAAATAAGCTTTCTGATTTCGCCTACGAAATTTCAAGAACAGGGGCTGAGGTCGCGCGATCGGCGGTCGAAGCGCATCTGAAGCACGACCCGTCAAAGCCGAGATTTGTGGCTGGTAGCATTGGACCGACGGCTGTTCAGCTCTCAATGAATGCTCGGGGAAATTTTGCGGTTCGGGCGTTTACATTCGAGCAAATGGTCGCAAGCTACGAAATCAATGTTGAGGGCTTACTTGACGGTGGCGTAGATATTCTGCTCCCTGAGACGTCTTTTGATCCCTTGAACTTCAAAGCATGTCTAGTTGCAATAGAGAATGTGTTTGTTCGCCGAGGTCGTCGCTGGCCGACGATGCTATCCGCTACGATGTTTCCAGGCGGCGTGACCCTGACAGGCCAGCAACTAGAAGCATTTTGGATTTCTGTGTCACACTTCCCTATGCTCAGCATCGGCCTGAATTGCGGATTAGGCGGCGCGGAAATGCGCCCCTATGTTGAACGCTTGGCAAATGCAGCGGATGTCCCAATCAGTTGTTATCCAAACGCTGGGAAACCCAATGCTCTTGGCGAGTTTGATGAGACACCAGGAAGAACCGCCAGCCTTATTCGAGATTTTGCCGCGCAAGGTTGGGTTAATATTGTTGGAGGATGCTGTGGAACGACGCCAGCGCACATCAAGGCGGTCAGTGAGGCCGTTGCGGGGATTACTCCGCGAAAGTCAAGAATTCGAAATCGATCGACTCAATACGCTGGTAATGAGCCATTCGCGTTTCGAGAAAACAATCCATTCGTCATGGTCGGCGAACGCACCAACGTAACTGGCTCCAAAAAATTTGCTCGACTGATCAAAGAAGGCAAGTTCGAGGATGCAATCAAAGTCGCTAAAGTACAAGTCGAAGGCGGTGCGAACATCATCGATGTCAATATGGACGAAGGCATGCTTGATGGTGCAGCCGCCATGAGCACCTTCCTCAATCTTGTCGCGCACGAATCCGAAATCGCCAAAGTGCCGCTGATGATCGATAGCTCCAAGTGGGAAATACTCCAAGTGGGCATTCGGCATTCACCCGGCAAGCCGATCGTCAACTCCATCAGCCTTAAAGAAGGCGAAGAAGAGTTTCTCAAAAAGGCCAAGTTCATCCACCAACACGGGGCTGCGGCCGTGGTCATGGCTTTCGATGAACAAGGCCAAGCGGCGGACTACGAAAACAAAGTGCGGATCTGCAAACGCGCTTACAAACTCCTCACGGAAAACGGATTCCCGGCCGAAGACATCGTGTTCGACCCGAACATCCTCACCGTCGGAACGGGATTGCCGGAACACGCCAACTACGCCGTCGATTATATCGAAGCGGTTCGCACCATCAAAAAAGAATGTCCCGGCGCGAGAACCAGCGGTGGTGTTAGCAACGTCTCCTTCTCGTTCCGCGGGAACAACACCGTTCGCGAATCGATGAACGCCGTCTTCTTGTACCACGCAATCAAGGCTGGACTCGACATGGGGATCGTCAACCCGGAAATGCTCGAGGTCTACGACGAGATCGAACCGGAACTGCGCGATCGCGTGGAAGACGTATTGCTCAATCGACGCCCCGATGCGACCGAACGTCTCATCGACTTCGCCGAAACCGTCAAAGCCAAAGACAAGGCTCCAGTTAAGGTCGACGCATGGCGTGAATTGCCTGTCGAGGAACGACTCAAACATGCGTTGCTCAAAGGCATCTCCGACCACATCGCTGCCGACACCGAAGAAGCCCGAGCGAAATACGGTCGCCCTCTGAAAGTGATTGAAGGTCCACTCATGGACGCGATGAATCTCATCGGCGATTTGTTTGGACAAGGTAAGATGTTCCTGCCTCAGGTCGTTAAATCGGCTGCGGTCATGAAAAAAAGCGTCGCCTATCTAACCCCGTTCATGGAGGAAGAAAAGAAGTTGGCCGGCAAGACAGGTGGTCACACGAGCCGCGGAAAAGTTCTGCTGGCAACCGTCAAAGGGGACGTGCACGACATCGGCAAAAACATTGTAGGGACCGTGCTGGCTTGCAACGATTTTGAAGTTATTGATTTGGGAGTATTGGTTCCGTGCGAAAAGATCCTGGCCGAAGCCAAGAAACAGGGCGCACAAGTCATTGGACTGTCTGGGCTTATTACTCCTTCGTTGGACGAGATGGTGCATGTCGCGAAAGAAATGCAGCGAGAGGGATTCACGATTCCGCTTTTGATCGGTGGCGCAACGACGAGCTCCAAGCACACGGCCGTAAAAATCGCCCAGCACTACCAACATGAGGTCGTTCACGTCCTCGATGCATCGCGCAGCGTCCCTGTCGTTGAGAAGCTAGTTAATCCAGACTCACGCAAGAATTTCGGTATCGAAATCAAGGCAAAGCAAGAGGACGAACGGGCAAGTTTCGCCATGCGACGCGATCGCAAGTTTGTGGACTTCTCCGATGCAAAGAAACGAAAATTCGTCATCGACTGGGATACGTACAAAGCCCCTCATCCGAATTTCTTGGGTGTTCGCGACATCGAAGTGAGTGTTGCGGAGCTTCGGCCGTACATCGATTGGTCTCCGTTTTTCATGACCTGGGAACTCAAGGGCAAGTATCCCAAGATATTCGAGGACAGTTTTGTCGGCGAGATTGCCAAGGAGTTGTACGACGACGCGCAAGCTGTACTGGATAGCTTTGAAAAAGATTCTTCGATTTTGCTGAAAGGGGTCTATGGCCTTTTTCCTGCTAAGAGCCTTGGCGACTCTATCGTTCTCTATTCCGATGACACACAGTCCGAGGAGATTGCCCGCTTCGAGATGTTGCGACAGCAATGGGAGCGAGTAGGCCAAAGCTCATTCCGCAGTTTAGCTGACTACGTTTCACCGAACGGCAAGCCAGACTACATCGGAGCTTTTGCGATCACCGCGGGGCATGGGGTGGATGAAATCGCCAAAAAACTTAGGGCCGAAATGGAAGATGGGAAATCGATTCTCGTTCAAGCCTGTGCGGACCGACTTGCAGAAGCGTTTGCTGAAATGCTGCATCAACGCGTTCGGAGCGAATGGGGCATCCAAGAAAACCTATCCAACGACGAACTCATCGAGGAAAAGTACCAGGGCATTCGGCCAGCCGCAGGCTATCCATCGTGTCCCGACCACACCGAGAAAGCCACCCTTTGGAAACTGCTTGACGTGGAAAAACGGGCTGGCATTAGTTTGACTGAGAGCTATGCGATGTGGCCGGCAGCCTCGGTAAGCGGTCTGTATTTTTCGAATCCGGAAGCCAGGTACTTTGCCGTGGATCAAATCACTCGCGATCAGGTGGAGGACTATGCCAAGCGCAAGGGGTGGCCGATGTCGACCGCGGAGCGATGGCTGGCTCCGAATCTCGGCTACGACGCCTAAGAGTCTACTCTGCGTGCTCTGATGTGTTACCGGAGACATCAGGAACGCATCTTGCACACACACGGGCCAACGGCCTAGCAATTTACCTAGCCCAGGCCATCGGCCTGGGATTCTGGGACAACGTGTAAAGGTAGGGCCAACGGCCCGGCAGTTTGCAACGGTGCGAAGTAAACTGCCGGTCTACCCATTCAGCATTGAAGCAGCATTGCCGTACAAAATCCGTTCGCGATCCGATTGGCTGATCGAGAGGGTTGCGAACAGAAAGCCATCCATGTCATGCAGGGTTGATGCGGAACCAGCCAAGTATCCGTGATCGCGGTGCCGAGTCCTCCGTGACGGCTCCACCAGGATGTTCTGATTTCCAATGGTGTATTCGCCCGGCGGCATTCCAGCCGCACACATGGAGTCGCTGATGATGATGCTTCGCTCGTATCCAATGATCTTCAGCCAAGACTGGAGCAACCAACTTGGCAAATGGATGCCATCCGCAATCAACGTGATGTGAAGCCTGTCACGCAATGCCAATACCCGGTGCATGATGTTGTCGTGCCGGTCGACTTGATGGACACAGCCATTGCCAAGATGCGTAAAGCCCACCAATCCTTGGTCGATTGCGCGTTTCAATGTTTCGAAACTAGCGTCGGTATGGCCAGCGAAGACAAGGACCTTTTCGGAACATAATCGTTGAATGACTCGGCAATCAGAATCGTGTTCGGGCGCGAGTGTGAACAACCGAATCCATCCACCTCCAGCATCCAGCAGGTGCATTGTATCACGCTCGTTGGCAGGCATGATGTGTTGCTGAGGATGCGTACCGAAGTAGCCCGATTGATCGGATAGGAACGGGCCTTCGACGTGAATGCCTTTTATCAATTGCCCCATTTCAGGCTTGGACTCGAGGATCCCAACGATCGTTCGAATACGTCGGCACATGGTATCGATCGAGTCCGTGATGATGGTCACTAAAAAACCTGCGACACCCGACTCTCGCAGTTTATCGCATGCCAACTCCAGTCCCTCGCTCGTCAACGAGTCGTCATTGAAATCAATGCCGTAAGCACCGTTGACTTGCAGATCCAAGTACTTCATGGCAAAACTCTAGATGTGTTCGGATTGGTTATGGCTACTTGGGCTCAATTTCGCGGCGCTGGATTCGTCTAAGACCAGCGTTACATCGGAATGATTCCGAAGGATCGACGCAGGAACATTGGGGGTGATCGGTCCATCGACCGATAAGGCGACCGCATCTGCTTTGCGTCCATCGGGGACGCTGCAAATGATTTTTCGGGATTGCAGTATTGCGTGGATTGTCATGCTGATGGCTTGAGTCGGGCAATCCTCTAGACGCGGAAACCAGCCTTCACCTACCTGCTGCCGTCGGCAAGCTTCGTCGAGGGTGACGACATGGTAGATCTGCGTGGTTTGGAAATCAGCCGGAGGATCGTTGAACGCCAAGTGGCCGTTTTCACCGATGCCAATCATGGCCAAATCGATAGGCGCTTGAGACCAAAGTCGAGAAGCTTCGGCGACCACTTCCGCGGAACGGATCTTTCCATCCAAAAAGTGGAACGAACCGATTGGGACTTTGGATGCGAATCGAGCGGCCAGATAGCCACAAAAACTGGCTGGATGCGTGCGATCCAAGCCCAAATATTCGTCCAAGTGGAATCCATCCACCCGGGACCAGTCGATGCCCTCTGCCTTAGTCAAGTGTTCCAGGACTTCAAACTGGCTTGAGCCCGTAGCGACCACGATTCGGGCTCTTGGTTGAATTTTGAGCAGCCCGCGAAGGAATTCTGCGGCAGAAGCAGCGGAAAAATTCCCTAATCCTTCACGATCACGCGCGATCTTTACAAACACGGCTGGTCTCCATTTGGGCACAGTTATTGCTTCGGATTGGACAGAACGCCCCAGCATACGGTTTTTGTAAAAATCTGGAGCCACACAAGCGTGGGAATTCCTTAGTCAAATTGCGTAGAAGTCGCGTTCTGGCGTATAAAGTCCCTTTGATCGTTGACAAAGCGGTTTTGTACGCAATAATGTCGTCCTGACGATTTCCTCTTATGGAGAAAACAACAATGTCAAGTTCGGTTCGTTTCGCCAAAGTTTGCCCAACTTGTGGGCGAACTTTGCAAATACCGGTCGAGTTATTGGGTAGGGATGTTTGCTGTCACGGATGCGGTGCTAATTTCAAAGCAAGTGCCTCGGACGAGTCGAAGCCAAAAAACGTGGAGGATATTGATCAGCGTGTGGACAGGCTTATTCAACAAGCCGACAAGCAGCTTCAACACTTTTCACCGGTTAGCTTTTCGGAACTTTCTTAGACACATTTGTATCCTCTTTGCCCAACCAATTCATTACTCGGGAGGGTGAAGCTCCTGCCGAACCATGGCGGCGCCAGCTCGGCAGGAGCCTCGCTCTCCCTTTGTTTTTCAATTGATTAGGCATTGCAAACAGGGTGCATTGCTTTCGTGCGGCAACATCTTGATGATCGGTATATACTGTCATGCCCTAACAAGCTTGATTCAGAAAACGCGACCGATTTGATGACCACCCAAAGCTCCGATTCCCCCGAACCCCTTGAAGCTGTCGTGGTTTCAATGACGCCCTTGGAGCGTTTCGAAGAGTACTTGCAAAGCAAAAGCCTTAGAAACACCGAGCAGCGGAAGTTCCTAATTGAGCAAGTCTTCAATCGGCACGAGCATTTTGACGCCGATCAGTTGATGGAGCACCTCCCGTCCAAGGGGGAACCCAACTACGTTTCCAGGCCTACGGTATACCGAACGTTGCGGGAGTTTACCGATGCTGGATTGTTGAATCGGTTCGAATTGGACGGAAGAAGTGTCTATGAGCATGACTACGGTTACCCTCAACACGATCATTTGTATTGCACGAAATGCAGGAAGTTGATCGAGTTCACGAGCCCCGATATCTTGCAAATCAGGGATTCCGTTGCAAAGCAGCACCGATTTCGGGCTCGCAATCATCGCTTTATTATTGAGGGGACCTGCGACGAATGCGCCAAACAGCGATCGAAGGGTCGTCGGCAGGATCGGGTTTAGGCTGTTGGGGATTGGGCTTGTCACCCTTTCCGTCTAAAATCCTTCTTCCTGCGGCGAAGCCAAACAATCTGCCGCGTTTGTTTTTAACGAAAGTGAAGTAAGGAATGTCGGATCGAAAAGGAAGCGCCTTCGCGGGAGTCGGCGTAGCGATTGTTACTCCATTCAAGGATGGGAAACTAGACGTCGCGAGGCTCAAGTCGCAAATCGAGTTCCAGATCGCCTCTGGCATCCACTTTTTGGTTCCAGTCGGAACAACAGGCGAATCGCCCACTTTGAACCACGAGGAACATGAGCGGGTTATCAGCGAAGTGATTCAGCTGGCGTCAGGCCGTTGTAAAGTTATGGCCGGAACTGGTTCGAATTGCACGGCAGAAGCGCTGAGATTAACACGCTGGGCGGAAAAGGAAGGTGCGGACGCATCGTTGCAGGTCGCTCCATATTACAACAAACCAACACAAAAAGGATTCTACGAACATTTCAAGGCGATAGCCGAGGATATTGGCATTCCGCATTGCGTGTACAACATCCCTGGACGTTCCGCTAAAAACATTGAACCGGAAACGATAGCCAAGCTAGCCGAACTACCCAACATCACCATGGTCAAAGAAGCGACCGGCTCGCTGGACCAATGTTCCCAAATTTTGAACTCAACCAATTTGACGGTTCTTAGCGGCGACGATTCGCTGACGTTACCGATGATGAGTATCGGAGCTCAAGGGGTCATATCGGTAGCAGCGAATATCGTCCCAAAAGATCTGCTTGAGATGGTCGCGTTAGGTCTTCAAGGGAACTTCGCTGCTGCGTCGAAATTGCACCATAAGCTTTTCCCGCTCTGCCGTGACATGCTTTCGCTGGCCACCAACCCGATTCCGCTCAAGGGTGCAATGAAATTGTTGGGACGCGACACGGGTGAGCTGCGTTTGCCGATGACCGAGTTGGAAGACTTCGAGTTCGAAAAGCTACGAAAAACCCTCACGACCTATGGACTCCTTTAGTTCCGACTCGTACCAGTCTCTGGCCGATGCTGCCTGCATTCACGCTCAGGAGTATTTCAACATCCGAATCAGTCTGGCGGGCGACTTCAAGTCGCTCGCTCAGGTTGATAAAGTTCTCGAAGCATGTAGGTGCAATCCCGATCAGTCTGAGCTTGAATCGATCATTCTGTGTTACGGTGCGTGGCTGGGAGAATGGATTCGGATCCGATTTTTTGGCCGGTGGATTGGTTTGAATGAATCGATGGCGCCCCGCATGTTGGTTTGTTTCGAAATCGTCAGTCCGCTCGATGCCGTCCGTCGGCGATTGACCAGCCAGCAGGCGCCAACACTCCAGGCGTTAGTGGCTAGCTTGACGCCACCAGTAGCAACTCAGACAGCTGCAACCATCAGGGCTGCAAATGAAGCAGCATGGGACTTGCGAGCCATTGACCCGCGATTCTCGCATCTTGGTCCGTGGTCGATGACCAAAGAACAAGCCCTTTGCGCAGTCGATCCTTGGCTGATGGAAGAAGGATCTCTCGACAATCGGCGAGTGCTCTGTCTGGCGGCAGGTGGTGGGACGCATGGTCCATTGCTCGCAATGGCCGGTGCCGATGTCGTCGTCGTCGACTTTAGTTTGTCCCTCTTGCAAATCGATCAAAGGATTGCGGAGCAGAATGGGTTGCGATTGCGAACCGTTCCTACCTCGATGAACGACTTATCAGCATTCGAATCCGCATCGTTCGATTGCGTGGTCCAACCGGTTAGTACTTGCTATGTCCAAGACGTTGAAAGCGTGTACCGAGAAATAGCCCGCGTGTTGCGTTCCGGTGGACTTTATGTATCACAGCACAAGAACCCATATTCATTGCAAGGGGACGAGCAAGCTACCGGCAACGGTTACAACGTCGGAGTTCCGTGCATCAGTGGGAGGACGGCCAAACCAACCAAAGGCGGTTCGACCCTTCGCGAGAAGGACATGACGGAGACCATTCATTCGATCGATAGTCTCATAGGCGGCCTTTGCCGTTGCGGTTTTGTGGTGGAAGATGTCGTCGAACCGCCGCACGCGGATGCATGGGCCGTAGTAGGAACGCCAGCGCATCGAGCGCAATTCCTGCCACCCTATTTGAAGATCAAGGCACGGCGCAGAGTCGGTAGCGATTGTTGCTAGTGACGGTGCCTGCAGTGACGGGTGCCTGCAGTCATCCTCAGTTCCTTCTCCCCGGCCTTTGCCGGCCTTTGGCCTAGCCTCTCGGAAGGGAGGGTGACTTTATCGCTATACGCATTCGCTGGGTCGCGGAGGCTGCCTTAGGACCTTGCGAGAAATTAGTGTCGTGGATCGCTCCGCGATCCAACGTTCTGATCGCGGAGCGATCAGCGACAATGCGACAGTTAATTCTCGAACGGTCCTTAGTCGGTCTTGGAACGCGAATAGGCATCGGCGAGGGTTTCGTTCTGACCGACCAACCAAACCCGGCCTTCTGTTTCCAGTTCGATATAATTCGCACCCACGGCTTTGACAGTGCCGTTGATGCCACCGATTTTCAGTTGATCTCCCTTGCGCAGTTTGTAGGTCTTGCTCTCCGTCTTCGAAGTAATCCACGCTTCTGGACCCGCGCGATCGACGATGAGCGCCGTCACCATGGCTTGGGATGCGACATCAAACTGGATCGGTGGCGGCGGGGCGGGGGTCGGCGGTGTGACCTTGATCGTCAACGCTTGCTCGGAGAACTTCTTCGGGATGCCATTGTCTGTAGCGATCACGCTGACTTTGTATTCGCCGATTTCATTCGAAGTCCAGGTTAGCTTGCCTGAATTCTTGTCGATCAACAAACCTTTAGGAATCTCGCCGGCTAGCTCGTAGGAAACTCGCTGATTCGGATCCACTTCTTGGGCTTCGACAGTGTGATCGAGCCTCAACCCGACCTTGGCCTCTACGGTTTTCCTGCGTTCCAATTTGGGGGGCTGGTTGGTCGGAGCAAACAGATTTCGTCCCAGGATGGTTTGCTTGTATTCATCCAGCGATTTCGCCAAGCGATTGGAACTGTTCTTGGGAGGCTCTTGTTTGTCCTTAGCAACTCCCAGCGCCAGCACTTCGCAATTCAAAGAAATGATCAACTGGTCTGGTTCTGCGGAATTCGGAATCGGACGGAATTCAAACTGCACGATTCGATGCAAGTAGTCCTTAGAATAAAACCCATATAGCAATTGCGTTGCGTTTTCGATCGTTCCTGTACCGGCCAACTTGAATTTGTACAGATGATAGGATCCGTCTTTTTCGATCGAGTCGCCCGTGTTTTGCGAAGTCGGAGCAGCCAGTTTGGCTTCTTCACCTAATTCGATAAGCCATTTCTGGTAGTCGCCAATCGCCAGTTCTTCGTTGCGAGGCAAGGATTTGGCTACCACCTTATTAAGCTTTAAGCTGGCCACTTTTCCGGCGGTCATCTGAAGCTCTTGGTCACTCTTCTTCTTCTCGAGCGACTGAACCAGATCTTTCTTCTTGTCAAAGCCGCTTCGTATGGATGAAACGACAGAGTTGCCTACAAAAAGTGTCGCGATGACACCAACTCCTGCCGCTAACAATTTTTCACGTGAGTTCATGGCCATAATTAAGCTCCCGCTCCAATCGTGTTAACGATCTTATTGGAGGGCTCTGGTTCCGGCTCTTTGGCCGGTTCCTTCTCCGCTGGTTCCTTCTCCGCTGGTTCTTTCTCCGCTGGCTCCTTCACCGTTGGTTCCTTTACCGTTGGTTCCTTTACCGTTGGTTCTGCTGGTTTTGGAGGCAGTTCCTTGACGGGCGCAGCCTCCACCGGCGTTATTGGTTGTGTCGAATCGGGCTTTGTAGGGGCATCGACGTTAATGGGTTGCTCTGCAGGCGTTATCTCCGCTGGCATTTTCTCAATTGGCTTTTGTTCAGTCGGCTTCTTAGCAGCGACATTTCGTGGATCGATCACATTGATCGCGGGCATTTTCATTTGAAGATCGGCGACCCACGGAAATTGTTGGTTCGTTCTGTCTTGATTGGGAATCACCCCTTTGTTCTTTACGATGTGCTGAGGATCACTAAATGCCGACAGAATCTCGGGGACATCGTCTCGTTCGGTTGCAACAAACTTGGTCGCGATGGTCGAGGAGCCTGTTGGCACGTCGGTAGTGAAGGTGGTCAAGGTGAAGATGGCCTTGTCGGAGCTGGCGGCCCTGGCAGAAAGGTACTCCAATTCGTCGAGCCAATTTCGGTCTCCCTTGAGGAATTTCTCGACCTTGTTCCAGTCGTCTACCTTCTTGGTCGTCAGCTTGATCGTTTCTTCGTTCCCCTTGATAACGGAATTCAGGGTCGCAATTTCTTTGTCGAGGGCAGAATGGCTCATCCAGTACCAGGCGAATCCGCCCAACAGAAGAATCGCAGCTAAGGCACCAGCCGTTGCGTACATCACAATTGGCTTGGACTTTTCAATTCGCTTTCGGGGGTTTGAAAAATCGATCAATCGATCCGCGACTTGAGGTGCGATCAACGCACCCAAAGTGGCTGCGAATTTGCCTGCATCACCACCCGCTTCGGATCGAACCGATGGAGTCGCATCGAATAAAGGGAACGGGTCAAGGCTGGTTACTGGTACACTCAACGCTTGAGAAAGTGCTCGACACAGCTCGGCATGTTGCGAATCGTCGCCCCAAATGCGTATTTGTTCGACATTGAGATTGGGACGCTGCGATGCCGCAGCGATCATCGTTCGTTTGATTTCACCGGTCAGCACTTGCTGATTGGCAACGTCATTCGAGCCGGAAAACCGAACGTTTCGCATGAAGACAACATGGCCATTTTCGACCACTGCCATGTCCGCTTCATCGCGAAAGAGGTCCAACAGCAGGACGACTGAACTGGCCAACTGCGGTTGCTTCACCACCGCCATGGTGGCCGAGGCCATAGGCCGAAGAACGAGTTGCGTCAGCGTGAGGCCGCAGGTTTCTAAAACCTTGTGCACCCGTTCGATCAACGCTGGGTTCATCGAGGCGGCCAAGCATTCGGTCATGTTTTCCTGACTCGAAGGCATCGTCACATAGTCAATGGGCCATGCGTCTCCAACATTGGCAAAATGACGTTGTGCAGCGAATCGAACCATATCCGGCAATTCATTGCGATCCACTGTCGGCAAGGTTAGCGCTCGCAACTCAATGCTGCTTCTGCCAACACAGACGATCGCATCGCCCGACCGCACTCCGACTTTTTTGAGCAGAGATTGGATCGCTTCGAGCGTCTTTGGACTGCTGATCAATTCCTCGTTTGCGGCCAATTCTAACGGACAACAAACGACGTGCTCCAGGGCAACCCCAGCAAGACCTTTGGTTCCAACGGCGATGCGGATTTCGCTGGGAGTGCAATCGATGGTTACTATGCGTGACATGAATACCTTCGGCTAAGCCGACTGGGTCTAGTTGTTGATAAAATGTTTTTTTGACTAGCGACTGGTCGCTAGTCCCTGCGAGGTCTGTCCCAATGTGGCTTGACTAAATCCACGACCGAGGTGATCCATCTTGCGATAGAGCGCCACAATCGGAATCGGTCCGGAAGCGTCAATGACAGCCTCAGTTCGAGCATATCCGGCGGTCTGCTCGAAATACCCGACGCTTTGCACTCGCATGACGTCTCCTCCACCGGTGACCAGCGGAGCAATCATCTGCATTTGTTGAAGTGAGATGATCCCCTCAACCATGGGCCACGTTTCAAATTTGCGATTTTGATTGTCCGCAGATTGGGAACGGGCTTCGATCAATTTGTCCAAAATCTCAGTCGTCATGCCAGGCAAGCCACTAAGAATTTCCCGGGGAGCCTCATTAATACTAATTCGTCCCGGCAAAACTGTAGCCTCCACAGCCGTAAGTTTATCCATGATCGTTGGCAAAAATACTGCCATCGCGATCGGCGACGAGCTCAATGGTGAAGTAAACGTCACTTGTTCGCCATCGACGGTGGCCGAAAACTGCGCATCGATGAGGTTCAAGACTTGCTTGACTTTGCCACTTGCACCTTGCGACGTATCGATGTTCAAGGAACCGAACAAATCGGCTTTCCAGGGAACGGTTTTTGGGGCTGCGCCCGCAGTTGCGCCTGTTCCGCCACCGCCGGTGCCCATTCCGCCACCAGTTGGGCCGCCTCCTCCGCCTCCGCCACCTTTTCCGCCGCCTGGGCCATCGTTTCCACCTCTGCCCCCTCCAGGTCCTCCAGGTCCGCCGCCGCCTGGACCACCAGGTCCACCTCTACCGCCGCCAGGTCCACCTTGCCCACCACCAAATCCACCCGTTCCACCACCCGGTCCACCACCACCACCCGGTCCACGACCTTGTCCACCACCTTGTCCACCAAATCCGCCACCACCTTGTCCGCCACCACCTTGTCCGCCACCACCTTGTCCGCCATTGTCACCTTGGCGTCCGCCAACCCGACCACCGCCGGGTGGTTGAAGAAACGAAACCATCGAAAATGGTTGGAAACTGATCAAAGACAGATCAAAATTCGAACGCCCCCCGCGTCCACCGGCTCCTCCTTGACCACCACCACCTTGACCACCACCACCACCTTGACCACCACCACCGCTTCGAGTTCCGCCACCGCCGCCCTGTCCGGCACCGCCGCCCGGTCCACCGCCACCGCCACCGGGTCCACCACCGCCACCCGCGCCCCCTCTTCCTCCGCCTTGTCCGCCAGCCCCAGGTCCACCGCCGCCAGGGCCGCCTCTACCACCACCTTGTCCGCCAGCGCCAGGTCCACCTCCGCCGCCAGGGCCGCCTCTCCCTCCTCCTTGACCACCAGCCCCTGGGCCACCTCCGCCACCAGGACCACCTCGGCCGCCCCCTTGTCCACCGGCACCGGGACCACCACCTTGTCCGCCTCTACCACCTCCGCCTCCTCCAGCACCCGGCCCACCGACACCGCCGAAGCCACCACCGCCGCCGAATCCACCACCGCCGCCCGCAGCTCCACCGCTGCCAGGAGCACCACCACCACCAGCTCCGCCAGCCCCAGCACCGTTAACTCGGTAAGCAATAATGAACGTCGCGAGGTCGTCTCCGACCGCTGCCGCTAAATCCGTTTGCAGGGTTGCTAAATCCGAACCATTTATATTGATGCGAGGAGAACCGTCTCCAGCCACATTCTTTTCTTTTGAATACAAAGTCAAATAGATCGCCCAGCCTAAGTCCGGCAACTCCGCTGTTGTCGAAACGGACGATGTCGTTGCGGAATTTCCCATTCCAGAGCCGGATTGGACACCCGCCGCAGATTCCGACGGTTCCAATACACCGTTCCTATTTTGGTCCAAGCCGAATAACAGACTTGGAGTCACACCTCGAACGAGGAGCAACTGTTCAATCGATTGCAACGGACCATTGACCGGGGCATACGGAATGGGCAAACTCGTGTAGTACTCGCGTTCGGCTCCGTACTCTCGCGGCGTGTCGTCCGCATCGATGAAATCAAGTATGGCGTCCGCAATATCTTCGGTCATGCTCGGCAACGCCAACAGAAGCGTTCGCCCAGCTCCGCCACCTCCACCGCTTGCACCTCCACCGCTTGCACCTCCACTGGCCCCGCTTGCCGCACCGCCTGCGCCAGCACCCGTCGCCGACGCACCACTTGCCCCCGCACCACTTGCCCCCGCTCCACTCGCACCACCCGCACCACTTGTTCCCAATCCAAGACTGGACAGATCCACACCACCCAATTGCTGCGCAATCTGGCCGATCGACATCATACTATCGATAATCGGAAGCACATTGACATTGAGACGTGCGGATTCATTATGAAGCCCAAAGCGATAGCTCGCATACTTGCCATTTTCATTCATGTCGGGAGCGACCAACGAATAATTGCACATGTTGCTCAAGCCGCGACCGGTCAAAACCGGAATGGCTTGAAAAGTACTTGGGTTACTATAGGTCCCACCTCCTTCATCGCGGGTAAGCCGTGGGTATGCCAAGAAAAGTCGGGCCGCGTCGATGCCCGAATCCGCTGCATACCGGGCTTGAATCGATTCACCCGCCAATCGCGACTCCTCGTGCCCAATCAACATCGATTGCGAAAACGCCAAGGCACTTAAGGTAATAGCGGCAAGCACAAGCATGACCGCCAACAAAATAAAGGCCCGACGATTTGCGGTTTTCGATGCCACTCGACGTTGGTTGGTTTTTTTCATGGTTGTCTTCATCCCTATAAACCGACGGAACTCATGCCCGTATCCGTTGAACCAGAAGCCGTTGTTCCTTGAGGTGCGACAAGCAATTGTGCCCCAGGAATGATCGTATTGGTGGAATAAACTTCTAGGCCGTATTCCCTCATCATATCTGCATTGATCGAGGAGATTGCGATGCCTGGTGTGAGCGGATTAGACTTCGATTTGCTTTCCCGCTGCATGGCAATCGTAATCTTGACCACCTGCGGTAACCCTTGGCTGCTGCCATCCCACTGGACTTGCCAAGTAGACCCGTCGAAATACTGGAACTCGATCGCGAGCACTTCTGGGGCAATCAACTCCCCTGTTCGCGACAATTGACTGCTTTGTCCAACTTCGTAGGCATATTGGGTGACGGCTCGATCCACGGAACGTCGAACCAAACCACCATTGATTGCGGAAACTGAGTTTGAATTCAAACTTGCTGCTTGTTGGCTGAGTTGTCCCAAAGAATCCTGAACGCCGTCGTTGCGAGGCGCTTGAACATAGTACCCCACCGTTTTGACATCGCTTGGCATATCGCCTAAGGTACCCATCGAAGTATTTCCAAACTTTGGGTAGTATTCATCGGGTCTAGGCAAACGACTCAAGTCGATTTCGATGGAGGTACTGGAACCATAGATTCCCGGTGGCAATGACGCTGGAGCTGCTGGTGCGGCTGCTTCACTAGCGGCTGGGGCGCTGGGCGCTCCTCCACCACCACTGGGCGCTCCACCACTGGGCGCTCCACTACCTGAGCCTCCACCACCCGCCGAAGCACCGCCACTCGCTCCTCCTCCACCGCCCGATCCTGTGTCGGTCGACAGAAGTTGCATCAGGCCAGACGTGTCGAACTGTTGATAGCGGACGGTGGTCCGAACATCCTCCGCAATCATATTGAGAATCGCTCTCGCCATTTGCGCTTGCCTAACGCTATCTCGGCCTGTCTGTTGATTGACCAAATAAAGCTGAATCAAGCCGCCAATCAGTCCTGCGATCACCGCGGTCAACGCCAGCGACAGGATCAGCTCCAGCAACGTAAAAGCACTGCGATTTCGCATTTGTCGCCTTTTGCTCCGCAAAAGTGCGTTAACAAGGCGCACTTTCGCGGAGCGAAAGGCGACAATAGCGGAGCGAAAGGCGACAATAGCGGATTGAGCATTGTCTATTCGAACGCTCATTGCACACCCCCGGCGGAACCCGTTGAGCTCCCGGTCGACGCAGTCGCCGTTGGAGGCGTATCGAGTCCTAAGCTAGGATCGATCATCCACCGGACAATGAAGAACAACTCCGGATTGGAGGTCGAGGATTCAGGTTGATCCGTCACACTCAGACGTACACCGATCATGTTCGGACGTGCTGCCGTCTCAGTCTGGATTCGATAATAGAACTTCCCCTTGCCTGAGTCCGTAATCTGAGTCCAACTCGAGGAAGTCAGAGGAATGGCGCCCGCCAACACTTCCGACATTTTCGATTCACAGAGCATTTGGGCCGTCGCGAGTCGTTGGGCCAGCAAACCATTGTCGGTGGCTTGTTTGGTTATTTGTGCCAACAGTCCAGCAGCCACAGCCAAAATGGAGAGAGCCAATACGACTTCGAGCAAAGACAAACCCGCACGGCGTGACTTACTTGGTTTGGTGCCCAAGTGTAGCTCGGCACTCCGTGCCGAGACAAACGGTGCTGAAATTGATGGTTCCGAGATTAACTGTTCCGAGATTAACTGTGCCGAGATTAACTGTGCCGAGACAAACGGTGCCGAAATTAACTGCGCCGAGATTAACGGCACGGAGTGCCGTTCTACACTGGGATCCGTTTCTGTTGTGTTCATAATTTTGGCACCTTCAGAGCAGCGTTCAAGGAGTAGCAATGGAGGCCAAACGGAAGGTCTTCAATTGCCCGGTCACACCGCGAAGTTGGATCGCCATGCGTCGTCCCTTGCTGTCCGCCAAGATGATTTGCGCCGTGGTGCACGAACCGTCTGGGTATAGCAAAAGGGGTGAGGAAAGCCCCGACCCATCACCTTGAGATGAACCCACGTCGATCGGAACAGTTCCGCCCGCCTGTTGGATTGCTAATGCGTTTCGGGAATCTACCAGGGTTTCCACCGCCGAAAACTGCACCCCTTCGCTCAACTGTCGGGTACTACCGGATCCTTGTCCTGTCAAAACGGCACCGCCGGAAGCCGGCTGTGTTTGTATGATTTGGCCGGATTGCATAACCGTCGCCCCAGCCGACGCATCCTGGGCTTCACTGCCTCCCAACCAGGGTGCAATCGAATAGTCCTGCCCCTGCAGCGTCATCCGAATGACTTGAGCCTGGCCAGTTCTCATGGCGGTCACTCGCCCCGCCATGATTTCGTTTTGAAGCTTATCGATCGACTGCCCCAAACGTCGACTTCCAATCATCGACTCGAAGGTCGGGATGGCAATGCCAGCCACTGCCACCAAAAGCGCCAGCACAAGCAATAACTCAAAAAGAGAAAATGCGGATCGCTTGCAAGCTCGCGTTTGGGACATGATCGACCTACTTTGATTGACTATGGGGTAATGTCGTCTTCCGTACCCGATTGGCCATCCGGACCTAAGGATCGCAACTCAAATTCGCTTCCATTGAGTTTGTATTCATAGGGATGTTCCCACGGATCCAGCGGTATAGGCTTGTCGCTCTTCTTGACCCAATTGCTTGGGTCGGCGATGTCGCTGGGCATTTCGTGCAATGCAGCCAACGCCGAAGGCAAGTTATTGACTTCCATTTGATACTGTTTCAGCATAGTGGATAGCATTCCTAGCGTAATTTTCGCTTGTTGCTTTTTGGCCCGTTCTCGAGTGCCATTGAATGCCTGAATGCCAAACCCAGCAATCACGACCAAAATAACGAGCACCAAGAGCAATTCCAGCAGCGTAAAACCGCGGCGGAGCCTAGATCGGGAACACATGCGACGTTTCATAGCAAAAAAACTCCTATTCTAAAGTTTACAAGGCGTTTGAGCTGTTAAGAATTGGCAGCATCAGAGCCAAGACAACAAACATAACCATCGCTGCCAAAATTAGCAGCATCATTGGTTCCAACAAGCCAACTACTGTCTCCAAACGGCGGAAGGTAGTTCGTTCCAAATTCTCCGATATTGTTACTAACACCGAATCTAGACTATTGGACTCCTCGGCGACAGAAATCATTTCAACAACCGTTTGCGGAAAGTGTCCGCTCTTCTCCAATTGCTTGGCCAATCGTTCTCCAGCCGTTATTTCTTCGCTAGCCGCTTCAATCGATTCCGATAAAATCATGTTTCCGGCCGCGTGCCTGCTAATTTCCAACGATCGCAAGATGGGAACTCCGTTTTGCAACAGTGTTCCCAGCACCTGACAGAATCTCGCAACCGCCAAGTTGAGAAATACCGTGCCAAACAGCGGGGTTTTGATTTTCAGGAAGTCGGCGTTGTGTTTTCCGGTAGGGGTTTTCAAGTACCTGTTCAATCCAAGTCCAATGATGGAAGCCACACCCAGCAATACCCACCAATAGCTTGTCATGGCTTTGCTGAGCCCCAACAAAACTTCGGTGGCTTGCGGCAGTTGGCCTTTGGCTCGCAATTGTTTAAAAATCTCGTCAAATTGCGGTACGAAAAAAATCAGCAAGACGGAAACCACGACCACGCCGACGGTCATGACGAAGATGGGGTAGGCGATGGCCCCCAGCGTCTTGCCTTTTATTTCTTCTTGCTTCTCAACGAAAATGCCGACGCGTTCCAGGGCATCCTCGAGAAAACCACCTTCGCTACCGGCCCGTACCATGTTGACTGCCATGTCATTAAAAATGCGTGGGTAGCGCGACATGGCTTCGCCCAGGGCTTCCCCCTCTTCGACTCGACCGCGTATTTCACTGACCGCATTTTGGAGCGTCTTATTGCCTCCGGATTGATTGGACAACAAGGTCAACGTTCGGAGCATTGGCACGCCAGCTCTCAACAGCGACGCAAGCTGAGCGTAGAAGCTCCCCATTTGCCCCCCAGGGACACGTCGAGTCATTTTTACTTGCGAAGTCTTGTTGACCGTGATCGAGATGGGAAACAACGACTTTGCACCCAACTGAGTGGCCGCATCCCGCGCGTTGGCAGCCGCAATGGTTCCTGCGGCCGATTTGCCGGTCATGTCTCGTGCTACGTATGCGAAATCAGGCATAATATTGGGATTGGGGCCGAAGGCCAGGTAGTTTGCCTAGCCCAGGCCAACGGCCTGGGCCAGTCTTGTCAAATCGCCGGGCCTTCAGCCCTAACTCATTCTTCTTTGCTGGTCACCCAGGCCGTTGGCCTGGGCTAGGTAAATGGATGGGCCTTTGGCCCGAAATACATCAAAACAGTGCAACATCAAAACTATGCGACATCAAAACACAGTGCAACTTCAAAACTTACGCTTCGGGTTACGAACAAAATGTTAGCCCAGCGAGTCTCCTTTGGTCGCTCGAAGGACTTCTTCCATGCTGGTTGTCCCCTCAATGGCTTTGCGAAAGGCATCGTCTCGCAATGTAAGCATACCATGCTTTAAGGCCGCTTTCTTTATTTCAAAGCTACTTGCTCGATCATGCGCCAATTGACGCACATCCTCGGTAGTCGCTAGCAATTCATAAATCCCGAATCGACCCGCGTAACCAAGGTTCCGGCAGGCTCGACATCCGGTCGGTCGGTAAAGCGCTTTTCCGTCCAGCTTTTCCCATGGGAAATCTTTAGGAACCTCGTCTGGCGTCGGATGATACGCTTGTTTGCATTCTACGCACAATCGACGGACGAGTCGCTGCGCCATGATTCCCTCAACCGTACTGGCAACCAAAAAAGGTTCGATTCCCATATCCACGATTCGAGTGAAAGCACTGGCCGCGTCGTTGGTGTGCAAAGTGCTGAAAACCGTGTGTCCGGTCAAAGAAGCCTGGATCGCGTTTTCGGCGGTCTCCGCATCGCGGATTTCACCGACCAGAACGATGTCTGGGTCATGTCGTAAAATACTTCGCAATGAGACCGCAAACGTTAATCCAATCTTGGGATGAACTTGGATCTGATTGATCCCTTCGAGTTGATACTCAACAGGGTCCTCGGTCGTGATAATCTTATTTTCAGGGGACTTGATCTCCAACAACGAACTGTACAACGTCGTGGTTTTACCAGAACCAGTCGGCCCCGTTACCAAGATGATTCCATGCGGCAGGCGAATGAGTTCGCTGAATAGCTTGTACGTCGCTTCTCCCATCCCCAAATTTCGCAGATCGAACTTCATCGAGCCTTTGTCGAGAATACGCATGACCAAGCTTTCGCCGTGAATCATGGGAATCACCGAAAGCCGAATGTCGATCTCACGACCATGCACCCGCAACTTGATTCGACCGTCCTGTGGCAATCGCTTTTCCGCGATGTTGAGGTGCGCCATGATCTTGAGACGGGAAATAATGGCCGCTTGAAAGCGATTGATTTCTGGTGGGATAGCTTGGGTGTGCAGAATGCCGTCGATGCGATAGCGGACGACTATCCCAGAAGCTTGCGATTCAATATGAACGTCGCTAGCACGCGTATCGATGGCTTCCACCAGAAGCTCGTTGACCAGTCGAACAACTGATGCCTCTTGGGCTTGTTCACCCAGTTCGCTGCCGTCTGCTTCGATTTTTTCGAGCAACTCGATTTCGGCATCTTCGTCGGACTTGGAGGCCAAGAGCCCCTCGACGGTTTCGCTTCCAACGCCCAAATGCTTTTTGACTAGCTTGGCGATTTCATCTTTTTCTGCAACCAACGGAACCACGGCTAGACCGGTGGCCGCGGATGCTTCGTCAAGTGGGTAAAGATCGAGCGGATTGCTGGTCGCTACGAAAAGCTGCCCACCCTCGCGTTTGACAGGGAAGAGGGCGTGTCGGTAGATGAGCTTGAGCGGAAACGTTTGCAGCAAAGTCAGGTCGACGTTGGCTTCGCGGAGATCGATGAAATCGAGTCCGAACTCTTCGGCAACGACCTTGAGAGCATCCTCTTCCTTGGCGAATCCGGCCTTGATAATGCTCTCAAGGATCCCGCCACCGTTGGCGGTGGCGCGGGATTGCTGAAGTTGTTCGCGGTTGATCAAACCGCGACGGAGTAGGATTTCGCCAGCTTCTGTAATCATAATCGCATTGAATTCTATTGTTGGGTGTGTAGCTGAGCGAGGCCCTCGCTCAGCACGGCATCCTCAGCAGGTTAATCAAACGAGCGAAGGGCCTCGCTCGTCCACGCGGGAAACTTAGGCGAGCGAAGGGCCTCGCTCGTCCACGAAATGTCTAGCGACCACCTCTGGCGCCGCCACCTGTTGCACCGCCGCCACGGGTACCACCGCCTCCTTGAGTAACTCCCCCGCGATTACCGCCACCGCCTTGACCACCAAATCCGCCAGTACCTCCGCCGCGATTTCCACCACCGCCTTGGCCACCGCCAAATCCGCCAGCACCACCACCGAATCCACCTGGGAAGCCACCAGCGCCACCTGCGCCACCAGCACGATTTCTGAACTGCTGGAAAATATCTGCGGGGTTGCCAGCACCACCTGGCGTAGTACCTTGGGTTGGATTCGTATTCGAAGTGGTGCTTGTTTTGACACTTGCGCCGAACGCGGACTTCAGGGCGTTTTGCATCGTATTGGCATTCACCTCGGCCGGTATCGGCACAACGATAAAGTTACTCTGTTCGTCTTCCGAGGATTTATCCATCTCTTTTACAAAATTCTCAACTTCTTTAAACAGCATCGGCGACGCTACAACGATAAGTGCGTTGTTCTTTTTGTCCGCACTGACCGTCATTGTCAGTTCCTTTAGCTCGCTCTTGGCGCCAGCTCCGCCCCCTCCGCCACCGCCGCGTCGTCCGCCGCCGCCGATGAGCGCTAGGAATTCCTGTGGAGATGGCTGGGCTTGACCACCCGCACTCGGAGCCGCAGCAATTCGATCCGCAAAGACTTGCTTGACAAGTGCCTCCACATCCGCGACTGCTACGTTGTTGATGAAAATGGTTCGAGGTACACCTCGTGTTAGATTGTCGATGCCACTGTCTGGAATGTCGATCAACTCGATAAGTTCTTCCACCATTTGCATGTCGGAACCGTTAGCCTGAATCCAAATTGCATTGAGTCGCGGATCTGCGGTCATTACGACTGTGCCGGTTGCTGCAGCGCCTGTTACGCCGGCGCTTGCGCTAGAACTGCTTCCGCCGCCACCTCCACCCCCGAACATGCCGCCGAGGAAGCCACCACCACCCAGTACACTAGAAGCCACTTCGCCAAGAAGACCGCCCCCACCGCCACTTCCGCCGGTAGCCGCTTCGCCAGCGATAATGCTCTTGATCAATTCGACGGCGGCCGCGGCTTTAATGTGCTTCAAAACGCGGATGGTCGGATCGGTTGGAGCATTTTTCATCTGCTCCTGCACCAATTGCAAATATTGATTGAACTCCTTGAGCGCCGCTGGGTTGTCGCTGGTGACGATCAGACCATTCGGCCCGCGCCGAATCACGATGTCATTGAATGCGGCACTTGGAAAAGGACTCTCCTGGGAGGCTTCCACAGCCACCGGCTTGCTCTGATTTGGGGTTTCGTCCCCCTGCGCCATTACGAATTTCGCGAATGGATTGGTCCGTTGATGCGATGTACTTCGTGTATCTTTGGGTTGCAAATTATTCTTGTTTTTAGGTTCATCAGGGGGTAAGACGATACGAAAACGAGAATTGCTCTTCTTGGCTTCCATGAGCAATTTGATTTGTTCCAGAACGCGATCGGCTGCTCTGCCTTTGATAGGCACCATCAGCAACCCATCGATCATTGACTCCGCGGCTGGGCTCGAAGCTTCGACCGTCGTCAGCAGTTTTCGAATTTGCTCGACTTCTTGCTCGGTCCCCTTCACCAGAATCGATTTCGACGCCGTATCGGGGTAGAAAATTGGGCCTTTGACCGTGGTAGCGTCCTTGGATTGCTTTCCAAAGAATTTTTCCAGAGTCAGCATGGCCGTTTGCGTATCGAGTTTCACCAAGGGAATGCTTTGGAAATCGCTGTTCTGACCCGCCAGCTCGGCAATGATTTTGTCAATCTTTTCGTGGTCCGGCCTGATCGCATCGGCGATGATGTTGTTGGTTTTCGGATCCATCGACAACTTCATGTTGGTCTGGCCGGCAAAAGTCGACTGCAGCACGTCCATCGTCGTGGTTGGGTCCGAACCGAGAAGCCGGTGCGATTTGAAAAACGGTGGTTCAATCGCAACGGCTGCAGTTGTTTCGCCACTCGGCTTCACATCAACTTGAGTGGCAATGTCCCGTAACTTTTGAAGTTTGTCTGCGGATCCGGTGGCGTAGATTGTGTTACCGAAAGTGTCCGTCGAAAGACTGAGGTCTTCTGAAGTATTGATCCCATCCTTGAGCCCCACCAAAGGTCTGGCGATGGCCAGTAGTTCGTCGGCACTGAGGTGCTTCAACGGAATGGTCACAATTTTTGCCGACCGTGCCCCGTCTGGCTTTTCCGAACGTTCGATCAAATCTCGAACGATACGCAATTTGCCACCTGTCTCGCACACCAATACTTGGCTAGCAGTAGGCAATGGCACTACCGAGCCTGTGGGTCCAATCAGCGATTTAACTTCCTTTTCAATTTCTTCCACTGTCGATCGCTCCAATGGAAAAACGCATTTGATGATTTCGTAGTCGCCTCGTTTGCTCAATTCTTCTACAGTTACCAATTCCGCAAGCTCGCGGATAAGGAGCTTTGTGACTTCGGCAGACTCACCACTCCCCAAGTCCACACTCATCAAGACGCGTTGTTTTTTGACGAGCGTGAAACCCTTGCCGAGCAACACGCCATTCATGATGTCCATCGTCTCGGCCAACGTGTATCGTCGGTATGGATCTCGGTACGTGAAGGTCCCTGTCGGATACGCATCGACTTGCAAACTCAACTCAGCTTGTGAAGCCAGCCAGTTGAGAACTTCCTTCCAAGGCGTAGCACTAAA